>NZ_CP049015.1:4338051-4647912 GCF_011064845.1 Citrobacter freundii ATCC 8090 = MTCC 1658 = NBRC 12681 | reverse complement strand
GCAAACAGCGTTTCAGCGTGCGTTATGAAACCGACCGTAGGCCGGGTAAGGCGTAACCGCCACCCGGCAACCCCATCTTAGCGAAATCCGCCGTACGCCAGCGTCACTTCTTTCGCCGCTTTGATCGCCATGGCGCCGAACTCGGTCACGCGATCGTCGGTAATGCGCGAAATGGGTCCGGAGATGGAAATCGCGGCGAACGGCTCGCGGTGCTCGTCATAAATGCACGACGCCACGCAGCGCAGACCCAGCGCATGTTCCTCATCATCAAAGGAATAGCCGCGCTTGCGCGTCTGAGCCAAATCCTCTTTCAGATGCACTGGCGACACCAGCGTGGCGTGGGTATAAGCGTGTAGTCCTTTGCGGTGCAGCAGCCCTGTCACCTGTTCTTCGCTCAGTTGGGATAAAAACGCCTTACCCGCGCCGGAAGCATGCATCGGCAGTTTGCCGCCGATAGGCGCGGACATGCGCATCAGTTGGGTGCACTGCACCTGGTCGATAATAATGGCCTGATGATCGCTTTGATCCAGCACGGCGAGGTTGACCGTCTCACCGGAGTCTTCCATCAGCTTGCGCAGGATTGGGTGCACAATCGCCAGCAGATTACGGCTTTGCAAAAAGCTGCTGCCGACGATAAACGCATGTGCACCCACGGCCCAGTGCCCTAATTCACCAACCTGACGAACAAATCCCTGCTGCTGCATGGTGGTCAATAATCGGTGAGTCGTGGAGTTTGGCAGGCCGGCCTGCTGCGCCAGCTCGGTCAGCGCCACGCTGCCGTTGGATTCCGCAATCCACTCCAGTAGCTTCAGGCCGCGCGTCAGGGACTGAACCTGCCCGGTTGCGGGCGTAGTAGTAGCGGCGGGTTTTCTACCGCGTTTCGCGGGAACGGGGGCAACCATGGCAGACTCCTTTTCTGTATCGTGGAAATCATTTTCGTTTTATTCAATTATAATGCAAGAATTCCTGTACTGATCGGATGAGTGAAGCTGAACATGTCTCATGTTGGCCGTTGTTCTCTTTTCCGCCTCTCAGGTTTGTGCCAGTATGGCCTGTTGAGTTTTTTTCGGTCTGGTTGAGCGTTGTCGGGAGCGAGTGTGAGCAGCAAAGTAGAACAATTACGTCAGCAGTTAAATGAACGTATTCTGGTGCTGGACGGCGGTATGGGCACCATGATCCAGGGATATCGTCTGAGCGAAGAGGATTTCCGCGGCGAACGCTTTGCCGAATGGCCGTGCGATCTGAAAGGCAACAACGACCTGTTGGTGCTCAGCAAACCGGAGGTGATCGCCGCGATTCACAACGCCTACTTCGAGGCGGGCGCGGACATAATCGAAACCAACACCTTTAACTCCACGACTATCGCCATGGCGGATTACCAGATGGAATCCCTGTCGGCGGAAATCAACTTTGCGGCAGCCAAACTGGCGCGCGCGGCGGCAGATGAATGGACGGCACGCACGCCGAACAAACCGCGCTACGTCGCGGGCGTGCTTGGCCCAACCAACCGTACGGCGTCTATCTCGCCCGACGTCAACGACCCGGCTTACCGCAATATTACCTTTGATCAGCTGGTGGCCGCCTACCGCGAATCCACCAAAGCGCTGGTGGAAGGCGGCAGTGACCTGATCCTGATTGAAACCGTTTTCGATACCCTCAACGCCAAAGCCGCTATTTTCGCGGTTAAAACTGAATTCGAAGCGCTGGGCGTTGAGCTGCCGATTATGCTCTCCGGCACCATCACCGACGCTTCCGGGCGTACGCTCTCCGGCCAGACCACCGAAGCATTCTACAACTCCCTGCGCCACGCCGATGCGCTGACTTTTGGTCTGAACTGTGCCTTAGGCCCGGACGAACTGCGCCAGTACGTGCAGGAACTGTCGCGTATTGCCGAATGCTACGTTACCGCGCACCCGAACGCCGGGCTGCCGAACGCCTTTGGTGAGTACGATCTCGATGCCGACACCATGGCGGCGCAAATCCGCGAATGGGCCGAGGCGGGCTTCCTGAATATTGTTGGCGGCTGCTGCGGCACCACGCCGGAACACATCGCCGCCATGAGTCGCGCAGTGGACGGACTGCCGCCACGCCGCTTGCCGGAAATCCCGGTTGCCTGCCGTCTGTCTGGCCTCGAACCGCTGAACATCGGCGACGACAGCCTGTTTGTGAATGTCGGCGAGCGTACCAACGTTACCGGTTCGGCGAAGTTTAAACGCCTGATCAAAGAAGAGAAATACAGCGAAGCGCTGGATGTCGCCCGTCAGCAGGTGGAAAGCGGCGCGCAGATCATCGATATCAACATGGATGAGGGGATGCTCGACGCCGAAGCGGCGATGGTTCGTTTCCTCAACCTGATTGCCGGTGAACCGGATATCGCCCGCGTGCCGATTATGATCGACTCCTCGAAATGGGAAGTAATCGAAAAAGGGCTGAAGTGCATTCAGGGTAAAGGCATCGTTAACTCCATCTCGATGAAAGAGGGGGTTGAGACCTTTATCCATCACGCGAAGCTGCTGCGTCGCTACGGTGCTGCAGTGGTGGTGATGGCCTTTGACGAGCAGGGCCAGGCCGACACTCGCGCGCGCAAAATTGAGATCTGCCGTCGGGCGTACAAGATTCTTACCGAAGAGGTGGGCTTTCCGCCGGAAGATATTATCTTTGACCCGAACATCTTTGCGGTGGCGACCGGGATTGATGAACACAACAACTACGCGCAGGACTTTATCGGGGCCTGTGAAGATATCAAACGCGAACTGCCGCATGCGCTGATCTCCGGCGGCGTTTCTAACGTTTCATTCTCGTTCCGTGGCAACGACCCAGTACGTGAAGCCATTCACGCGGTATTCCTCTACTACGCCATTCGCAACGGCATGGACATGGGGATCGTCAACGCCGGACAACTGGCAATTTACGACGACCTGCCCACCGAGCTGCGCGATGCGGTTGAGGACGTGATCCTCAACTGTCGTGACGATGGCACCGAACGACTGCTGGAGCTTGCTGAGAAGTATCGCGGCAGTAAAACCGATGACACGGCGAATGCCCAGATGGCGGAGTGGCGCAGTTGGGACGTGAAGAAGCGCCTCGAATACTCGCTGGTGAAAGGCATAACCGAGTTTATTGAGCTGGATACCGAAGAAGCTCGCCAGCAGGCCGCGCGCCCGATCGAGGTTATTGAAGGGCCTCTGATGGACGGCATGAACGTGGTTGGCGACCTGTTCGGTGAGGGCAAAATGTTCCTGCCGCAGGTGGTGAAATCCGCTCGCGTGATGAAGCAGGCGGTGGCCTACCTTGAACCGTACATTGAGGCCAGCAAAGAGAAAGGTTCCAGCAACGGCAAAATGGTCATCGCAACCGTGAAGGGCGATGTGCACGATATCGGTAAAAATATCGTCGGCGTGGTACTGCAATGTAACAACTACGAAATCGTCGATCTTGGCGTGATGGTGCCCGCGGAGAAAATCCTCAGAACGGCGCGTGAAGTGAATGCCGATCTGATTGGCCTTTCCGGGCTGATTACCCCATCGCTGGACGAAATGGTCAACGTGGCGAAAGAGATGGAGCGTCAGGGCTTCACTATTCCGCTGCTGATTGGCGGCGCGACCACCTCGAAAGCGCACACCGCGGTGAAAATTGAGCAGAACTACAGCGGCCCGACGGTGTACGTGCAGAACGCCTCGCGTACCGTTGGCGTCGTCGCTGCGCTGCTCTCTGACACCCAACGTGATGACTTTGTCGCCCGTACGCGTAAAGAGTATGAAACCGTGCGTATCCAGCATGCGCGTAAGAAACCGCGTACTCCGCCCGTAACGTTACAGGCTGCCCGCGACAACGATCTGGCCTTTGACTGGGAAAACTACACCCCGCCGGTGGCGCACCGTCTGGGTGTACAGGAAGTGGAAGCCAGTATCGAAACCCTGCGCAACTACATCGACTGGACGCCGTTCTTTATGACCTGGTCGTTGGCCGGGAAATATCCTCGCATCCTCGAAGATGAAGTAGTGGGCGAAGAGGCGAAGCGCCTGTTCAAAGATGCCAACGACATGCTGGATAAACTCAGCGCTGAGAAGACGCTGAATCCGCGTGGCGTGGTGGGTTTATTCCCGGCCAACCGCGTGGGTGACGACATCGAGATTTACCGTGACGAGACGCGTACGCACGTCATCAACGTGAGTCATCACCTGCGCCAGCAGACGGAAAAAGTCGGTTTCGCCAACTACTGCTTGTCTGATTTTGTTGCGCCGAAACTGAGCGGTAAAGCGGACTACATCGGTGCTTTTGCGGTCACTGGTGGTCTGGAAGAAGATGCGCTGGCGGACGCCTTCGAAGCCCAGCATGACGACTACAACAAGATCATGGTGAAAGCGATCGCTGACCGTCTGGCGGAAGCGTTCGCAGAATATCTGCATGAGCGCGTACGTAAAGTCTACTGGGGCTATGCGGCGAATGAGAATCTCAGTAACGAGGAGCTGATCCGCGAAAACTACCAGGGGATTCGCCCGGCACCGGGCTATCCGGCGTGTCCGGAACACACCGAAAAAGCCACCATTTGGGAACTGCTGGACGTGGAGGCGCATACCGGGATGAAGCTCACCGAATCCTTCGCCATGTGGCCAGGTGCGTCGGTTTCCGGCTGGTATTTCAGTCATCCGGACAGCAAGTACTACGCTGTGGCGCAAATCCAGCGCGATCAGGTTGAAGATTATGCCTTCCGTAAAGGGATGAGCGTGGCAGAAGTGGAGCGCTGGTTAGCGCCGAACCTCGGCTACGACGCCGACTGATTCACAAACTGTCATCTTTCTTTACAACAAACAGGGCGCTCAATGAGTGCCCTGTCTCTTTATTACGTTTAAACCCTTATACTGAAAGAAGGTTCGCGAGCGCTGTTTGCCGGATGGCGGCGTAAACGCCTTATCAGGCACGCTATCTGCGCCGAGCCCAGGAACATATAACGATAAGGAGTACCTGATTCCGTGTTAACTCTGTTACACCTGCTTTCTGCCGTCGCGATGCTGGTTTGGGGTACGCATATTGTGCGTACCGGCGTGATGCGCGTCTTCGGCGCCCGCTTGCGTACCGTGCTCAGCCGTAGCGTTGAAAAGAAGCCGCTCGCCTTTTGTGCAGGTATCGGCGTGACGGCGCTGGTGCAAAGTAGCAACGCCACCACCATGCTGGTGACCTCGTTTGTTGCACAAGATCTCGTGGCGCTCACCCCTGCGCTGGTGATTGTGCTTGGTGCCGACGTGGGGACCGCGCTGATGGCGCGTATCCTGACCTTCGATCTCTCCTGGCTGTCGCCACTGCTGATTTTTATCGGCGTGATCTTCTTTCTCGGCCGTAAGCAGTCCCGCGTGGGGCAACTGGGGCGGGTTGGTATTGGTCTGGGGTTGATTTTATTGGCGCTGGAGCTGATTGTGCAGGCAGTAACGCCGATCACTCAGGCTAATGGCGTACAGGTTATTTTCGCCTCGCTCACCGGCGATATCATGCTCGATGCGCTGATTGGCGCCATGTTTGCGATTATCAGTTACTCCAGCCTGGCGGCGGTACTGTTGACGGCAACGCTGACCGCGGCGGGCATTATCTCGTTCCCGGTAGCGTTGTGTCTGGTGATTGGCGCCAACCTCGGCTCTGGTCTGTTGGCGATGCTCAACAACAGTGCTGCGAATGCCGCCGCTCGTCGTGTGGCGCTCGGTAGCCTGCTGTTTAAGCTGGTGGGCAGCCTGATTATCCTGCCGTTTGTTCATCCGCTGGCCAATCTGATGGATGAACTGCCGCTGCCGAAATCTGAACTGGTTATCTACTTCCACGTCTTCTACAACCTGGTGCGCTGCGTGGCGATGGTGCCGTTCGCCGAACCGATGGCGCGTTTTTGTAAACGCATCATCCGCGATGAGCCGGAGCTGGATGCGCATCTGAAGCCCAAACATCTGGACGTCAGTGCGCTGGATACGCCGACGCTCGCTCTGGCTAATGCCGCCCGCGAAGCGCTGCGTATTGGCGATGCGATGGAGCAGATGATGGACGGGTTGAAGAAGGTGATGCACGGCGAGCCGCGCGAAGAGAAAGAGTTGCGCAGGATGGCGGATGACATCAACGTGCTGTATACGGCGATTAAGCTCTATCTGGCGCGGATGCCAAAGGATGAACTGGCGGAAGAGGAATCACGCCGTTGGGCGGAGATTATCGAAATGTCGCTCAACCTCGAACAGGCTTCCGATATCGTTGAACGTATGGGCAGCGAGATTGCCGATAAGTCGCTGGCCGCCCGTCGGGCATTCTCGGTAGAAGGGCTGAAAGAGCTGGATGCACTTTACGATCAGCTGCTCAGCAATCTGCAGCTGGCGATGTCGGTGTTCTTCTCAGGCGATGTGACCAGTGCCCGTCGTCTACGCCGCAGCAAGCACCGTTTTCGTATTCTCAACCGTCGTTATTCGCATGCGCACGTCGACCGTCTGCATCAGCAGAACGTGCAAAGCATCGAGACCAGTTCCCTACACCTGGCGCTGTTGGGCGATATGCAGCGTCTGAACTCGCTGTTTTGCTCCGTGGCCTACAGCGTGCTGGAACAACCGGATGAAGACGATGAGCGGGATGATTATTGAGTGAGCTGAAGCGGTAGGCCGGATAAGGCATTTATGCCGCCATCCGGCATCAGACAACAAATCAACTAAAAGCAGTGGCCTGCTTCAACAGCAACCGCCTCTTCACCCGCTTTAAAGATATACGTGGTGTTCGGGCCGCCGAGCACGGACTTACCGTTACTCACCTTGATCCAGTTACCTTCCGGCAAGCCAATCACCGTCAGCTCCGGTGCCACAACCAGCAGTTCGCGGATACGCTGTTCACGCGTTTCGCCTTTGTGGCCTTCCGGCAGCGCGTTGGTGAAATGTGGGTTAATCTGCAGCGGGAACAGACCCAGCGCATCAAAACCTTTGGGATCGACAATCGGCATGTCGTTGGTGGTGCGGATGGTCTGGCAGGCAAGGTTGGAACCCGCGCTCCAGCCGATGTACAGCGCACCGCGTTTGACGACATCCACGATCGGCGCCAGCAACCCGCGCTCACGACTCTCTTTCAGCAACTGGAAGGTATTCCCGCCGCCGACAATCACCAGCTCGGCGTTTTCAATGGCTGCAATCGGATCGGCAACGGTATGAATACCCGTAACGTTGACGCCCATTGGCGCAAAGATGGCTGCCGTTTTCGCCGTGTACTCATCCCAGGTTTGCGTCACGCCGGCGAACGGAATAAACACCGCCGTACGGCGACCATTCAGTTGCTCTGCGATCAGCGGCAGCGCATGTTCCATCCAGCCTTTGCCCGGCAGCGTCGAGTTACTCAATAAAAGCAGTTCCATCATTTCTCCATGTAATCAGAAAATTACAAACCGCGCTAATGCTACCACTATCAGCCTGACGCCTTACTGATATGGCTCACGATGTTGGAAGGGCTGGGACTATTTTCTAAGTGTCAATCCAATACCGAGCGCCTTCATCACCGCCAGCGTGGTTTTCAGCGTCGGGTTTCCTTTCTCACTAAACGAGCGGTAGAGTTGTTCGCGGGATAATCCCGTTTCTGCCGCGATGCTCGCCATTCCCTTAGCGCGTGCCACCACGCCCAACGCTTTTGCAATGTACGTTGCATCGCCTGTTTCGAGGGCATCCGCCATAAATACAGCAATTTCTTCATCATCAACCAGCGCAGTGGCAGGATCGTAGTGAGTAAGTTTATTCATGGCGGAAGGTCTCCTGATAGTCCAGTGAACGGGCGAGCATTCTCCAATAGGTTTAACATCGCCAGCTAAACCATTCGGCAGTCGAAAAAGTCGTGCGGCAATGAGCGTTTTGGCCCTGTGATCCCGTAGATTCTGTTCCCAGCGTTGGAAAACCGTGGTCTGAAGAATTTCCATGATTACGTTCCATGTATTTTATAAACTACATTGTGAATTGACAAGTTGAAAGTAGAGAATAAAAAACTGGGATGTAAGAGGAAATGCTGGTGGGCGTAAACAGGAAAGCGCCTCGCAGTAATGCGTAATTTTCCAGGATGCTGCGGTTTATACGAGAAACGGTAACAGGGTAAAGGGGCTGCTTTGTGCTCTAAGCAGACCTCCAGAAAACGATACATAATGCCGATCGCTAGACTTCAATCCCTTTCTGCTTCAGTTCTTTTCTGATCACACGTTTAATCCAGGCTGCCAACGATTCATCGCCATCCTGCCGTTGTGCTTCTTCCATCGCTTTGCGCAGTTCCGGATCCAGACGGAATTGAAACGGGGGATTGCCTCTTCTTTCGTTCATGTGTGTTGACACCTTAATTACACAAGAGTAGTGTGAGTATGTGTGATGACACATTACTCTCACACACCAAAAATGACAACGCCCCGAAAGTGCGGGAACACGATCAGGGCGTCTTACCACAACATTATACGAGGTAATGCTATGGCTGATGCTAATAGTACCACTAACGCCTGTTTTGCGTCTTCTTCTCTCATACCGCAAGCTGACCTGCTTTATTTTCCACTCGCCGAGGCGTTCCGCCATCTTGATTGTCGCCATCTCACCACCGAAGAAAATCTGGCGCTATCGTTTGGCTGTGAAGAGGCGCTGGCAGGGTTGTACCAGACGCTGAATTTTATGGGCGAAAGCCTGCTGACCATGGCGGGTGAAGGTCAGGAACATTTTGCCTATGAGAGCATATGCCAGTTAGGACACAGTCTGGTAAATATCAGCCAGTTGATTCCCGCGCTGGCGCAGTTGGAAGCGAAAGCTGACCAGCAGCTGTTTGTCAGCGACTCCCTAAACTAATCTGGAAAGCGCCTCGCAGACATCTTCTTCGGGGCGTGACAGGCCTGTGCAACCACCTTAGTGTGACATGATGATTTGCTGGTCGGGGAATAGGAAATGCTCGCTTATTACGCTAATCTTAGGCATGTCATGCGCACTACTATGGGGGTTATCATGCGCACTGTGTCTAAGGTAAAAAAATCAGTCAATGTCTCTCTGGCTCCAGAGATACTGGAAGAGGCGCGCAAGCTTAAAATCAATCTGTCAGCGGTTTTAACCGAAGCCCTGATCGAAAAATTTCGCGAGAACAAACGCGAAGAATGGTTGCGGGATAATAAAAAATCGATAGAAGCATTAAATCAATGGGTGGAAGAAAACGGTTCGTTCAGTGATTTTCAAAGGACATTCTGATGGAGCAGTATTGCGCTTATGAGAATACAGGCAGTGGAAAAAGCGTTTATCCGTTTTTAATTAGCTTACAGCATCCGGTGGCCGCTGTTTTGCAGCATGTACTGGTCGCACCCGTTATAGCGCTAAGCCAGTTTCCCAACGAAGTACCTCCAGCTAAAATTTGCCCGGTTGTTAGCATTGGTGGGCAAGCCTATGTGGTGATGACGTACATGATGACAGGCATACCTGTGAAGAATGTGGGTAACTTTGTGGGAGATCTGACCGCAAACAGGGCAGAACTTCGAGATGCGATTGATTTTCTGATTAATGGCTATTAGAGCGCCCATCCCTGGCGCTCTGTTCCTGCTTCGTTACCCCGCCCGCGCAAATTCTGCGGCTTCGGCAATCAGCGCGTCATCCGGGCGCATGCCGGTGTACATGGCGAATTGCTCTACAGCCTGTAAGGCAATCACCTCTGCACCGCTGATGGTCTTTTTACCCAACTGCTGTGCCAGCTTAATCACCGGTGTTTCTGGCGGCAGGGCGACGACGTCAAACACTACGCTGGCGGCAGCGACCATCGCTTCGCTGTAGGCCAGCTCATGGCTTTCTTTACCACCCGCCATGCCGACGGGCGTCACGTTGACCAGAATATCGCAGGCAATTCCATCCGGCTGCGGCTGCCACTGGAAACCGTACTGTTTTGCCAGCGTCGGGCCGCTCTCGCGATTACGTGCGGCAATAATCACATTGCGAAAACCGGCATCGCGAAACGCGGCGATGACGGCTTTGCCCATGCCGCCGCTGCCGCGAATCATCACGCGTGCACTGCTATCGAGCTGGTGGCTGGCAATCAGACTTTTTACCGCAATATAGTCGGTGTTAAATCCTGTCAGCGTACCGTTGTCATTGACGATGGTGTTGACGGAATCAATGACGCTTGCGGAAGGATCGATGGCATCCAGAAACGGCATGCAGCTCTCTTTAAACGGCATTGATACCGCGCAACCGCGGATACCCAGCGCGCGAACGCCTTTCACTGCGGCCTCAATATCCTGCGTGGTAAAGGCTTTGTAGATAAAATTTAACCCTAATTTTTCATACAGATAGTTGTGAAAGCGAGTGCCAAAGTTGCCGGGGCGACCGGCAAGCGACATGCACAACTGGGTGTCGCGGTTAATCATGTTAAATTTCCTCGGCGTGAGACAATATGTACTGTTCGGCTTCCTGCGACCAGACCCCCTGATGACGCTCCAGGATATCGCGCAAGGCTGGATCATCAATCTGGGTGAGCGCGGTTAATGGTAAGGCTTTGCCGGTGTAAACCAGTTTTTTCCCGCCGCCGACTGTTGGCAGTTCCAGCGTGGTTTCACCTGCCGCATTCAGCCCCAGAATGTGCGTCACCACTTTTGCCGCCTGAACTTTCTTCTCTTCGATAAGTTTAACCGCCGCGCGCATGTCGTCGGTATTGCCGCCAGACGTCCCAACATAATGGGTGAAGGCGTAGTGTACGTCGTAGAAGTTAATCGGCGCGCTAAACTGCTTATCCTGCGGACCAGCAAAGAAGTTCATGCAACCATCGGCAGCCAGCAGGGAAGAGGCCAGCGTAACCAGCTGTTCGTTGGGCACAAACACAAAGATGTCATCAAACCCGTGCCCGCCGCTCAGCGCCATCAAGGTGTCATAACTCGCATCCTGGGCGTGGAGATAATGGATCAACGTTTGTGGTTCTGATGGATAGTGCTTGCGGGCGTAGCTCAACTTGTCGTTATTGGTATCGGTTACCACCAGCAGCGCCGGGTTAACCGGGCCATGCAGTGCATAGTCGATCGCCAGTAGTCCCATCGGACCGGTGCCGCCGAGTATCAGTGTATGTCCCTGCGGACGAATGCCCATCTTATGGTTATAAGAGCCTTCCTGCAGGTGATAGTTGGCGTTGAATGCGCCAATCACGCAGGATAGCGGCTCAACCAGCGAACCTTCAAAATAGGTTTCACCTTCGTAGGCCAACAGGCAGTCCTGCTCCATGACTTCATCAGGAATGATGACGTGCGTGGCTTCACCGCCCACCCACGGGAAGGAGTAGCCGGGACAGTCCGGGCGATCCGGCAGTTGCAGGTTAGCCTGAATGACATAGCGCTGGCCGGGCTGAAACTTATGCTGCCATTTTTTGCCTACGGCAATAATGTCGCCGCAAAACTCATGACCGATGATGATCGGGTTGGTGGCCACATCGTCCGGCACCTTTTTGTGGTTCTCGCCCTGGTTAGCCTCTTTCCAGGAAGAAAGGCACAGGCTGTCGGTTACGACTGAGGCCAGAATTTCGTCATCCCGCATTTCAGGAAGGTCGAAAGTTTCCAGGCGCAGATCGCGTTTACCATAAAGACGTAAAGCTGTTGTTGTTTGCATTGTTACCACCTCTTCCTCTTTCGAGGACTATTTGTTGAAGTTGCCCCGGCATTGCCGGAGCGAAAAAATCAGGACAGGAAGCCCAGTGCGTTACCGATAATTCCCAGCGCAAACAGGGCGAATATTAGCCATACCGGATTAATTTTCTTGTTGAGCAGACGCACCATCAGCAGCGTCAGACCCAACGCCAGCAGGCCGGGGCAGAGTTGGTCGAGAATGTTCTGCACGGTCATGGTGACGGTGGTGCCGTCTGCGCCAGGCGTTTGCGATACCACCAGCGGCACGTTGATGCTGGTCCATTTGGTGACCAATACTCCCATCACAAACAGGCCGAGAATCGATGCGCCTTCGGTCAGTTTCTGTAGCAGGTTGCCGCCCATGTCGCTGACGATGTTGACCCCTTTACGAAAGCCAAGCTGTAAGCCGTACCACTTCATTGCCAGACGTACTGCATTGAAAATAAAGAAGAACAATAGTGGGCCGAGAATGTTGCCGGACAGCGCCAGCGATGCGCCGAGCGCGGCGGTAATCGGGCGCAGCGTTCCCCATACCAGCGGATCGCCGACGCCGGCCAGCGGACCCATCAGCCCAACTTTGATACCGTTGATGGCACCGTCGTCAATTTCCGCACCGTTGGCGCGAGCTTCTTCCATCGCGGCTGTCACGCCAATCACCGGGCCGCAAACGGCAGGTGTGGTATTGAAGAACACCAGGTGCCGTTTGAGTGCTGCAACCTGGTCTTCTTTCAGCGGATACAGGCGCTTGATGGCAGAGATCATGTCGTAGCAAAAGCCCAGCCCATGAATGCGTTCAAAGTTGAATGACGCCTGTTGCAGGTTGGAGCGAACGAACATGCTAAACAGGTCGGATTTGGTCAGTTTTTTCTGTTCCATGGCTGGCTCCATTAGTCATCAAGCTGATCGATAGCTTGAGAAGAGGCGGGTTGCGCCTGCGGTTCGGCTTTACGCCACTGTGGGTTCAACTGGATGTAGACCAGCGCGATAATCACGCCAACCCCACCGAAAGCCAGCAGGCTCAAATCGAGATAACCCCCAGCGATAAACCCGAGGAAGAAGAAGGGCATCAGGTATTTCACCCCCATCATGCGCAGCACCATGGCGTAGCCGACCACCACGATAAAGCCACCGGCAATCTGCAATCCGCGGGTGACGAATTCCGGAATGGCGTTGAGCATATTGCTGACCATATCGGCGCTGACAAACAGCGAGACGATTAATGCAGGAATGGCAACGCGCAGCGCCTGTACACCGAGAGCGGAAACGTGCAGCATGTCGATGGTACGAAAGCGGGCGTCTTCGGCGGCTTTATCCGCCGCGTGCTGGAACACCACGGTGATAGTACGGGCGAATACCGTCAGTACCTGGCCTGCCGCCGCCACCGGCAGGGCGATGGCGATACCGGTAGCAATGCTTTGCTGACCGACGATAACCAGAATGGCGGAGATAATACTGGCGAGCGCCGAATCGGGAGACTGGGCTGCGCCGACGTTCATCCAGCCAAGAGCGATTAACTCCAGCGTGCCGCCGAGCATAATCCCGGTTTTTAAATCACCGAGGATCAGGCCGATAACGGTACAAGCAATTAGCGGACGGTGGGTCTGGAACTCATCCAGCACGCTACCCATTCCGGCAATACAGGAAAATAGGAATATGGCGATAATTTGTAGGGTACTTATTTCCATAATATGTCACCTTGTGAATGTGATCATCCCTGCCTGTTAAAGCATAAGTACACAGGCATTTTTATTTATTCAGCGAACGATTGTTCTTCTATTTTTTCGAGAATATTAATAGATGGATCGGATGCGACGACGCGTAAATCCAGCGTGACACCCAGTTTATCTAACTCACGAAACGCATGAATATCGTCGTTATCTAAAGAAACGGCTTTGGTTAATTGTTTTTTACCTGGTCGCCAGGCCATGCCGCCAATATTTAATGTGGTGATTTTTACCCCTTGTTTTACCATTGCTAATGCATCCTGCGGGCGGGTAAATAGATAAAAAACGGTTTCGTTCTGGTATTGCGGATTATGGTAAACTGCGACCGCCTTTTCGATATTAACAACGTTCACTTTCATTCCCGGCGGGGCGGCCTGACGTAATAATGTACGACGTACTTCATCGTTATAAACGTCGTCATTACAGATAATAATCCGTTGGGCATTCGCCACCTTCGACCAGACGGTGGTGACCTGACCGTGGATCAGGCGATCATCAATACGAGCAAGGGTAATGTTCATCAGAAATCCTCTTCGGCCGTTTCCAGATGTTTCCAGACGACACAGGTTTGTTGAGCAATGGTCGTCAGGTGTTCGCACAGTTCATCCACATTCATACTGCTTTGGTTGTCTACCAGCTCCAGCGCCAACGGCAGTGATAACCCGCTAATGACCCGTATCGCCGGATTGTGCATCGCCAGCGTCGCGGCAGCATTCCAGGGACTGCCACACTGCAAATCGACGGCAATCAGCCATTCATCGCCAGTGTGAATACTTACTAACTTTTTCAGCTTTTCCACGATGTCGCTGGCGTTCTCTCCGGGGACAAATGCCACGGCTTCAACGTTGGCATCACCGTAGACCATCTGTACCGATTCCAGCATGGCGCAGGCCAGTTTGCCGTGAGCACAGAAGATTGCATTGACCATAAAACCTCCTTAGCCTCGCGTTTTTCCGCCAGCAATGTTAGTGGTTACTCCGGTTATGTAACTGGCGCGCTCAGACAAAAGATAACAAACAAAATCAGCGACTTCGCTTAAGCGCCCTGAGCGCCCAATTGGGATCGCGTTCTTGGTGTAGCCCTCGCGCAGCTGTTCGACGGTGATGTTGCGAGTCCAGGCCAGCGCTTCTTCATATTCGGGGGTACGCAGTCCGGTTTTTTCCAGAATGCCGGGTGCAATGCCCACCACACGAATGCCGTGTTTGCCCAACTCTTTCGACCAGGAACGGGTAAAGCTATTCAATGCTGCTTTGGTGGCGGCATAGCAACTTTGGCCCTCTGAACCTTCCAGCCCGCTTTCTGAAGAGACATTCACAATCACGCCGTTACGCTGTTTTACCATTTGGCGTGCCGCTGCTTGCGACATTAAGAACACACCTTTCTGGTTGATATTCACCATTTTTTCAAAAGCGGCTTCGTTGAGTTCATATTGCCCGGCGGGGGCTTTTTCATCGACCAGTAGCCGCGGAAAATTAACGCCTGCGTTATTCACCAAACCATCGATACGCCCATAGCGGTGGATAATTTCGGTAACGGTATGATTAACTTCTTTGGCGCTGGAAATATCTGTCGGCCAGAAATGATATCCATTATGGCCTTCATATTTACCGTCACCACCGTGAATATCCGCCATTTGCACATTAGCGCCCTGCGCTAATAACTCTTCAACAATCGCTAGCCCAATACCGGATGCACCACCGGTAACAATAATGACTTTGCCCTGCAAGTTTAACCACGTTTGCATAATTAACTCCCGATTTCAGATAAGGGGATCCCACATAAAATTAATTATGGCAGGACCAATTAGAATTTATTTACTTCAACAATAATTCAGCGGTATGGCTGTTGGTGACTAAACAATTAATATAATTCCCACGTAATGCGCCTAATATCCCACTGTATTTTTCTTCACCCATTGCAATGCCAATGGAATAACGCGTCTGTTTTAATTTATTGGTTTCGATGGAGAGCGTCTTTTCACTCATATTGGTTTCTACGGTTGCACCGTTGATATCGTAAAAGCGCGAGCAAATGTCTCCGGCGACCCGGCGAGCATGCAGGTCATCACTCTCTTCACTGCCGTAAAAAGCGTGCCAGTTGGCGCCATCACGTATTGCCGGAGATCCAATCCCAACCAGCGCGATGTCCAGATTATCCCAATAAGCGGAAATCGATTTAAAATGTCGTGACTGCATGATCCCGTTACGGATCAGCGGGTTTTCCAGCAGTGCCGGGAAATCTGCCAGGAGTGATTCCCCTTTAAGCTTTGCCGCAGCGCCGTAGGTCAACGTATTGACGTGGTAGCGGCTTTCAAGCTTGCCGGACGGTCCGCCGATAATCGGCACGCAGATCAGCTGGCGCGACTGGCTGGCAGGGGATAACCCTTCCACCAGTCCCCGCACCGCGCGGCCCCATGAGAACCCGATAATGTCCCCTGGTTCCAGTAAGCGTTCCAGCAACTGTGCACCGTGCACACCCATCATGGTGAGTTGTTCGTCTTCCTGTTCACTGTCGCAGGAGACCACCACCGCTTCTTTCAGGCCAAATTTCTGTTTTAGCTGCTGTTCCAGCCACAGATTTTCGTTGTAGTCGTAATTAATGGCGATGGTGACGATACCCTGCTCGCGTCCACGTTTTAGCAACCGGCTGATCGTGGTGCGGTAAATCCCCAGCTCGCGGGCGATTTGCGCTTGTGTCATATCCTGTTCGTAATACAGCTGCGCTATCTTTACGATTAGGCGGATATCATCGCTGTTTTCCGTCGCCATTTTTGGACCCCTGCACATTTGTGCAAATCACGAAATTGTCTTCTTGATCTGATATAACCCCAACTGTTCTCCATCTCAAAGCTATTTTCACTTATTTCAGTGCCCTGTAATGACCGATTGTGTTGCACATTTGATGTGGTGATGGCGTGCTGTCGGCACATATGTGCTTGTCTCTCTAATGTATTGATTCTGCTTGTTTTCACCCAACAAAATTGCAGGGATGGATCGCTGACACTTTTGTGTCAAAAGGTGTGACGGATCACAAATAGCGCGTGGGCAGTCGAACACGATTATTTTTTATCGTCCGCAAGGTAGGGTATATTTCGCTTTTAATACACAAAAGCATTCAAGTTGTATCAAGGCGGCAAGGGAACGAATTCCTGGGAGCATAGATAACTATGTGACCAGGGTAAGTGAGGGCAGCCAACGCAGAGACGGCTTGAAGGATGAAGTGTATACAGGAGAAATTATGCTGCCCGACTCATCCATCCGATTAAATAAATACATCAGTGAAAGCGGAATCTGCTCGCGTCGCGAGGCGGATCGCTTTATCGAACAAGGGAATGTCTTCCTGAATGGTAAACGCGCCACCATCGGCGATCAGGTGATGCCTGGCGACGTCGTAAAAGTGAATGGTCGGTTGATTGAGCCGCGTGAAGCGGAAGATCTGGTTTTTATCGCGCTGAACAAGCCGGTAGGAATTGTCAGCACCACCGAAGACAGCGAACGCGACAACATTGTTGATTTCGTGAATCACAGCAAGCGCGTGTTCCCCATTGGCCGTCTGGATAAAGATTCCCAGGGGCTAATCTTTCTGACCAACCACGGCGACCTGGTGAATAAAATCCTGCGTGCCGGTAACGATCACGAAAAAGAGTATCTGGTGACGGTAGATAAGCCGGTCACTGATGACTTTATCCGTGGTATGGGGGCTGGTGTGCCAATCCTCGGTACCGTCACCAAGAAATGTAAGGTGAAGAAAGAAGCGCCGTTTGTGTTTCGCATCACGCTGATTCAGGGGCTGAACCGTCAGATCCGTCGTATGTGCGAACACTTTGGCTATGAAGTTACCAAACTTGAGCGTACGCGTATCATGAACGTTGGCTTGTCCGGCCTGCCGCTTGGTGAATGGCGCGACCTGACGGATGACGAACTGATCGATCTGTTCAAGTTGATTGAGAACTCGTCCTCAGAGGCCAAACCGAAGGCGAAAGCGAAGCCAAAAACCGCAGGCATTAAGCGCCCGGTAGTGAAAATCGAAAAATCTGCGGAGAAAGAGAAATCGCGCCCGGCGGCAAACGGCAAGCGTTTTATCTCACCGGGGCGTAAGAAGAAAGGACGTTAACGTCTGCCGCGCGTTGGCGTATTCGCCGACCAGGAGAATGACGCCTCTGAATCCGGTTTATAAGCCTGCTTTTTCTTTAACTGGCGGGCTTTTTTCGCTTCCGCTTCGCGCAAGGCCATCAGTTTATCGATGTACTCTTTCTTGATGCTGTTGGTCTCTGCGTTGGTCAGCAGCCGGCCATGCGCAATGCGCGCGCGGTCGAGCAGCGTTTTCAGTTCACGCTGTTCGCGCTCGGTCATCTCTTTTTGGGTAATGCGGGGGAGTGCCATACGGGTGCCCTCTGTTAGCCGATATCCTCAGTGTACGGTAATTCGTGCAGAATAAAACTAATCCTGAAAGAGCCTCGCAAAATATAGCTTGTTGAAGTGACGGAATTTCTATTCTGATTTAGCGTAATGACAGGAAAACGTGTGGGTTACAACATTTTATTGTTTGTATAAAATTTTATACAAGGATGTGTTATGCTTTCAATAAGGCGAGCCTTAAAGCCCATTGTCTGGATTGGCAGTTCATTTGATGATTTACGAAGCTTTTCTGAAGATATACGTAAAACCGCTGGTTTTCACATCGTTTACAGGCGGGATTAGAAGCTGCTGACTGGAAGTCGATGCCAGAGATAGGTCGCGGTGTTGAGGAGGTAAGGCTCAGGTATGAATCTGGCGCATACCGAATCATCTACATTGCTCGCTATGCTAACGCGGTCTATGTATTGCATTGCTTCAATAAAAAGACAAAACGTACTTCTGAGCACGATAACCACATTGCTAAAGTTAGATATCGAACGGCTTTGTAAGAAGACAGGAATCAGAAATGAACAATACCGTTGATAATAAGGTTCGCCATGTAACCTCTCCGGATGTCAATATTTTTGCCGAACTGGGATTTGCAGAAGCGGAAGCGAAGAGCCTAAAGCATGATGCTGAATGTGAGGTAGAACAACTCATTCTCCTGAAGCAGCAGTTGATGCAAGAAATTTCCGGATGGATTCATGAAAACCATCTGAAACAAGCGGAAGCTGCTGTGAAACTGAATATTTCCCGGCCCCGTGTTTCAGATGTTGTTAATCAGAAAACCAACAAATTTACTCTTGATGCGCTGGTCATGATGCTGGTGAAGTTAGGAAAACCAGTAACAGTTCAGATTGGGTAATATTAGATCTAGATATTGTTTCATTGTATCTGATCGCTGTGAGCGCTTTCCCAGCTTAGCCCGAAACGAGCGAGATATTTGCGCAGGCGGTCTGCATCGTTAGGATTGGCTTTTTTCTGCCGTGAGACGGCAAACAGTTCGCGTCCGGCTTCCGACAGCGACGCGCAGCGGCGGCACACTTCCAGTACCGTTTCTAACTGGCGGCGATCGAACAGGTCAATGTCCATATTCAGTTCAGGCTGCGGAGTTGCTATCTGCCAACTCTCCTTTAGCAGCGCAATCTCTTCTTCGACAAGGGATAAGGTGATGCGACCTTGTTCGGCAAGCGTCGCCATGCGCGCGATGGATGAACTGAGTTCGCGAAAGTTGCCGCGCCATTGCGCCTGTGGGGAGCAGGCAAATGCCAGATAGGAAGCGCGGGCTTCTTTATCGAAACGGATTTGCGTCTGTTTGCTGTTGGAGAAACGTTGCAGCTCATACTCGACGTTCGGCGCGATATCTTCCCGCCGCTGCGCCAGACCGGGCAGGGCGAAGCACCACATGTTGATACGCGCGTAGAGATCCTCGCGAAAACGGCCTTCAGCGACCCATTGCCGCATGTCGCGATGGGTGCCGGCAATCAGCTGAAAATCGCTGCGTACTTCTTTGTCTGACCCAAACGGGAAAAAGGTTTTTTCTTCAATTGCTTTGAGTAGCATGGCCTGCTCGTCCAACCCTAATTCGGCTATCTCATCGAGAAACAGCACGCCGCCATCGGCCTCTCGCAGTAATCCGCTACGCGCCGTGAGCGCACCGGTAAACGCCCCCTTCACGTGACCGAACAGCGTGGACATCGCATTGTCGCCGCGCAGGGTCGCGCAGTTAACCGCCACCAGTTTTCCCGCTACCAGATGCCGCGACTGGCGTAGCTGGAAAATGCGTTTCGCGAGGAAGGATTTGCCCGCGCCGGTAGGGCCGGTGAGCAGGATCGGGTCGGTCGAACGCAGAGCGACCCGCTCAATGCGATCGATCAGTTTATTGAAGGTGGCGTTGTGCGTATCAATCCCGGCTTTCAGAAAAGAGACTGACTGCTGCTGTTCGCGCTGAAAACGGCTGGTGAGCGTGGCGTAGCGGCTTAAATCGAGATCGATAACCGAGCAGACGCCAGCGGCGACGGCCTCATCTGATGAACCGCGTGGCGCGGGGCCGGTTTGCAGCAGGCTGGCGGGCAGGTAGCGGGCTTCCGTCAGCAAAAACCAGCAGATTTGTGCCACGTGAGTGCCGGTGGTGATGTGCACCAGATACTCTTCGTTTTCCG
Organism: Citrobacter freundii ATCC 8090 = MTCC 1658 = NBRC 12681; assembly: GCF_011064845.1. Classification (NCBI taxonomy): domain Bacteria; kingdom Pseudomonadati; phylum Pseudomonadota; class Gammaproteobacteria; order Enterobacterales; family Enterobacteriaceae; genus Citrobacter; species Citrobacter freundii. Next base: position 4,628,024 of record NZ_CP049015.1, on the reverse strand, counting down.
TATCAAATTCATAATGCGTGGCAAAGTCGAGAAACGCGGCGTAGACCTCTTCAAAGTCCCACGGATCGTTAATGGTGACGGCATGCGGGCGAACCTGGGTGTGCGGCGAAAGCAGCGCGACGTCTTCAATCAACCTTTGCGCCATGCTCTCATCGCGTGGCTGGTGGAGGAGTTCCAGCCTGTCGACAGGGAAATCGGGTTGTTGGCATAGCCCAACCGTGGGTCGCCACTTCTTAAACCGATTGGCCCGCTTGCCGCGCTTATCGAGCACCGTTCCCAGTACGCCAATCACTACCCGCCGTTTTTTCATGGTTTATCCAAAAAGATAAATAAGAGAATAAAAGATAAAAAAATTAACCCGTCAAGACAACCGCCATTATTGGCATCAATAATTAAAATTATAAAAATCAATTAATTAAAAATTAAATATGCCTGTTTTAATTCCTGGCACGCTTCTGGCAATAACACTTTCGTCAATCACGCTGAAAGCGCAGGGGGTTAAACCCCGCCGGCACGTCAGGAACGGCACAGGCTGTTTTCCGGGAGTGTTCCGTCAGCCGATGACACACAGTGGGTTCGATTCCCAATTTCATCCCCGAATGAAAACTGGTTGTTAATCATAGAAATAAAGCGGAGTGATGCGCAGTTAGCACGCTCCAGAACAGGCTGCCGGTAATGATGCCGTGTGACAGGCAAAAAGGAATTCCCCTGTCGCTTCGCCCCTGCACCCGCACCTGACTCACAATAAGGAATAAAAAAATGATGAAAAAAATCACTATTCGTAAAGGCCAGCTTGGCCTGTTATCCCGACAGGGTGATTACTATCAGGTACTGGATGCAGGTGAACACCGTTTGCCATGGTTTAACACTCCGGACGTTCTGGTAATCAATACCGATGGCAGCGAAATTCCGGAAGCGCTCGCGGAGTATTTACGTCGCTTCCAGCCTACATGGGTGGAGCAGTACTGTGTGGTGGCTGATTTAACCGATACTGAAGCAGGTGCGCTGTATGTGAACGGCGTCTTGCAGGAAATTTTGCCACCGGCAACGCGCCGTCTGTACTGGCAGGCCGATGAAGCGCTGAAGCTGGTACGGATGGATACACGTCAGGTTTTGGTTCCTGTTGACGTGATGAACGCAGTATTACAGCCACGTCGCAGCGGTGCGGTGAAAGGTCGCGAAGCTATCTTAACGGTGCAGGTCCCGGCGTGGCACGTCGGTGTACTGAAAATTGATGGTGAAACTCAGGCGCTGTTGCTGCCGGGGTTAACAGCATACTGGAAGGTAAACCATCTGATTGAAGCGGAAGTGGTGGATACCCGTTTGCAGGTGCTGGAGGTTGGCGGCCAGGAGATACTGACCAAAGATAAGGTCAACCTGCGTTTAAACCTGGCGGCGAACTGGCGTTATAGCGATGTGTTGCTGGCATTTGGTCAACTGACTAAACCGCTGGATCACCTTTACCGTGAATTGCAGTTTGCGCTGCGTGAAGCGGTGGGAACGCGCACGCTGGACGAATTGCTGGAAGATAAGCAGGTGATCGATGAAGTGGTGAGCGCGCAGGTGAAAGCCCGTATGACGCCGTTTGGTATTGAGGTGGCTTCACTGGGGGTGAAGGATATTGTCCTGCCCGGCGATATGAAGGCTATTTTATCGCAACTGGTTGAAGCGGAAAAATCCGCCCAGGCCAACGTGATCCGACGTCGCGAAGAGACTGCCGCCACGCGATCGCTGTTAAATACGGCAAAAGTGATGGAAAACAACCCGGTAGCGCTGCGCTTAAAAGAACTGGAAACCCTCGAAAGAGTTGCTGAGCGCATCGATAAAATCTCGGTGTTCGGGGGCCTGGATCAGGTGCTGCACGGTCTTGTGAACATAAAAGGATAAGAATAATGAGCGACAACACAGTGGACGGCGCAATGCGCGAACGGGTATTGCGCCAGCTAAAAGAGGTTGAGCAGCGCTATGGCGTCAGGGTGCTGTATGCCTGTGAATCCGGCAGCCGTGGCTGGGGATTTGCCTCGCCGGACAGCGATTACGACGTGCGATTTCTCTATGTTCATCCCCCTGAATGGTATCTGCGGGTCGAAGCGCCTCGCGATGTTATCGAGCTGCCGATAGATGATGAGCTGGACGTGTGCGGCTGGGAATGGCGCAAGGCGCTGGGGTTACTCAAAGGCGCAAACCCGACGCTTATCGAGTGGCTGGATTCGCCAGTTGTCTATCAGCAGGATGAAGTGACCGTTTCGGCGCTGAAAGCGTTGGTGCCCAAATGGTTTTCTCCGCTACGTGCCCGCTGGCACTACTACTCGATGGCGCGGAAAAACTTCCGTGGCTATCTGCAAGGTGACGACGTGCGATTGAAGAAGTACTTCTACGTCATTCGGCCGCTGCTGGCGGTACGTTGGGTGGAGGCGGGAAAAGGCGTGCCGCCGATGCGTTTTGCCGACCTGCTGGCGGGGAGTGAACTGGATGCGCCATTGCGTCATGAAATTGATGAGCTGTTGGAGCGCAAGCAGTGTGCGGGTGAAGCGGAATACGGCCCGCGCCGTCCACTGTTGCATGCGTTTATCCGCGCCGAGCTGGAAAGAGGAGAGATTCCACCGGCGTTACCGGATTGCCGGGAAGGCGATGTCAGGGAGCTGGACAGATTGTTATATGAAACGGTGATGCGGTGAAAATGCCCGATGGCCTAAGAACCATCGGGCGCTGACGTCTATTTATTCAAACAAGTTATGGTGTAGCTTCTGTACAACCTGCTCCGCTTCAGTACCGGGTACCAGGAAGCACAGGTTATGGCTGGACGCGCCGTAGCAAATCATTCGAATGTTGAACGGCTCCAGTACGCCGAACACCTCTTTACCCACGCCACAGGCTTTGGACAGGTCATTGCCAATCAACGCCACCAGCGCCAGGCCTTCTTCCACTTCAACCCGACACAGGGCAGACAGTTCCATCAGCAGAGACTGTGTTAACAGTGTATCGCCGGTGGACGTTGAACCGGTGGTATCCAGCGTCAGCGCGACGCTGACTTCGGATGTGGTAATTAAATCGACCGAGATATTGTGGCGCGCCAGGATGCCGAAAACTTCCGCTAAAAAGCCGCGAGAGTGCAGCATATTCAGGCTATGCAGTGTCAGCAGCGTCTGCTTACGGCGTAATGCCAGCGCCCGGAACAGCGGTGGATTCGCGGTTTTATTACATACCAGCGTACCGCCTGCTTTTGGATCCTTACTGGAGCCCACAAACACCGGAATATCGCTACGTACGGCTGGCAACAGGGTTGCCGGATGCAGAACTTTCGCGCCAAAGGTCGCCATTTCCGCGGCCTCTTCAAAGGCGATTTCATCAATACGCTGCGCAGCCGGAACTACGCGTGGATCGGTAGTGTAGATGCCGGGAACATCGGTCCAGATATCAACGCGCGTTGCGTGTAGGGCTTCTGCCAGTAAGGCGGCGGTATAATCGCTGCCGCCACGTCCCAGCGTGGTGGTGCGGCCCTTGCCTTCACTGCCGATAAAGCCCTGAGTAATCACCAGACCTTCGCTCAGACGCGGGGCCAACTGGAGCGTTGCCAGTTCAGCCAGCGCCGTGACGTCGGGTTCTGCACGTCCAAAACGATCGTTGGTGCGCATCACTTTACGCACGTCAAACCACTGCGCTTGCACGTTGCGTTCACGCAGGATCTCGACGAACAGCAGGGTAGACATCAGTTCACCGTGGCTGACCAGTTCGTCGGTCAGCGCGGTTGAGGTCGCCAGTGACGCCGCTTCTGCCAGTGTGGTGATGTTTTCCAGCAGACGTTCGATCTCTTCACGGATCACGTTTGGATAACGCAGGCGTTCCAGAATATTGAACTGAATTTGACGAATGGCATCGAGTTTTTCGAAGCGCGCGGTTGGCTCCAGCCCTTCAGCCAGTGCGACCAGCAGGTTGGTGATTCCCGCAGAAGCGGAAAGTACCACCACACGGACGTTAGCATCAGAAAGCACTACATCAGCGCTGCGATTCATGGCATCAAAATCCGCCACGCTGGTACCACCAAACTTGGAGACAACTACATCAGTCATAACTACCTCGTGTCAGGGAATGAATAGAGCGACCATGGCACATAAGGCAGAACGAAAACCGGTGCAGGCGCAAATGCAAATACCGTATTTATAAATAAAATGTGTAGCTTGCACTGTCAACGCTGGGATTATGCGGATTTTTCATGCTGCAACTGCGTTGAGTAACGGTACTAATAACAACGCTGATAACCGCTATACTTTTTAGCCACGTTTGGCGGATGCCCTGGCAATGGCATTAAAACAATCACACTTTTCTGTGACTGGCGTTACAATCGATCTCAGTCACAATTCTCAAAATCAGAAGAGTATTGCTAATGAAAAACATCAATCCAACGCAGACCTCAGCCTGGCAGGCACTACAAAAACACTTTGAAGAAATGAAAGACGTTACTATCGCGGATCTTTTCGCGAAAGATAGCGATCGTTTCACTAAGTTTTCCGCGACGTTTGACGATCTGATGCTGGTGGATTTTTCCAAAAACCGCATCACTGAAGAGACGCTGGCTAAACTGCAGGATCTGGCGAAAGAAACCGATTTGGCGGGTGCCATCAAGTCCATGTTCTCCGGTGAGAAAATCAACCGTACTGAAGACCGTGCCGTGCTGCACGTGGCGCTGCGTAACCGTAGCAATACGCCGATCATCGTTGACGGCAAAGATGTGATGCCGGAAGTGAATGCGGTACTGGAGAAGATGAAATCTTTCTCTGAAGCGATCATCTCCGGAAGCTGGAAAGGCTATACCGGCAAAGCCATCACTGATGTAGTAAACATCGGTATCGGCGGTTCTGACCTTGGCCCGTTCATGGTGACCGAAGCGCTGCGTCCGTATAAAAATCACCTGAACATGCACTTTGTGTCGAACGTCGATGGTACGCACATCGCCGAAGTGCTGAAAAAAGTGAACCCGGAAACCACGCTGTTCCTGGTCGCTTCCAAAACCTTCACCACCCAGGAAACCATGACCAACGCCCACAGCGCGCGCGACTGGTTCCTGGCGACCGCTGGCGACAACAAGCACGTAGCCAAACACTTCGCAGCGCTTTCCACTAACGGTAAAGCGGTTGGCGAGTTTGGTATTGATACAGCCAATATGTTCGAGTTCTGGGACTGGGTTGGCGGTCGTTACTCCCTGTGGTCTGCAATCGGCCTGTCCATCATCCTGTCCGTAGGCTTCGACAATTTTGTTGAGCTGCTCTCCGGCGCGCATGCGATGGACAAACACTTCTCCACCACCCCGGCTGAGAAAAACCTGCCGGTGCTGCTGGCGCTGATCGGTATCTGGTACAACAACTTCTTCGGTGCCGAAACCGAAGCGATTCTGCCGTATGACCAGTATATGCACCGTTTCGCGGCCTACTTCCAGCAGGGCAACATGGAATCCAACGGTAAATACGTTGACCGTAACGGCAATGCGGTGGATTACCAGACTGGCCCAATCATCTGGGGTGAGCCGGGTACTAACGGCCAGCATGCGTTCTACCAGCTGATCCACCAGGGCACCAAAATGGTGCCGTGCGATTTCATCGCGCCGGCAATCACCCACAACCCGCTGTCGGATCACCATCCGAAACTGCTGTCTAACTTCTTCGCGCAAACCGAAGCGCTGGCTTTTGGTAAATCTCGTGAAGTGGTTGAGCAGGAATATCGCGACCAGGGTAAAGATCCGGCTACGCTTGAGCACGTTGTGCCGTTCAAAGTGTTCGAAGGTAACCGTCCAACGAACTCCATCCTGCTGCGCGAAATCACGCCGTTCAGCCTGGGTGCGCTGATTGCGCTGTACGAACACAAAATCTTCACTCAGGGCGCGATCCTGAACATCTTCACCTTTGACCAGTGGGGCGTTGAGCTGGGCAAACAGCTGGCGAACCGCATTCTGCCAGAGCTGAACGATGATAAAACTGTTTCTTCCCATGATGTTTCTACTAATGGGTTGATTAACCGTTACAAAGCCTGGCGCGCCTGATGGCGCTGCGCTTATCCGGCCTACAGGCACATATCCTGTAGGCCGGATAATGCGTTTCGCCGCCATCCGGCATTAATGAAATAAAAAAGCCGATATTAATATCGGCTTTTTTATAAGATTACTCCAGGATATCTACGTTTTTACTTCACTCTTTAATTGAGCTTAATCCTAAAATAATTTATTCAACGTTATCCTGTTTCTGATATTTTCAGATTTACCGGGTATTGTGTTTTTATTATGGTATTTTAACTCTTTGAATTAATTTGTTTTTATTATTTGTTGTTAATCATATTTTCTCTCGTTATCTAATTGTCCTAAATTCTCTCTCGACCTAATTTACAAACTTCGCTTGTGTATACTCGATCTCGCCCGAAATTCTTTTGGGTAAATCTCCATTCATACAATGAAGGGAATTTGTGATGAAAAAAGTTCTGTATGGCCTTTGGGCTATATCTGCGCTTGCGGCGACCTCTGTCTATGCCGCCCCCGTTCAGGTGGGTGAGGCTGCAGGGTCGGCTGCTGCGTCGGTTTCGGCAGGAAGTTCCTCCGCAACCAGCGTGAGCACCGTAAGTTCTGCGGTGGGGGTTGCCCTGGCGGCGACCGGCGGCGGCGATGGTTCTAATACCGGAACCACAACTACCACAACCACCAGTACCCAGTAATAAAGGTACGTTTAATTCTAACCACACTTCGGTGTGGTTATTTTGGAATTGCCAAAAGTCTGTGGGATTTGTAGGCCGGGTAAGCGTCGCGCCACCCGGCAATAATGCGGAGAAACGTCGTGAAGCGACCAGCGATCATAATGGTTTGCCTGCTACTGCAGGCGTGCTCAGCCACTACCGAAGGGCTGGGTCATTCGCTGTGGGATAGCGTGTTTGGTACTCCCGGCGTACAGATGACGGACGATGAAATTCAAAACATGCCTTACGCCAGCCAGTACATGCAGCTCAACGGCGGTCCCCAACTGTTTGTGGTACTCGCGTTTGCAGAAAACGGACAGCAGAAATGGGTGACTCAGGATCGGGCTATTCTCGTCACGCAGCATGGGCGCATTGTGAAAACGCACCTTGGCGGGGACAACCTAATCGAGGTGAATAATCTGGCGACAGACCCGCTCATCAAGCCAAATCAGATAGTCGACGGCGCAACGTGGACCCGCACGATGGGCTGGACTGAACATCAGCAGGTACGCTATGCCACCGCGCGCTCGGTTTTCACATGGGATGGCGCCGACACCATCAAAGTCGGCAGCGATAACACGCCGGTACGGATCCTTGATGAAGAGATCACCACCGATCAAACGCTCTGGCATAACCGCTACTGGGTAGACAGTGACGGCATGATTCGCCAGTCGGAACAGTATCTTGGCGCAGGTTTCTTCCCGGTGAAAACCACGCTGATTAAGGCGGCAAAACCATGATGAAACAAATGATTACTGCGCTGACATTCAGCCTGTGCGCGGCATCTGTTTTTGCTGCGGGCAGCGTAAAAGTGATTACGACAGGTAGCACAGAAGCAAAAACGCTGACCGGGGCTGAACATCTGCTCGACCTGGTTGGACAGCCGCGGTTGAGCAATAGCTGGTGGCCAGGTGCGGTTATCAGCGAAGAGCGGGCAACAACTGAGGCACAACGTCAGCAGCAGGCATTACTGGCTCGTCTGGCGGCGTTGAGCGCTGAAGCAAGCGGTGATGATGCTGGCGCTATCAACGCATTACGCCAGCAAATTCAGGCGCTGAAGGTGACCGGTAGACAGACGATTAATCTCGACCCGGATGTAGTACGTACCAGTGAGCCAGGCAACCCGCCGTTGCAGGGCAATTACACACTGTGGGTCGGACCGCAGCTCACGTATATCACGCTGTTTGGCCTGCTAAGCCACCCGGGTAAACAGCCTTTTATACCCGGACGTGATGTTGCCAGCTATCTCGATGGGCAGCATCGGCTCAGCGGTGCGGATCGTAGCTACGCCTGGGTTGTCTATCCCAACGGACGCACACAAAAAGTACCGATCGCCTACTGGAACAAACGTCACATTGAGCCGATGCCCGGCAGCATCATTTTTGTCGGGTTGTCGGACTCTGTCTGGAGCAGCACCCCGGATGAAATCAATGCCGACATTCTTCGCACCCTGACCCAGCGGATACCCGAATAATGAGAAAAACTTATCTGCTCAGCCTGTTGGCGCTGGGTATCAGTGCGGCCTGTCACGGTGAAACGTATCCTGCGCCGATTGGTCCTTCCCAGTCCGATTTTGGCGGCGTGGGGCTGCTGCAAACCCCAACCGCACGCATGGCGCGTGAGGGCGAAATGAGCCTTAACTACCGCGATAACGATCAGTACCGCTATTACTCTGCGTCGGTGCAGCTCTTCCCGTGGCTGGAAACCACGCTGCGCTATACCGATGTGCGTACCAAACAATACAGTAGCGTGGAGTCGTTTTCTGGCGATCAGACTTACAAGGATAAAGCTTTTGATCTCAAACTACGTCTGTGGGAAGAGAGCTACTGGATGCCGCAGGTGGCAGTTGGCGCGCGAGATATTGGCGGAACGGGCCTGTTCGATGCGGAGTATATTGTGGCGAACAAAGCCTGGGGACCGTTTGATTTCTCACTCGGTCTTGGCTGGGGATACCTCGGGACCAGCGGCAACGTCAGCAATCCGTTTTGCTCATACAGCGATAAATTCTGTCATCGCGATAACAGTTACAAGCAGGCGGGTTCCATTGACGGCAGCCAGATGTTCCACGGCCCGGCGTCGCTGTTTGGCGGCGTGGAATATCAGACACCCTGGCAGCCGCTGCGTCTGAAACTGGAGTATGAGGGTAATAATTACCAGCAGGATTTTGCGGGCAAGCTGGATCAGAAGAGCAAGTTTAACGTCGGCGCTATTTATCGCGTCACCGATTGGGCCGACGTTAACCTCAGCTATGAGCGCGGCAACACCTTTATGTTTGGGGTCACGCTGCGGACTAACTTCAACGACTTGCGACCAAACTATAACGACAACGCCCGCCCGAAATATCAGCCGCAGCCGCAGGATGCCATCCTGCAACATTCGGTGGTGGCGAATCAGCTAACGCTGCTGAAATACAATGCCGGGCTGGCTGATCCTAAAATCCAGGTGCAGGGCGATACGCTGTATGTAACAGGCGAACAGGTGAAATACCGTGATTCGCGCGAGGGGATCGAGCGTGCCAACCGGATCGTGATGAACGATCTTCCTGACGGGATCCGCACGATCCGTATTACGGAAAATCGCCTTAACTTGCCGCAGGTGACGACCGAAACAGAGGTTTCCAGCCTCAAGCGCCATCTGGAAGGCGAGCCGTTGGGCCATGAGACTCAACTGGCGCAAAAACGCGTGGAGCCCGTGGTGCCGAAAACGACCGAGCAGGGCTGGTATATCGATAAGTCGCGCTTCGATTTCCATATCGATCCGGTGCTAAACCAGTCGGTGGGTGGCCCGGAAAATTTCTATATGTATCAGTTGGGCGTGATGGGGACGGCGGATTGGTGGGTGACCGATCATCTGCTGACCACCGGGAGTTTGTTCGCCAACCTCGCCAATAACTATGACAAGTTTAACTACACCAACCCGCCGCAGGATTCGCATTTGCCGCGTGTGCGTACCCATGTACGTGACTACGTGCAAAACGATGTTTACGTGAATAACCTGCAGGCCAACTACTTCCAGTCACTCGGCAACGGCTTTTACGGACAGGTTTACGGCGGCTATCTGGAGACCATGTACGGCGGGGCGGGGGCAGAAGTGCTGTATCGCCCGCTAGACAGCAACTGGGCGTTTGGTGTTGATGCCAACTACGTGAAACAGCGTGACTGGCGTAGCGCGCAGGACATGATGAAATTCACCGACTACAGCGTGAAGACCGGGCATTTGACCGCGTACTGGAATCCTTCTTTCGCCCAGGATGTGCTGGTGAAAGCCAGCGTGGGTCAGTATCTGGCCGGGGATAAGGGCGGAACGTTGGAGATCGCCAAACGCTTCGACAGCGGTGTCGTGGTGGGTGGTTATGCGACTATCACTAACGCCTCGCCGGATGAGTATGGCGAGGGTGATTTTACTAAAGGGGTGTACGTTTCCGTGCCGCTGGATCTGTTCTCGTCTGGTCCGACCCGCAGCCGTGCGGCGATTGGCTGGACGCCGTTAACACGTGATGGCGGTCAGCAGCTTGGGCGTAAGTTTGGTCTGTACGATATGACCAGCGATCGCAGCGTGAATTTTCGGTAATCGAGCCGTTTGCCAGCCGGATGGCGCTACGCTTATCCGGCCTACAAAGTGCCTGTATTGCAGGCCGGATAAGGTATTTACGCCGTCATCAGGGAAGTTACAGGCGACGCAATAATTTTGCCGGGTTTCCCGCGTACACGCCTTTCTCGGTGATCGATTTGGTCACTACGCTTCCTGCGCCGATGACCGCGCCATCGCAGACAGTGACCGCCAGAATGGTCGCCCCGCTGCCGATCGAAACATCGTCGCCAATCGTAATTCTTCCCCAACTGTTGCGGTCGGCGTTGGGTTTACCGTCGCGGAACATATCGTTGGCGAACATCACGCCATGCCCGATAAAACAGCGGGAACCGATGGTGACATATTCGCAGATGAAGGTGTGCGACTGAATTTTGCTGTCTGCGCCAATCTGCGTGCTGCCCTGGATTTCAACAAATGGTCCGACAAAAACGTTGTCTCCCAATATGCAATCGTAGAGATTGGCGGGTTCATAAATCACCACGTTCTCACCGCAGGTAACGTTGCGGACAGCGGATTGTCTTAGCTGCATAATTCATCCTGTGAAATGTATCGTGGCATTCATCATTCTCCGTTGACCTTTCTTGCACAAAATATAAACAAAAAATGTAGATCTCTGTCACATTTTTGCGTTATACAGGAACCTCGCCACTGAGTAAGAGGTGCTGCTATGACGTCGCTATCTCGTCCGCGCGTGGAGTTTATCTCCACTATTTTACAGACCGTGTTGAATCTGGGACTGCTGAGTCTGGGCCTGATCCTGGTTGTATTCCTCGGGAAAGAAACGCTGCATCTGGCGGACGTGCTGTTCGCCCCGGAACAAACCAGCAAGTATGAGCTGGTGGAAGGGCTGGTGGTTTACTTCCTCTATTTTGAATTTATCGCGTTGATTGTGAAGTACTTTCAGTCAGGGTTTCACTTTCCGTTGCGCTACTTTGTCTATATCGGGATCACCGCGATTGTGCGGTTGATCATTGTCGATCATAAAGCGCCGATGGATGTGCTGATCTATTCTGCAGCGATCCTGCTGCTGGTGATCACCCTGTGGCTGTGTAATTCCAAACGGCTGAAGCGAGAGTAAAAGACAACACGCCGCAATCGGGCTGCGGCGTGTTGCAGGGCAGGATTACTGCGCAGAGGCAGGCTGGGTTTTCTCTGCGGCGGGTTCCCACAGTTGTTCAAGTTCTTCCAGCGTTTTGCCTTTGGTTTCCGGCACAAACTTCCACATAAACAGCGCGGCCAGAATGCCCATGCAACCGTAAATCCAGTAGGAGAAACCGTTGTGGAAATGGGAAACCAGCCACGAATTTTTGTCCATCATCGGGAAGGTCCAGGAGACGAAGTAGTTCGCCAGCCATTGAGCTGCAACGGCAATGGCGAGCGCTTTGCCACGAATCGCGTTCGGGAAGATTTCGGCCAGCAGCACCCAACAAACTGGTCCCCAGGACATGGCGAATGCGGCGACGTAAAACAGCATCGACAGCAGAGCAACCAGCCCGGAAGCCTGGGTATAAAACGCGGTACCGAGACTGAACATACCGATGGCCATGCCCAGAGCGCCAATAATCTGCAGTGGTTTGCGACCAAATTTATCCACCGTCATGATAGCCAGCACGGTGAAGCTCAGGTTGATCACGCCAACTATAATGGTCTGTAACAAGGCCACGTCGGTGCTGGCTCCCAGCGTTTTAAACACCTCCGGGGCGTAGTAGAGCACGACGTTAATACCGACGAATTGCTGGAAGATAGACAGCATTACGCCGATGACGATAACGCCTGCGCCAAACATCAGTAGGCGACCACCGGTTTTACGACCATGTTCCAGAGACTGATTGATCTCCTGCATGGCCTGGGTGGCGAGGGTGCTGCCCATAATTTTGCGCAGAATACCTTCCGCTTGTTCGTGTCTGCCACGCGCCATCAGCCAGCGCGGGCTTTCTGGTACGGTGTACAGCAGCAGTAAAAACAGCAGAGCGGGAATACTTTCGGACGCAAACATATAGCGCCAGCCATCGGTATTCAGCCAGTTCGCATCACCCGAACGGGCGATAAAATAGTTAACGCAATACACTAACAGTTGACCAAAAATAATGGCGAATTGGTTAAATGACACCAGTTTCCCACGAATGTGTGCGGGTGCCAGTTCAGCAATATACATTGGTGAGAGCATTGAAGCTAAACCTACCCCAATACCCCCAATGATACGATAAATAACAAATTCGGGAACGTATCCGGCTAAATAAACGGGTACGGCGTTATCTGGATTAATAGTTGTAAAGCCTAGTTCCGGCCAGGCGGAACCAATACCAGAAATAAAGAACAGCAGCGCCGCGATTTTCAGCGAGTCCCGGCGGCCAAACCGGTTACTGCAATAGCCGCCCAGCGCACCGCCGATGATGCAGCCAATCAACGCACTGGCGACGCAAAAGCCCAACAGCGAGTTGGCGGCGGATTCACTTAAGTGTTGTGGGGCGACAAATACGGTATTTAAGGACTCTACCGTTCCGGATATGACTGCAGTGTCGTAGCCGAATAATAGCCCTCCTAATGTTGCCACTAATGTAATCGAAAAAATATAACTGGAATTATATTGAGTGTTCATTCAGACCTGCCTTAGAGGATACAGCTCTTTTGATCAGTGCCGTGATGTTGAATTTAACAGGCAGGGAAGACAATTATCATTTTTTACATTGCAATTACGTTTTGTCTTTTCTGTGATCTTAATTCTGTTTAATTTTATTGCGCTCGGGTGAAAAATAGAATTGCAGTGACGGGGAGCACGAAAGGAAATAATCGTAAGCGTAATACAAAATAACATAAAAAAAGGGCGCTCCGTAGAGCGCCGAATAACAGTCACAGGTTGGGATAACATAAGTTGAGGGTTGCAGTGGCATTGCCCGTTGCCGGGCAGTTACTTCGGTAAAACTTAACCTTTCACACCACCTGCCGTCAGTCCGTTGACCAGCCAGCGCTGCGCCAGCAAGAACACCAGAGTGATCGGAATGGCTGAAAGTACAGCTGCGGCGGCAAAGTCGCCCCACAAATAGTTCTGTGGATTGAGGTACTGCTGCATACCTACCGCGAGGGTATAGCTGTTCACATCACGCAGCAGCAGTGACGCGACCGGTACTTCGGTAATAGCGGCAATGAAAGACAAAATAAACACGACCGCCAGAATCGGAACGGAAAGTGGTAGCAGCACCAGGCGGAATGCCTGCCACGGCGTTGCGCCATCCAGCGCGGCCGCTTCTTCCAGCGAACCGTCGATGGTTTCGAAATAACCCTTAATCGTCCATACATGCAGCGCAATACCGCCAAGATAGGCGAAGATCACGCCGCCGTGCGTGTTCAGGCCGATAAACGGAATGTACTGACCCAGGCGGTCAAACAAAGCATACAACGCGACCAGAGACAGCACCGCCGGGAACATCTGGAAAATCAGCATCCCTTTCAGCAGGGTTGCTTTGCCCGGGAAACGCATACGCGCAAAGGCGTAAGCACAGGTGGTGGAAAGCGTCACGATACCGATCGCGGTAATGCTGGCCACTTTCACCGAGTTCCACAGCCATAACAATACCGGGAATGGCGGTGGCGTCACGCGGCCATCCGCGTGTTCAACGCTAAAGCCCAGTGCCAGTTTCCAGTGTTCCCAGGAGATGTTTTCCGGGATCAAACTGCCGGTGGCAAAGTTACCTTCGCGCAGCGAGATAGCGATAACCATCAGCAACGGGAACATGATCGCCGCGATGAAAATCAGCAGCAGCAGGTGCGTTGTTAAGAGACGCAGTTTCTGAGATTTGGGTTGTACCATAGCCATGTTCGTTGTCTCCCTTAATCAAACTTCATACGTGTGGCTTTCAGGTTCACAATCGCCAGCGCACCCACCAGCAGGAAGATCAGCGTGGCGATCGCCGCCGCCAGACCGAAGTCCTGACCACCGCCGCCTTCAAAGGCGATACGGTAGGTGTAGCTCACGAGCAGGTCGGTATAACCGGCTGGCGTGGTGGTGCCGAGTCGGTCCGGGCCACCGTTGGTCAACAGCTGAATCAGCACGAAGTTGTTAAAGTTAAAGGCGAAGCTGGCGATCATCAGCGGTGTCAGCGGCTTAATCAGCAGCGGTAGCGTTATCTTAAAGAAGTTCTGGAACGGACCTGCACCATCCATCGCCGAGGCTTCATACAGATCGTCAGGAATCGCTTTCAGCAGACCCATGCACAGGATCATCATGTATGGATAACCGAGCCAGGTGTTGACGATAATAATCATCGAACGCGCGGTGGTTGGGTCGCTGAACCAGGCCGGTTTGATGCCAAACAGTGCGCTCAGCATCATGTTGATTTCACCAAAGCTCTGGTTGAATAAGCCCTTGAAAATCAGAATCGAGATAAACGACGGTACGGCATACGGAAGAATCAACAGGACACGGTAAATCGCTTTGCCTTTGAGAGACTCCCACTGTACGAGACAGGCCAGCACCATCCCCACAGCAACGGTGAGGATCACCGTCAGAACGGAGAAGACCACCGTCCAGACAAAGATGGCGAAGAACGGTTTCTGGATGCCTTCGTCGGTAAACACGCGAGTGAAGTTATCCCAGCCGATGGCAACGGTATAGCCTGGACTGAGTTTTTCGCTACCCCAGTTACCGTCAGCGTTAATCGCCTGATAATAACCAATATCGTTATTGGCGCGGTATTTTACGCCGCTCTGGCTGTTGGTGAGCGTACCGTCATCAGCGAGCGTATAAAGTGGCTGCGTGCCGGAAAACTGGCGCAGTGAACTCATAATCACTTTGCTTTCATCCGGCAGGATGGCGGTCAATTGGGTTAATGCCTGGCGATTTTGCGTGATGATACGCAGCGTTGCACGCTCGCCCGCTGGCAGCGCTTCGGCTTCTTTCAACTGCAGTTTCTGTTCGCCGCCAAATTTAAAGGCGTCGGAGAGATAATTCTTGCCGGTTTCACCGTCGGTGAGAGCCAGTTGCCACTCATCACCCGCCGGATACAGGCCAAAGTTGTAGGTTTTCCCAGCCTGATACGAACGATCCATCAGGACTTCCTGAGCACGTTCAAAGGTCAGTTGGTTGGTACTGCTGTAGTTGGTAAAGGCAATGGCGATCGTACAAATCAGCGGAAACAGGACAAACAGCCCCATACCGGCAACGCCCGGGTAAACATAGCGCCAGGCATAGGCTTTACGGTTAGCGAAAATATACAGGCCAGCAGAGCTTAAAATCAGCGTCATGATGGCAAACAGGTACTCCCCCTGAGCGTACATCAAAACAACAAGGTAACCGACCAGCAGCCCAAGCAGACCCATCACTGACCATTTCAGCGTGTCGCTTTGCCACCAGTGTTTCTTTTTAATGACATCCATGGGGTTCAATCCTCAACAACAATGAAAACCTGTTGGTCAGCGTGCCTGATGGCGCTGCGCTTATCAGGCCTACGGTGTGTTGTAGGCCGGATAAGGCATTTATGCCGCCATCCGGCACGTGTGCTACAGCATTACTTGGTGATACGACCTTGTGCATCTTTCAGCGCGGCATCGACGGTCTGACGGCCGCTGGCTGCGTTGATCACTGCGGTACGAACGGCATACCAGAATGCGGACATCTGTGGGATGTTCGGCATGATTTCGCCTTTCTGGGCGTTATCCATGGTGGCGGCAATGCGTGGGTCTTTTGCTAACTGATCCTGGAAGGATTTCAGCGCAACGGCGCCCAGCGGCTTGTCCTTGTTCACTTCATCCAGACCCTGATCGGTCAGCAGGTAGTTTTCGAGGAACTCTTTCGCCAGTTCTTTGTTCGGGCTGGCGGCGTTGATACCGGCGCTCAGAACGCCAACAAATGGTTTAGACGCTTTGCCTTTGAAGGTTGGCAGCAGCGTGACGCCGTAGTTGATTTTGCTCTTGTCGATATTGGACCACGCCCACGGACCGTTGATGGTCATCGCGGTATCACCTTTGTTAAAGGCCGCTTCGGCGATGGAGTAATCGGTATCCGCGTTCATGTGTTTGTTCTTGATCAGGTCAACCAGGAAGGTCAGACCCGCTTTCGCGCCGGCGTTATCCACGCCCACGTCTTTCACATCGTACTTGCCGTTTTCAAACTTGAATGCGTAACCGCCGTCGGCGGCAATCAGCGGCCAGGTGAAGTACGGCTCTTGCAGGTTGAACATCAGCGCGGATTTACCTTTCGCCTTCAGTTCTTTATCCAGTGCAGGAATTTCTTCCCAGGTTTTCGGTGGGTTTGGCACGAGGTCTTTGTTGTAAATCAGCGACAGCGCTTCAACCGCGATCGGGTAGGCAATCAGTTTGCCGTTATAGCGTACGGCATCCCAGGTGAACGGATAGAGTTTGTCCTGGAACGCTTTGTCAGGCGTGATTTCAGCCAGCAGGCCAGACTGAGCGTAACCGCCAAAACGGTCATGAGCCCAGAAGATGATGTCCGGGCCGTCGCCGGTCGCGGCAACCTGCGGGAATTTCTCTTCCAGTTTGTCCGGGTGCTCAATAGTGACTTTGATCCCGGTGTCTTTCTCGAATTTTTTGCCCACTTCAGCGAGGCCGTTATAGCCTTTGTCGCCGTTAATCCAGATAACCAGCTTACCTTCTTCAATCTTGGCGAGAGCCGAGGCGGAAAACATCATCGTCGTTAATGCAGACAATGCGAGGATGCGTGCGCCAGTTTTGATTTTCATAGTTCCCATCCTGTTTGGTGATTTTGCAGAGGTGGCTTAACGGTTACTAGTTTCTTTATACGACAACCTCTTTCCATCCTCCTTACCCCTACGCCCCACCCGCTCTTTATGTGATCTGTGTTACATAAATGTGAGTATTGCGTACTGGCGCACATAAAAACCCACCGATTTTTGCAGGCTGCATCACGAAATTCCTCTGAGGCAGGTAGCCCGGGTCTCAGACGCTGCTCTCTCATCCTCCCGCCTCCTCCCCCATAAAAAAGCCGGGGGGTGGAGGATTCACGCAGTCAAGTGATCGCGCATAGTCAGCCCATCATGAATGTTGCTGTCGATGACAGGTTGTAACGAAGGGAGAAGGGCATGGCGAGCGTACAGCTGCGAAATGTAACAAAAGCCTGGGGTGACGTGGTGGTATCGAAAGATATCAATCTCGACATTCACGAAGGGGAATTCGTGGTGTTTGTCGGACCGTCAGGCTGCGGTAAGTCGACCTTGCTGCGTATGATCGCCGGGCTTGAAACCATCACCAGTGGTGACTTGTTTATCGGGGGGACCCGGATGAACGACATTCCGCCCGCCGAACGCGGTGTGGGTATGGTCTTTCAGTCCTACGCGTTATACCCCCATTTATCTGTCGCGGAAAACATGTCATTCGGCCTCAAACTGGCCGGGGCGAAAAAAGAGGTGATGAACCAACGTGTGAACCAGGTTGCGGAAGTTCTGCAACTGGCACACCTGCTGGAGCGTAAACCAAAAGCGCTTTCCGGCGGACAACGTCAGCGTGTGGCGATTGGCCGTACGCTGGTCGCCGAACCGCGTGTATTCCTGCTGGACGAACCGCTGTCAAACCTCGACGCCGCGCTGCGCGTCCAGATGCGTATTGAAATCTCCCGCCTGCATAAACGTCTTGGTCGCACGATGATTTACGTCACCCACGATCAGGTCGAAGCGATGACCCTGGCTGACAAAATTGTGGTGCTGGATGCCGGTCGCGTAGCGCAGGTCGGTAAACCGCTGGAGCTATACCACTACCCGGCTGACCGCTTTGTTGCCGGGTTTATTGGCTCGCCGAAGATGAACTTCCTGCCGGTGAAAGTCACCGGGACGGCCATCGATCAGGTGCAGGTTGAACTGCCTAACCGCCAGCAAATATGGCTCCCGGTAGACAGCCATGCGGTGCAGGTTGGTGCCAACATGTCTTTAGGTATCCGCCCGGAACATCTGCTGCCCAGCGATATCGCCGATGTCACCCTCGAAGGTGAAGTGCAGGTGGTCGAGCAGCTTGGTCACGAAACACAAATTCATATCCAGATCCCCGCCATCCGTCAAAACCTGGTTTACCGCCAGAACGACGTGGTGTTGGTAGAAGAGGGTGCCACATTCGCTATCGGCCTGCCGCCAGAGCGTTGCCATCTGTTCCGTGAGGATGGCAGTGCATGTCGTCGGTTGCATCAAGAGCCGGGTGTTTAAGGTATCCCATTAAAAAAAAGCGCAAAACCGTCAAGGTGAAGCGTTTAAAGAAAAGCAATGATCTCAGGAGATAGAACGATGATTACTCTGCGCAAACTCCCTCTGGCGGTTGCTGTGGCGGCAGGCATTATGTCTGTTCAGGCAATGGCTGTGGATTTCCATGGCTATGCACGTTCCGGTATTGGCTGGACGGGTAGCGGCGGTGAACAACAGTGTTTCCAGGCAACCGGCGCCCAAAGTAAATACCGTCTTGGTAACGAATGTGAAACCTATGCGGAAATTAAATTAGGTCAGGAAGTGTGGAAAGAGGGCGATAAGAGCTTCTACTTCGACACTAACGTTGCCTATTCCGTCGCACAGCAGAATGACTGGGAAGGGACTGACCCGGCCTTCCGTGAAGCCAACGTGCAGGGTAAAAACCTGATTGAATGGCTGCCAGGCTCCACTATCTGGGCAGGTAAGCGCTTCTATCAGCGTCATGATGTTCACATGATCGACTTCTACTACTGGGATATTTCAGGTCCTGGTGCTGGTATTGAAAACATCGATCTGGGCTTCGGTAAACTGTCTCTGGCCGCGAGCCGTTCACAGGAAGCGGGTGGTTCATATGCTTTCAGCAGCCAGAATATCTATGATCGTACCAAAGACACCGCCAACGACGTATTTGACGTTCGTTTAGCACAGTTGGCAACTAACCCGGATGGGATGTTGGAATTGGGCGTTGACTATGGCCGTGCGAATACCACCGATGATTACCACCTGGCAGACGGCGCATCTAAAGATGGTTGGATGTTCACCGCTGAACATACCCAGAGCATGCTGAAGGGCTACAACAAGTTTGTTGTTCAGTACGCGACAGATTCTATGACCACTCAGGGTAAAGGTCTGAACCAAGGGTCTTACGGTTCATCCTCCTTCACCGTTACTAACCCAGACGGTAGTAAAACGAATTACGCCAATAACGTTATTAATAACAACGGTAGCCTGTTCCGCGTACTTGACCACGGTGCAATCTCCCTTGGCGACAAATGGGATCTGATGTACGTCGGTATGTACCAGAACCTCGACATGGATAACGACCTGGGGACCGAATGGTACACCGTCGGTATCCGTCCGATGTACAAATGGACACCGATCATGAGCACCCTGCTGGAAGTCGGTTACGACAACGTCAAATCTCAGCAAACTGGCGATCGCAACAGCCAGTACAAAATCACCCTGGCGCAACAGTGGCAGGCTGGCGACAGCATCTGGTCCCGCCCGGCAATTCGTGTCTTTGCAACCTATGCCAAATGGGATGAAGAGTGGGGCTACGTTAAAAATGGTAACGACGTAACCAAATACGCCGCTGCAACCAACTCTGGTATCAGCACAACCAGCCGTGGCGACAGCGATGAGTGGTCCTTCGGTGCCCAGATGGAAATCTGGTGGTAATTCAGCACTAACCTGACGTAAAGACCGAAAGAGGGGCGCCAGCCCCTCTTGATTACGGTTTAGCGCGCTATTGCCTGGCCACCGCTGAACCCATGCTATCTGAGGTGATAACAATGAAAATGAAGAAAAGTCTCGTTGCCCTTTGTTTATCTGCAGGGTTATTTGCCAGCGCGCCTGGCATCAGCCTGGCCGATGTAAATATTGTTCCGCAGAACACCACCGCGGCTCCAGCTATTCCCACTGCTGCGCTACAACAGTTAACCTGGACGCCGGTTGATCAATCCAAAACCCAGTCGACACAGCTAGCGACAGCGGGTCAGCGTCTGGATGTTGCTGGTATTACTGGCCCAGTCGCTGCGTACAGCGTACCCGCGAATATTGGTGAGTTAACTCTGACGCTGACCAGTGAAGTCAACAAACAAACCAGTGTATTTGCACCAAACGTTTTAATTCTTGATCAGAACATGACGCCATCTGCGTTCTTCCCCAGCAGCTATTTCACCTACCAGGAACCCGGCGTGATGAGTGCCGATCGTCTGGAAGGCGTAATGCGTCTGACGCCAGCGCTGGGCCAGCAAAAGCTCTATGTTCTGGTCTTTACCACAGATAAAGATCTCCAGCAGACCACGACCCTGCTTGACCCGGCAAAAGCCTATGCCAAGGGTGTAGGTAACGCTGTTCCGGATATTCCTGACCCGATCGCCCGTCATACCACCGACGGTCTGCTGAAGCTGAAAGTCAAAACCAGTTCCTCCTCCAGCGTGCTGGTAGGGCCGCTGTTTGGCTCATCCGGCCCTGGCCCTGTCACGGTGGGTAATACCGCAGCGCCTGCAGTTACTTATGCGGCTCCGGCGGCAGCCGTTGCTGCTCCAGCGCCACAACCGGTGAAGAAAAGTGAGCCGATGTTAAATGACACGGAAAGTTATTTTAACCAGGGCATTAAGGATGCCGTGGCGAAAGGCGATGTCGATAAAGCGCTGAAGCTGCTTGATGAAGCTGAACGTCTGGGATCCAAATCTGCCCGATCCACCTTTATCAGCAGTGTAAAAGGCAAGGGGTAAACGTCTCCCCGCAGTGCTGATTTTGCAACAACTGGTGCGTCTCCTGGCGCACCTTTTTTTATCCTTCGGTGCTAATTGTTACACTTATGTTGCTCTGACGATCACTTAATTGTGTTTGCTCACCCCGTAATGCATTTTCTGCGATACAATGCCTTCAGGTTATAAATCGGAGAGTAAGGCATGCCACACCCTGCGTTAACGCAACTGCGTGCGCTGCGTTATTTTGATGCGATCCCGGCGCTGGACCCCCAACTGCTCGACTGGTTGTTACTGGAAGATTCCATGACCAAACGTTTTGAGCTGCAGGGGAAAAAGGTTACCGTCACGTTACTTCGCGAAGGATTTGTTGGGCAAAATGAGGTGGCTGAAGAACTGATGCTGCTGCCTAAAGAGTCTCGCTATTGGTTACGTGAAATCCTGTTATGTGCGGATGGTGAACCCTGGCTTGCCGGACGGACCGTGGTGCCTGAATCAACCTTGTGCGGCCCAGAACTGGCCTTACAGAACCTGGGGAAAACCCCGCTCGGACGCTACCTGTTTACGTCATCGACATTGACCCGAGATTTTATTGAGATTGGCCGCGATGCAGCGCTATGGGGGCGTCGTTCCCGCCTACGGCTGAGCGGTAAGCCGCTGATGCTTACCGAGCTTTTTCTGCCTGCATCGCCGTTGTACTAAGAGGAAGATAAAGATGGAGTGGAGTCTGACGCAGAATAAGCTGCTGGCGTTTCACCGCTTGATGCGTACGGATAAGCCGATCGGCGCCTTACTGCTGCTCTGGCCAACGCTATGGGCATTGTGGGTGGCGACCCCAGGCATGCCGCAACTGTGGATCCTGGCGGTATTTGTCGCCGGCGTTTGGTTAATGCGCGCCGCTGGATGTGTGGTAAATGATTATGCCGACAGGAAGTTTGACGGACACGTTAAACGCACCGCGAATCGACCGCTGCCGAGCGGTGCTGTCACCGAAAAAGAAGCCCGAACGCTGTTCGTCGTATTGGTGTTGCTCGCCTTCCTGCTGGTTTTGACGCTCAACACGATGACCATTTTGTTGTCCGTTGCGGCGCTAGCGCTGGCGTGGGTCTATCCCTTCATGAAACGCTACACGCATCTGCCGCAGGTGGTGCTGGGCGCGGCGTTTGGCTGGTCTATACCGATGGCGTTTGCCGCCGTGAGCGAGTCTGTACCACTGAGCTGCTGGCTGATGTTCCTCGCCAACATTCTCTGGGCGGTGGCCTATGATACACAGTATGCGATGGTTGATCGGGATGATGACCTGAAGATTGGCATTAAATCGACCGCGATCCTGTTCGGCCAGAACGACAAACTCATTATTGGTATTCTGCAGGTCGGTGTGCTGGCGCTGATGGCGCTGGTGGGGTGGTTAAACGGGTTGGGGATGGGCTATTACTGGTCTCTGCTGGTGGCGGGCGCGCTGTTTGCGTATCAGCAGAAGCTGATTGTTAATCGTGAACGTGATGCCTGTTTTAAAGCGTTTATGAACAATAACTATGTAGGCCTGGTACTGTTCTTAGGACTGGCGATGAGCTACTGGCACTTTTGAGTTTGGCTTAGCCTGCAAAATAAAAACCGGTCATTTCGACCGGTTTTTTAATGCTTACTCGCCCTGTGTGGCACTCTCGATGGTCAGACGGACATCCGACGTCACCAGTTCGGCCAGCATCTGATAGATCTTCATCGTCTCTTCCGGCTCGGCATCCCCGGTATCGCTGATGAATCCCTCGTCACGCAGCGTCAGCACCAGAGAGCTGAACACCGCTTTATCGAAGAATTCCGGCGCGTTAATGCCGTGCAGCACTGAGAGGCGTTGTGCCACGGTGCGGCTCTCTTTCTCCAGCGTGCCACGGTTGATCGACGGGTTGGCGCTCAGTAGCCAGAAGGTGATGGCGTAGCGTTGCAACGTCTCGCGAGCACCCGCAGCCAACAGCTGCAGCGTACGGGAGCGGGCAGGATTAATATGCAGCTCGCCATCCTGTAGAGTAATCAGCCCCTGGCGCTGCATTTCGCTGGCCAGTTCGTCAATCACCCCGGCAAGCTCATCGCGCTCCCAGCGCAGGAACAACTCGGCTTTCAGCATCGGGTACAACGCATCAATATGCTGCTGTAGCGCGACGCGTGAAATACGACGATGCTGAGTCACAATGGCTGCCATCAACGAAGGCAGAACCAGCATATGCGCAATGTTATTGCGGTAGTACGTCATCAAGACCGCCTGCTCGCGCGGCAGAATAATGATGTCACCGATGGTGTCTTTCTCGACCTCAAACTTGTTCATCTGCAAGGCGTGGTCGATCAGTTCACTGGCACTTTGCGCAGGAACGGTTGAGTCCGCCGCGTACGGCACGTTGCGCAGCAGGCTCAGGTAGCAGTCGAGCTGCTCGGTTAACTGTTCACGGGTCAGAGAGCGCTGGCGGGAAGCCAACAGCGCGGTACAACACAGGTTCATGGCGTTGGCCGCGCCAGCGTTGTTAATGCGCACCATCAGATCGGCGGCAATGTTATTCACCGTCGGCGTCAGCCAGGCCGGACGGATAGACTCGATAGGATCGATAGATTCACGCCATTCTGGCACATGCTGGTTGAGGTAAGTCATCAATGGCATTGGTTCACCAAAGTTGACGTAGCCCTGACCCAGGTTGCGCAGCTTGCTTAAGCCACGCAGCATTTGTGGCAGACTTTCTTTCTCTTTCGTCGCGCCACGCAGCTCTTTGGCGTAGGTGCCCACTTCCATTACGTGCTCGTAGCCGATGTAGATCGGTACGAGAGTAATAGGACGCGTACCGCCGCGCAGCATCGCCTGAATAGTCATCGACAGGGTGCCGGTTTTAGGGTCGAGCAAACGACCAGTACGTGAACGTCCACCCTCGACAAAGTACTCAACCGAGTAGCCGCGGCTGAACAACTCGCCCAGATATTCGCGGAATACGGTGGAGTAGAGCTTGTTGCCCTTGAAGGTACGACGAATAAAGAATGCGCCCAGACGACGGAAAATCGGACCCGCTGGCCAGAAATTCAGGTTGATACCGGCTGCGATGTGCGGCGGAACCAGACCCTGGTGGTACAGAACGTACGACAGCAGCATATAGTCCATATGGCTGCGGTGGCACGGAACGTACACGATTTCATGCCCATCGTGCGCCAACTGGCGTACACGCTCCGCATTATGAACGTTAATCCCCTGATACAGACGGTTCCAGGTAAAGCCCAGGATACGGTCCGTCAAACGGATCATTTCGTAGGAGAAGTTGGCGGCAATCTCTTCCATCAGCGCAATGGCATTTTGCTGCGCTTTTTCGTGGGAGATTTTTTTACTGCGCGCTTCATCTTCTACCGCGCGAGCGATCGCTTTTGAAGCTAACAGTTTATTAAACAGATCCTGGCGGGCAGGGAGGCGCGGGCCGACAGCGGCCAGACGCTGGCGAGCAAAGTGCATACGCGCCACGCGTGCCAGCTTCTGGGCAATGATCTTATCCGTACCGTGTTCATCCGCCATACGACGCAGAGAGACCGACGGGGAGAAGCGGACAAAACTGTCGCGACCCAGCCATGAAACCGCAAAGAATTTCTGTACGCCGTTTAGCATACGTAACGGCGGATTAACTTCACCTTTTTCACGCCCTGGCGCACGGCCAAACATCACCGAAACCGGCACCATCTGCACATCCAGGTCTGGATTGCTGCGATGTAAGTCGAGATAGTTATGGAACAGCTTGATGGACTCTTCTTTTGGCGTGTAATAGGTGAACACACGCGGGCCGCCGTGAATAAACACGTAGCGCGGCAGTAAAGTCCCGTCTATCTCCAGCGGTTCCAGGGGATCGGGGAGATCGTGCACCAGACATTGGGCACGCAGCGTCAGCAAGTCTGCTTTTGAATTGTACGGTAGGACGTACATAATGGGACGAGACGTATCGAGTCCCAATTCCGGGGCAGGTTCTGCCGGAATAGACTTGCTTTTTACCAGGACGCTTAATGGTAAATTCAGTAATTTGTAGTAAATTCGTGGCCAGCCGGACATAAACGATGTAAAGCCTCTGGTTAATAATGCAAATGCGCTGCAAGGATATCAGAAAGTTTAGTGAATTTCTGTGGTATCCCGTCATACTTCGCGCTGCTTTGCCACACCCTGAAACAAACGGGGTAACGTTACAATGACATTGACGCTAATAATGTAAAAAGGTTCTTTTTGATGGCCAATAATACCACTGGATTCACCCGAATTATCAAAGCTGCAGGCTATTCCTGGAAAGGTTTTCGCGCCGCATGGATCAATGAGGCGGCATTCCGCCAGGAAAGCGTTGCCGTACTGCTGGGCGTAGCTATCGCCTGCTGGCTGGACGTCGATGCGATTACTCGCGTGCTGTTGATTGGTTCCGTGATGCTGGTGATGATCGTTGAAATCCTCAACAGTGCGATTGAGGCGGTAGTTGACCGTATAGGCTCTGAGTATCACGAACTTTCCGGCCGGGCGAAAGATATGGGGTCGGCGGCGGTATTGTTGTCTATTTTTGTCGCTCTGATTACCTGGGGCATCCTGTTGTGGTCGCATTTGCGATAAGGATTCCACATCTTCATAAATCTCCTGCTTTTTGTGCAGTTTGCGGTTCCAAAATCACCTTTAGCTGTATATACTCACAGCATAACTGTATATACACCCAGGGGGCGGAATGAAAGCGTTAACGGCCAGGCAGCAAGAGGTGTTTGATCTCATTAGAGATCACATCAGCCAGACAGGTATGCCACCGACGCGTGCGGAGATCGCGCAGCGTTTGGGGTTCCGTTCCCCAAATGCCGCTGAAGAACATCTGAAAGCGCTGGCGCGTAAAGGTGTGCTGGAAATTGTCTCCGGCGCATCGCGCGGTATTAGACTGCTGCAGGAAGAAGAAGAGGGATTACCGCTTGTCGGTCGTGTGGCGGCAGGCGAGCCACTTCTGGCGCAGCAGCACATCGAAGGCCACTACCAGGTCGATCCCTCATTGTTCAAACCGAACGCCGATTTTCTGCTGCGCGTCAGCGGTATGTCGATGAAAGATATCGGTATTATGGACGGCGATTTGCTGGCGGTGCATAAAACTCAGGACGTGCGTAACGGACAGGTTGTTGTTGCCCGTATTGATGACGAAGTTACGGTTAAGCGCCTGAAAAAGCAGGGCAACAAGGTTGAACTTCTGCCAGAAAATAGCGAATTTAAACCTATCGTTGTCGACCTGCGTGAGCAAAGCTTCACCATTGAAGGGCTGGCGGTAGGTGTCATTCGTAACGGTGAATGGCTGTAATCATGTATTAATACTGTGGCGCATTCTGCGCCACAGTTAGTTTTCACTTCTTTTCATCAGGCTTTCCTGTATGCCTTTCTTTACCTCCTCTGATAAAGCACTCTGGCACCTCGCCTTACCGATGATCTTCTCCAATATCACCGTTCCCCTGCTGGGACTGGTGGACACCGCGGTGATTGGTCATCTGGATAGTCCGGTCTATCTTGGCGGTGTTGCGGTTGGTGCTACGGCAACCAGTTTTCTCTTTATGCTGCTGCTTTTTCTGCGCATGAGCACCACGGGTCTTACTGCCCAGGCATTTGGTGCGAAAAATCCACAGGCGCTGGCGCGCGCACTGGTGCAGCCGCTAATGCTGGCGCTGGGAGCGGGGTTGCTTATCGCACTGTTTCGTACGCCGATTATCGATGTAGCGCTGCATATTGTCGGGGGAAGTAAAGCGGTACTGGAACAAGCCCGGCGTTTCCTTGAAATCCGCTGGCTCAGCGCACCCGCCTCGCTGGCTAATCTGGTGCTGCTCGGCTGGCTGCTTGGCGTTCAGTATGCGCGTGCGCCGGTTATCCTGTTGATTGTTGGCAATATTCTTAACATTGTGCTCGATTTATGGCTGGTGATGGGCCTGCATATGAACGTGCAAGGTGCGGCACTGGCGACGGTGATTGCTGAATATGCCACCTTACTGATCGGCCTGATGATGGTGCGCAAAGTCCTGCATATGCGCGGAATATCGCTGGCAATGCTGAAGCAGGCGTGGCGTGGCAACTTCCGTCGTTTGCTGGCGCTTAACCGTGACATCATGTTGCGCTCGCTGCTGCTGCAGCTCTGTTTTGGCGCTATCACGGTGCTGGGTGCACGTCTGGGAGGCGATATTATTGCGGTTAATGCCGTTCTGATGACCCTGCTAACCTTTACCGCCTACGCGCTGGATGGATTTGCCTATGCCGTGGAAGCGCATTCGGGCCAGGCCTATGGGGCGCGAGATGGTAGCCAGTTACTGGACGTCTGGCGGGCGGCCTGTCGGCAGTCCGGTATTGTGGCTATTCTGTTTTCGCTGGTTTATGCCCTGTTTGGCGAGCAGATTGTTGCGCTACTGACCTCGCTGCCGCAAATCCAACTACTGGCCGATCGCTATCTCTTCTGGCAGGTGGTGTTACCGCTGGTGGGTGTCTGGTGTTATCTGCTCGACGGAATGTTTATTGGCGCGACGCGGGCTGCAGAAATGCGCAACAGTATGGCCGTTGCCGCAGTGGGATTCGCCTTAACGCTCCTGACGTTGCCGTGGCTGGGAAATCATGGTTTGTGGCTGGCGTTAACCGTTTTCCTCGCGTTGCGCGGGCTGTCGCTGGCCTTTATCTGGCGGCGTCACTGGCGTAATGGAACCTGGTTTGCCTAATCTGGATGGTTAAAAATTCCGAATAGTAAATAAAACCCAGAATCACTGACTACACTTATTCTCACGTCCAGCAAAAACAGCATGTGTCTGGACATGGCACTCTCGCTATTCACAACCTAACGATGAGGACTTGATGATGAATAAAGACGAAGTCGGCGGCAACTGGAAGCAGTTTAAAGGTAAAGTGAAAGAGCAATGGGGCAAACTGACCGATGATGATATGACGGTCATTGAAGGTAAACGTGACCAACTGGTCGGTAAAGTCCAGGAGCGTTACGGTTACGCGAAAGATCAGGCGGAGAAAGAAGTTAACGATTGGGAAAAACGTAATGATTACCGCTGGTAATTAACCCCTCCCTCCTGAGAGTACAAGGATGTACGCTCTCCCGCTTACCTAGCGCCCCACTTTCTTCTTCACCTGAATCGTATGGTCATGCTGGCACTCGCCAGGATGGCGGCATGACTCAACTTCTACACAGGCCGGACATAGTCCGTGTGCTTCAATAACATTATGTCGCAGAGCAAAGCCCATTTTGGCCGCCAGCGTATGCATGATGTCTTCCACACCTTCTGCGCACTCTTCTTTTACCACACCACAGCGGTCACAAATGAACATCGCGGAACTGTGGGTTGGCTGATCGAACAGATGGCAAAGGACATAGCTGTTGGTGGATTCCACCTTATGCACAAATCCTTGTTCCAGCAGAAAATCGAGCGCACGATACACGGTTGGCGGCTTGGCCTGTGGCTCGGTTTCCCGCAACAGGTCGAGCAGGTCATAGGCGCTGATAGCCCCTTCCTGCAGGCTCATCAGGCGCAACACTTCGAGACGCTGTGGCGTAAGCCGCACGTTGCGTTGCGCACAGAGTTTTTCAGCTTGAGCCAATAACTCTTGCGTAGTGGTTTTGTCCATTTGGCGCCTCGATTTGCGTGGAAGGTTAATCCCTTACTTTAACATGTTCTGCTTAAAACGCCGAGATCCACCGCGGTGTGCTATACCTGACGCATCGCAATACTGGAAAATAACCATGAAAAGACCCGATTGTATTCGCCACTGGCGTGAGGTTGAGGGGGCTGATGACTCCACTTATCCCGACAGCGATGAGCTATTTGCTATTGGCGCGCCGCTTGCCCGCAAGTTGGGGTTAGGACGACTCGGCATTCATCATGAACGCCTGCCGCCGGGTCGGCGCACGTCGTACCCGCACGCTGAAAGCGATGAGGAAGAGTTTATCTATGTGCTGGAAGGTTATCCTGAGGCCTGGATTAACGGGTATTTATGGAAGCTAGAGCCGGGCGACAGCGTCGGTTTCCCGGCAGGTACAGGCGTGTGCCATACCTTTATCAATAACACCAGTGAAGAGGTGCGTCTGTTAGTCGTGGGTGAGGCGAACAAAAAATATAACCGCATTTATTATCCGCTTAACCCGGTCTATGCCGCTACACGTGAGGATCGCTGGGTCGACCATCCGCCGCAGTTTTTCGGATCACACGACGGAAAACCGGGGCGTAAATAGCGTTTGTTGATGGGCAGGGGGAGTGAGCCGCGAGGATGTGGCTCACTATCGTAACGGTCTATGCTATAGTAGCGCCCCTTTTTTAACCGGATGCTTGAATATTCGCCATGCTGCCTGAATCTCAGTCTACCGCTTTTCCCGCTCATCGTTTTTCTATCGCGCCGATGCTCGACTGGACGGACAGACACTGCCGCTACTTTTTGCGCTTACTGTCCAGCCAGACGTTGCTCTATACGGAGATGGTAACCACCGGCGCGATCATTCATGGTAAAGGCGATTATCTGGCGTATAGCGAAGAAGAGCATCCGGTCGCATTGCAACTGGGCGGGAGCGATCCTGCGGCGCTGGCGCAGTGCGCAAAGCTCGCTGAACAGCGGGGTTATGACGAAATCAATCTCAACGTGGGTTGTCCTTCCGACCGCGTGCAGAATGGCATGTTTGGCGCCTGTCTGATGGGGAATGCGCAACTGGTCGCCGATTGCGTCAAAGCAATGCGCGACGTGGTGTCGATTCCGGTAACGGTGAAAACGCGTATCGGCATTGATGACCAGGACAGCTACGAATTCCTGTGCGATTTCATCAACACGGTATCTGGCAACGGCGAATGTGAGATGTTTATTATTCACGCCCGCAAGGCCTGGCTATCCGGGTTAAGCCCGAAAGAAAACCGCGAGATCCCACCGCTGGATTATGACCGTGTTTATCAGCTAAAGCGTGATTTCCCGCATCTGACGATGTCGATCAACGGCGGCATTAAATCGCTGGAAGAAGCAAAAATTCATCTGCAACATATGGATGGCGTGATGGTGGGGCGTGAAGCTTACCAAAACCCAGGAATTCTGGCGTCCGTTGACCGTGAGATTTTTGCTGCTGCCACCGAAGATGCCGATCCAGTTGCCGTGGTGCGCGCCATGTACCCGTACATTGAGCGTGAACTGAGTAAGGGAACCTATTTGGGACATGTGACGCGCCATATGTTGGGGCTGTTTCAGGGGATCCCTGGGGCTCGTCAGTGGCGTCGCTATCTGAGCGAAAATGCGCATAAAGCCGGGGCAGATATTAACGTACTGGAGCATGCGCTGAAGCTGGTCGCTGACAAGCGTTAAGTTTTCGCCAAAAGTTAGTTAATTTCACCACGCCCTGCGCTTTGTCGCGGGGCGTTTTCTTTATAAATCAATACATTATTTTTGGCATGTTTCTTGTAAAGCAATGGAGAGAATTTCATTTCGGGAGAGAGCCATGCTGGAACTACTTTTTGTGATTGGATTTTTTATCATGCTGATGGTCACCGGCGTATCTTTACTGGGCGTTCTGGCTGCATTGGTCGTAGCCACCGCAGTGATGTTTCTGGGCGGACTATTTGCCTTGATGATTAAACTGTTGCCCTGGCTGCTACTGGCTGTTGCCGTGGTGTGGGTTATCAAGGCGATAAAAGCGCCAAAAGTCCCACAGTATCAGCGCAATAACCGTCGATTTTACTAAGGTATTGAGTGGTGCGTCACAACCTGCAACATTGCCTTTAGAACCAAATAGGAATTGATTATCAAATCTGTCACTATTGCCGGGTTAACGAATTCATCGAGCTGTACCCTACATACAGCCGAACTAAAAAAAGAAAGGGCTTCCCACGGGAAGCCCTAATTCTTTACTTCCCCGTCATAATTCAAACCGCAGGTGTGTTGGCTGCTTTCATTCACCCCAGTCACTTACTCCAGTAAGCTCCTGGGGATTCATTCAATTGCCGCCTTCCTGCAATTTGAATTATTTAGGGGAAGTCGAAGCATTATGGGATTAGCAAACTCGATCCCTGCGTTGCCCGGCTTTCCAGTACTTCATGAGCACGCTGTGCATCGTGCAGTGCGAACGTCTGACCAGGCGCGACATCCACTTTGATTACTCCGCTGGCAATTAGCGAGAATAGCTCATTGCTGGCTTCGGTTAATTCGCGGTGATTGGTGATATACCCCTGGAGTGAAGGACGGGTCACGTACAGCGAACCTTTCTGGTTCAGAATACCTAAGTTCACGCCAGTCACCGGCCCGGAAGCATTACCAAAGCTGACCATTAGTCCCCGGCGCTGTAAACAATCCAGCGAGGCTTCCCAGGTATCTTTCCCCACCGAGTCATACACCACCCGTACTTTTTTTCCGCCGGTTATCTCTTTCACTCGCTCAACTATGCTTTCTTCACGATAGTTAATGACCTGCCATGCGCCGGCCTGCAGCGCAATTTGCGCTTTTTGCGCACTGCCGACGGTACCAATCAGCTTCGCGCCCAATGCTTTTGCCCACTGGCAGGCAATCATCCCGACGCCGCCCGCAGCCGCGTGGAACAAAAACGGCTCATCAGGCTGAATTTCATAGGTTTTACGCAGCAGATAGAAAACGGTTAACCCTTTCAGGAATGAGGCTGCGGCTTGTTCAAATGAGATAGCGTTGGGTAGGATGGCGGCTTTATCGGCCGGAACGTTATGCACTGAGCTGTATGCACCAAGGGCAGACTGGGCGTACACCACGCGATCGCCAGCTTTTATGTGTGTCACTTTGCTGCCGACTTTGCTGACTACGCCGGCAGCTTCGGTACCCAGGCCGCTGGGCAGAGATGGCGGCGGATAAAGACCACTGCGGATGTAGGTGTCGATATAGTTGATCCCAATAGCTTTGTTCTCGACCTGGATTTCGTTTTCCGCCGGGTCTACGGGTGTAAACTCCACCGCCTTGAGTACATCAGGGCCACCATGCTTGTGAAATTCAATACGTGTTGCCATGCTTCCTCCAAAAGAAATGTGGTAATCTTTCGACCCAATCATTATCTCGGTAACTCCATTCACTATGGCAGGAAATAAACCCTTCAACAAACAACAGACTGATGCTCGTGAGCGCGATCCCCAGGTCGCCGGGCTGAAAGTACCGCCGCACTCGATTGAAGCGGAACAGTCGGTGTTGGGCGGTTTAATGCTGGATAACGAACGCTGGGACGATGTCGCCGAGCGTGTGGTGGCGGAAGATTTTTATACCCGGCCGCACCGGCATATCTTTACGGAAATGCATCGCCTGCAGGAGATGGGGAAACCCATCGATCTGATCACACTGGCAGAGTCGCTGGAGGTTCAGGGACAACTGGATAGCGTCGGCGGTTTCGCTTACCTGGCTGAGTTATCTAAAAATACGCCAAGTGCGGCGAATATTAGCGCTTATGCGGATATCGTCCGCGAACGTGCTGTTGTTCGTGACATGATTTCGGTTGCGAACGAAATCGCGGAAGCCGGGTTTGATCCGCAAGGCCGTTCCAGTGAAGATCTGTTGGACCTTGCTGAATCCCGTGTCTTTAAAATCGCGGAAAGCCGCGCAAATAAAGACGAAGGGCCGAAAAATATTACTGATGTGCTCGACGCCACCGTCGCGCGTATCGAGCAGCTGTTCCAGCAGCCGCACGACGGCGTCACCGGGGTGAACACCGGTTATGACGACCTCAATAAAAAGACGGCTGGTTTGCAGCCGTCAGACTTAATTATCGTCGCCGCGCGTCCGTCGATGGGTAAAACAACATTTGCGATGAACCTCGTCGAAAATGCGGCGATGTTGCAGGATAAGCCGGTTCTTATCTTTAGTCTTGAAATGCCCTCGGAACAGATCATGATGCGTTCCCTGGCCTCGCTCTCACGCGTAGACCAAACCAAAATCCGTACCGGTCAACTGGATGATGAGGACTGGGCACGAATTTCCGGAACAATGGGTATTTTGCTGGAGAAACGAAACATCTATATTGATGACTCCTCCGGCCTGACGCCAACGGAAGTGCGCTCGCGTGCCCGTCGTATCGCCCGTGAACATGGCGGTATCGGACTTATCATGATCGACTACCTGCAGCTGATGCGCGTGCCGTCGCTCTCCGACAACCGTACGCTGGAAATTGCAGAAATCTCCCGCTCGCTGAAAGCGTTAGCGAAAGAATTGCATGTGCCGGTGGTGGCGCTGTCGCAGCTTAACCGCTCTCTGGAACAACGCGCCGACAAGCGTCCGGTTAACTCGGATCTGCGTGAATCCGGCTCCATCGAACAGGATGCCGACTTAATCATGTTTATCTATCGTGATGAGGTTTATCACGAAAACAGTGACTTAAAAGGCATCGCCGAAATTATTATTGGTAAGCAGCGTAACGGTCCGATCGGTACGGTGCGCCTGACGTTTAACGGACAGTGGTCCCGCTTCGACAACTATGCCGGTCCTCAATATGATGATGAGTAATTTCTAAGGAATACAAATGCAAGCGGCAACTGTAGTCATTAACCGCCGCGCTCTGCGACACAACCTGCAACGTCTGCGTGAACTGGCCCCTGCCAGTAAACTGGTTGCGGTCGTGAAAGCGAACGCCTACGGCCATGGTCTGTTAGAGACCGCGCGAACGCTCCCCGATGCGGACGCTTTTGGTGTCGCTCGTCTTGAAGAAGCCCTGCGGTTGCGAGCGGGAGGGATCACGCAGCCCATCCTGCTGCTGGAGGGATTTTTTGATGCCTCCGATCTGCCGACTATTTCCGCGCAGCGTCTGCATACAGCCGTCCATAACCAGGAGCAGCTCGAAGCCCTGGAAGCAGCTAATCTGGTTGAACCCGTTACCGTCTGGATGAAGCTCGACACAGGTATGCACCGCCTGGGCGTACGCCCTGAGCAGGCCGAGGCGTTTTATCAGCGCCTAACGCAATGTGAAAATGTGCGCCAGCCGGTCAATATCGTCAGCCATTTTGCGCGCGCAGACGAACCTGAATGCGGTGCGACCGAAAAACAGCTCGATATCTTCAACAGCTTTTGCGAGGGCAAACCTGGGCAGCGTTCGATTGCCGCATCGGGCGGTATTCTGCTGTGGCCACAGTCTCACTTCGACTGGGCGCGTCCGGGACTGATTCTGTATGGTGTGTCGCCACTGGAAAACCACTCTATCGGTGCTGATTTTGGCTGCCAGCCGGTGATGTCGCTGACCTCCAGCCTGATTGCGGTGCGTGAGCACAAAGCGGGCGAACCGGTTGGCTATGGTGGAACCTGGCAGAGCGAGCGCGACACGCGTCTGGGCGTGGTGGCAATGGGCTATGGTGATGGTTATCCGCGCGCGGCGCCGTCTGGGACGCCGGTACTGGTCAATGGCCGTGAAGTGCCGATCGTCGGTCGCGTTGCGATGGATATGATCTGCGTCGATTTAGGCCCCGAAGCGCAGGATAAAGCCGGCGATTCGGTGATTCTGTGGGGTGAGGGACTGCCCGTTGAACGCATTGCTGAAATGACGAAAGTAAGTGCTTACGAACTTATTACGCGCCTGACCTCAAGGGTGGCGATGAAGTATATCGATTAGCAGAATGATGTGCTGGACAGGCGGTTACGCCGCCTTCCGGCAATATTACCCTCAACATCCTCTCGATCTTCTCCCGCTTCCGGTTTATTGTGTTCTTAACCCTTGCCTGTAAACCTGGAGAACCACACGTGTTTCAAAAAGTTGACGCCTACGCCGGCGACCCGATTTTATCGCTCATGGAGCGCTTCAAAGAAGATTCACGTAGCGACAAAGTGAACCTCAGCATCGGCCTGTATTACAACGAAGACGGAATTATTCCTCAGCTTAAAGCGGTGGCGGAAGCGGAAGCTCGACTTAATGCCAAACCGCATGGTGCTTCGCTGTATCTGCCGATGGAAGGTCTGAACACGTATCGTCATACTATTGCGCCGCTGCTGTTTGGCGCAGATCATCCGGTTCTCCAGCAGCAGCGCGTCGCAACTATTCAGACGCTGGGCGGCTCCGGTGCGTTAAAGGTTGGCGCAGACTTCCTGAAACGCTATTTCTCTGATTCTGGCGTATGGGTCAGCGATCCGACCTGGGAAAACCATATCGCGATTTTTGAGGGGGCTGGATTCGAAGTAAGCACTTACCCATGGTATGACGACACGACTAACGGCGTGCGTTTCAACGACCTGCTGGCAACGCTGAATACTTTACCGGCGCGCAGCATCGTGCTGCTGCATCCGTGCTGCCATAACCCGACGGGTGCGGATTTAACGCCTGCGCAGTGGGATAGCGTTATTGAGATCCTGAAAGCACGCGATTTGATTCCGTTCCTGGACATTGCTTACCAGGGCTTCGGTGGTGGAATAGAAGACGACGCCTATGCGATTCGCGCCATTGCCAGCGCCGGATTGCCCGCTCTGGTCAGTAACTCATTCTCGAAGATTTTCTCCTTGTACGGCGAGCGTGTCGGCGGACTGTCTGTAGTATGTGAAGATGGTGATACCGCCAGCCGCGTTCTGGGGCAGCTAAAGGCGACGGTGCGTCGTAACTACTCCAGCCCGCCAAACTTTGGTGCGCAGGTAGTTGCCGCGGTACTGGGTGATGACGCGCTGAAAGCCAGTTGGCTGGTAGAAGTCGAAGAGATGCGTACCCGCATTCTGGCGATGCGTCAGGAGCTGGTTAACGTATTGAATGCAGAGATCCCGGGCCGTAACTTTGACTACCTGTTGCAACAGCGCGGTATGTTCAGCTATACCGGGCTTAGCGCAGCCCAGGTTGATCGCCTGCGCGATGAGTTCGGTGTGTACCTGATCGCCAGCGGTCGCATGTGCGTAGCTGGGTTGAATCACGGTAACGTGCAGCGCGTGGCAAAGGCATTTGCCGCCGTCATGTAACCGGCTTTGAATGTTGCCGGATGGCGGCGAAATGCCTTATCCGGCCTACAAAGGTATATAGATTTTCGTTTGGAGGCCTGATAAGCGTCGTGCCATCAGGCACGTTTTCCGTGTGATCGTGCTCCTTTTCCAGAGCAAAACCAGAGAAAATCCTTCCTTTCCCTCCCCCTAAGGGGTAAGGTCAGATAGTTTTTTGACCAGTTGTTAATAAAAAAATGATAACTAACTGACTACTTAGGGAAAAATATGCGCAAGTTTACGTTGGCACTGAGTGCCGTTTGTTTATTGTTCACGCTAAATCAGCCAGCCCAGGCACTCGTGTCTTCTCCCTCTCAGCTCAATCCAGGCACCAATGTTGCAAAGCTCGCTGAGCAGGCTCCCATTCACTGGGTCTCCGTGGCACAAATTGAAAACAGCCTGACCGGACGTCCGCCGATGGCGGTCGGGTTTGATATCGATGACACTGTCCTCTTTTCCAGCCCAGGCTTCTGGCGCGGTAAAAAAACGTATTCTCCGGACAGTGAGGATTACCTGAAGAATCCGGCCTTCTGGGAAAAAATGAATAACGGCTGGGACGAGTTCAGTATTCCAAAAGAAGTCGCGCGCCAGCTAATTGATATGCATGTGCGTCGTGGTGACAGCATCTTTTTCGTGACCGGGCGTAGCCAGACGAAGACTGAAACGGTGTCGAAAACGTTGTCTGATAACTTTCACATCCCGGCAGGCAATATGAATCCGGTCATTTTTGCCGGCGATAAGCCGGGCCAGAACACCAAAACGCAGTGGTTACAGGATAAAAATATCCGCATGTTTTACGGTGACTCCGATAATGACATCACTGCCGCTCGCGACGTGGGCATTCGTGGTATTCGCATTTTGCGCGCCTCTAACTCCACTTATAAGCCGCTGCCACAGGCCGGTGCGTTTGGTGAAGAGGTGATCGTCAACTCGGAATATTGAGGACACTGGCTGCGGGTTGCTGTTTTTTTAAACAAATTTACATTGCTGGCTTTTACCTTTTGCGGACTTGCTGCACACTGAATAAATGATGTTCTCATTAGGCAATATGCTGGTAAGGGGAATAAAGATGACGAATTCGGAGTTGCTGCAATACTGCATGGCAAAAATGGGCGCGGAGCAGAGCGTTCACAGTGACTGGAAGGCCACACAAATCAAAGTCGAAGATGTGCTTTTTGCCATGGTAAAAGAGGTGGAAGAACGCCCGGCGGTGTCTCTGAAAACCAGCCCAGAACTGGCAGAGTTGTTGCGCCAGCAGCATAGCGATGTTCGGCCAAGCAGGCATCTCAATAAGGCGCACTGGAGTACGGTGTATCTGGACGGCTCGCTGCCGGATTCACAGATTTATTATCTGGTTGACGCCTCTTATCAGCAGGCTGTGAACACGCTGCCTGCTGATAAACGGCGGCTACTGACGCAGCCCTGAACGGTCTTGTAGGCCTGATAAGCGTAGCGCCATCAGGCACAACCGTTGCCAGATGCGGCGCAAGCGCCTTATCAGGCCTACAAGCTTTACGCCTGTTCTGTGGGCCTGATAAGTGTTGCGTAATTACAACAGTGGTTTGAGGAAACGTGCCGTGTGTGAGGCTTCACACTCAGCGACCGTTTCTGGTGTGCCGGAGACAAGAATTTCGCCGCCGCCGCTGCCGCCTTCCGGACCGAGATCGACAATCCAGTCAGCGGTCTTAATCACGTCCAGATTGTGCTCAATCACCACGATGGTGTTGCCCTGATCCCGGAGCTGATGCAGCACGTCCAACAGTTGCTGAATATCCGCAAAATGCAGACCGGTGGTCGGCTCATCGAGAATATACAGCGTTTGCCCAGTACCGCGTTTTGACAGTTCGCGCGCCAGCTTCACGCGCTGCGCCTCGCCGCCCGAGAGTGTGGTAGCGGACTGACCCAGTCGGATGTACGTCAGGCCAACGTCCATTAGTGTTTGCAGCTTACGCGCCAGCGCCGGAACGGCATCGAAGAACTCGCGTGCTTCTTCAATCGTCATATCCAACACTTCGTGGATAGTCTTGCCTTTGTACTTAATCTCCAGCGTTTCGCGGTTATAGCGCTTGCCTTTACATTGATCGCACGGCACGTAGATATCCGGCAGGAAGTGCATTTCGACTTTGATCACGCCGTCACCCTGACAGGCTTCACAGCGTCCGCCGCGGACGTTAAAGCTGAAACGCCCTGGGGTGTAACCGCGTGCACGTGACTCCGGCACGCCGGCAAACAGTTCGCGCACCGGCGTAAATACCCCGGTGTAGGTCGCAGGGTTAGAACGCGGCGTACGGCCAATCGGGCTTTGGTCAATATCGATGACTTTGTCGAAATGTTCCAGACCCTGAACATCGCGATACGGCGCAGGTTCCGCCAGCGTCGCACCGTTCAGCGCCGTCTGCGCAATTGGGAACAGAGTATCGTTAATCAGCGTCGATTTACCCGAACCGGAAACCCCGGTAATGCAGGTAAATAAACCTACCGGCAGCGTCAGGGTGACATCTTTCAGGTTGTTGCCGCGTGCGCCGGTGAGCTTCAGCACTTTCTCTGGATCAGCCGCCACGCGCTGTTTCGGTACTTCAATTTTGCGCTTACCGCTCATGTACTGGCCGGTCAGCGACTCAGGCACTGCCATGATGTCGTCGAGCGTCCCTTCGGCGACGACCTGACCACCGTGAACACCCGCGCCGGGGCCGATATCGATAACGTGGTCAGCGGCGCGAATCGCATCTTCATCGTGCTCGACTACAATGACGGTATTACCCAGATTACGCAGGTGGATAAGCGTACCCAGCAGACGCTCGTTATCGCGCTGATGCAAACCGATAGACGGTTCATCCAGCACGTACATTACACCGACCAGACCCGCGCCGATCTGGCTTGCCAGACGAATACGCTGGGCCTCACCGCCGGATAGCGTTTCCGCCGACCGCGATAGCGTCAGGTAGTTGAGGCCGACGTTGACCAGGAACTTCAGACGATCGCCAATCTCTTTAAGAATTTTCTCGGCAATCTTCGCCCGCTGACCCGCAAGCTTCAGATTGTTGAAGAAATCCATTGCATGACCGATGCTCATGTCAGAAATTGCAGGCAGCGGCGTATTTTCAACAAATACGTGGCGGGCCTCGCGACGTAAACGCGTCCCTTCACAGCTGGCGCACGGTCGGTTACTGATGAATTTGGCTAATTCTTCACGTACCGCACTGGATTCCGTCTCTTTATAACGGCGCTCCATATTGTGCAGCACACCTTCAAACGGGTGACGACGTACGGACGTATCGCCGCGATCGTTCATGTATTTGAATTCGATATTTTCTTTACCCGAACCGTACAGCACCACTTTATGCACGGTAGGGCTCAGGCTGGCCCATGGGGCTTCAACGTCGAATTTATAGTGTTCAGCCAGAGATTTAAGCATCTGGAAATAATAGAAGTTACGGCGATCCCAACCACGAATAGCACCACCGGCCAGCGACAGTTCCGGGTTTTGAATCACCCGGTCAGGATCGAAATACTGCTGCACGCCGAGACCGTCACAGGTTGGACACGCGCCCGCTGGGTTGTTAAACGAGAACAGGCGGGGTTCCAGTTCGCGCATGCTATAGCCGCAGATAGGGCAGGCGAAGTTAGCGGAGAACAGCAGCTCTTCCGCTTTCGGGTCGTCCATATCGGCGACCACCGCCGTACCACCGGACAGTTCCAGCGCGGTTTCAAAGGATTCAGCCAGTCGTTGGGTGAGATCGTCACGAACTTTAAAGCGGTCAATCACCACTTCAATAGTGTGTTTCTTTTGCAGCTCAAGCTTGGGCGGATCGGAAAGGTCACACACTTCGCCGTCGATACGGGCGCGGATATAGCCCTGGCCCGCCAGGTTTTCCAGCGTTTTGGTGTGCTCGCCTTTACGCTCCTTAATTACCGGTGCCAGCAGCATCAGACGTTTGCCTTCCGGCTGGGACAGGACGTTGTCCACCATCTGGCTAACGGTCTGCGCTGCCAGGGGAACGTCGTGATCCGGACAGCGCGGCTCGCCAACGCGGGCAAACAGCAGACGCAGATAGTCGTGAATTTCGGTAATTGTACCTACCGTGGATCGCGGGTTATGGGACGTCGATTTTTGTTCAATTGAGATGGCAGGAGAGAGCCCCTCAATGTGGTCGACGTCCGGTTTTTCCATCAGCGACAGAAATTGACGCGCGTACGCGGAAAGGGATTCAACGTAACGACGCTGCCCTTCGGCATATAAGGTGTCGAAAGCGAGCGAAGATTTGCCTGAGCCCGAAAGCCCGGTGACGACAATCAGCTTGTCGCGCGGGATGACGAGGTTGATGTTTTTGAGATTATGGGTGCGGGCGCCCCGAACTTCGATCTTATCCATTCATCTTTCCCGGATTAAACGCTTTTTTGCCTGGCTGCATGGTGCTACCGGCGATCACAAACGGTTAATTATGACACAACCTGACCTGAATGGATATACAGTATTGGAATGCAAAACGCATGTTCCTGTGCAACAATGTCTGGCGGGGGTTGTTTACTGGAATCAACTTCGCAACGTAGTAAAAGCGCTATTGGAAATGCTACAATCCCGCGCTTACACTTATTCAGTAACGTTTTTCAGGAGACACGATCATGGCCAGCAGAGGCGTAAACAAGGTGATTCTCGTCGGTAATCTGGGCCAGGACCCGGAAGTACGCTATATGCCGAATGGTGGCGCAGTTGCCAACATTACGCTGGCTACTTCCGAATCCTGGCGTGATAAAGCGACCGGTGAAATGAAAGAGCAGACTGAATGGCACCGCGTTGTGCTGTTTGGCAAACTGGCGGAAGTGGCCAGTGAATATCTGCGTAAAGGTTCCCAGGTCTATATCGAAGGCCAGCTGCGTACCCGCAAATGGACCGATCAGTCCGGCGTAGAAAAGTACACCACTGAGGTTGTTGTTAACGTTGGCGGCACCATGCAAATGCTGGGCGGTCGTCAGGGCGGTGGTGCTCCGGCAGGTGGCGGCCAGCAGCAGGGTGGTTGGGGTCAGCCTCAGCAGCCGCAGGGCGGCAATCAGTTCAGCGGCGGCGCGCAGTCTCGTCCGCAGCAGTCCGCTCCGGCAGCGCCGTCTAACGAACCGCCGATGGATTTCGACGACGATATTCCGTTCTAAGATAGCTGAACGCATTAACGTTCTAATGTAAAAAAACCCCGTTGCGACGGGGTTTTTTTACATCTCTTATTCAGAATTAATTATTCGGTATTTTCTGGTTTATCATCGCAGCTTTATTATTCATTTAATACGAACTGATTTACGCTAATATTCGATAATATTTATTGATTGTTACAGGGAATGAAAATCAATGTAGGTATTACCGAATAATAACATTAAAAATGACGATAATAACTAATGGATTTATATTGCACTTTTGATTTTTTCAGTTTGAGATAGTTTTTGGAGAGCAATATTAAATTAATTTAAAGAAAAAAATGTAATTTGCTGCGTGGTAAATATTGACAAATTAATGCATGGCTTTAAATAATGCTTTTAGCTTATCAATTCTTCATTGATGAAAATATATTTATTATTGGCTGCTTTTTATTGGTGGGGTGTTAATAAGTGCGTTGGTAAACTATTTGTTATGGAGCTTACTATGTATCACAGGAAGATAAACCCGAAAGCAATAATACCTTTTGCACTATCATTTACCGCAGCGCAGTTGGTTTGCGCCGGATTTGCGAGTGCAAAAAACTATGAACTAAATTATATAGATGTTAATGGTGGTCAGGAAGGGATCATCATTCAGGATACGATTGCTGATGATAAAAGCTATGATATCACGGTAAATATTGATAACCCTGTGCGAGGTGAAGGTAATGGCCTTGAGGTGAAGATTGGCAGTATCACCAAAGCCCAGGCGGGAGATTATCAAATTGGCAATTACAACGTGAATATTAGCGGAACTACGCAACAGGAACACCGCGCCGGTCTGGCCTTTTTTGGCTTATCCGCCGAAGGTCAGGACACCAACGTCACCGTCGATAACTTTAGCCTGAAAAACACTTTCTTAATTGGCTCTAAGTATACACATAACAATACTGCGTTGTATGCGGGAAGCGGTGCGGATATCACTGTAAACGGTAATGTGTACATTCGTTCAGAGGTTGAACACAGCAACGAGGGGAAAGACGCCACGCTGGCAAATAATGGAGTCTATGCGCGCGGTGCAGGTTCAACTATTACAGCTAACGGTGGCGATGTTTACATTAATACATACGCCAGTAATTTCAAAGAACTGCTGGAGAACAATAGTGGTTATCCTGATGGCTCATCAAAAAGTGATGCAGTTAGTGCTAAAGATGGTGGTGTCGTAAATATTAATCAGTCAGGTGAGCACAAGGTTAATTTGTTAGGAAATATCGACTTCGGCGATAAAATATATGCTAATACCAGCCAGATGAATATTACTCTCAATGGTGCAGAGTCATTCTGGCATGGGCATGAAGCGAACTTCCTGGAAACTGCCAGCGGTAAATGGGCGGGAGATTTGAATCTGACGCTGATGAATAATGCTTACTGGATCCCGGATGGCAAAGACGCTCAGATCAGCGCCATTACCTTGCAAGACGGCGGGACGATAAACCTGCATGGTTTTAACCTGCATACCAATCAGAGTATCAACGAAACCGTGAAGATTCACGATCTGAAAGGCAACAACGGTATTTTCCTGATTGATGTAAATACAAATAAAACCGATGAGCAGCGGCGTAATGGGAGCGACTTTATCGAGGTCGTTAAGAGTAGCACGGGGGGAACTCATGCCATTGAGGCGTTAAATATTAATAAGCTCAGCAATCTGCAAGAAGATATCTGGGTTGCCGATGCCGCCAGCAATGTGACGTTCGCAGCGTACGATAAAATCGATATCACTAACGAGTATGTATACGACTATAAACCGCTACTGCGTTCTGATATTCGGGAAGGCGATCCGGTAAGCCAGTATGGCACAAACTGGTATATCACGGGGGTTTCAACGAAAGCCAGTGCGGGTAGCAACACCGCAATTGCCAATGCTGGGTTAAACTACGCGGCGGCCACCGCCCGTCTCGAAATCGACAGCCTGAATAAGCGTTTAGGGGAATTACGCCAGAACCAACAGCAAAATGGTCTGTGGATACGCTATAAAGGCGGCGAAATGGAAAGCGATAATGGCAGCTACTTCAAAAACCTGTACAGCTTCTGGCAACTTGGTTATGACAATAAAGAAGAAGGTGAACAATCAGTCTGGACGCGAGGCATTGCGGCGCATTACATGAGAGGTAACGCTGACTTTACTTATGGCACGGGTGATAACAAGAGCTACGGTGGTTCACTTTATGCTGCATGGAACCGTCCGGAGAAACAGGACTACCTGGATCTGGTGCTGAAATATAGCCGCCATGAGAGTGATTTTAACTACCGAAATGTGTACGGCAATATGGGGGTGGCGGATAGCAGTACGTGGTCAATTAGCGCCAGCGCAGAATACGGTCGTGAGTTTAGTCTGGGAGAATCCTCTTTCATCGAACCGCAAGCGCAGCTCGTGTATACCCGGTTGGATGAGGCTCGTTATACCACCAGCAGCGGACTACGGGTTCGTCAGAATGATATCGATAGCGTGATCGGTCGTGTCGGATTGCGAGGAGGTTATCGATTTGAAGAACGCCCGGACAGCGACATTTATGTGAAGCTGGATCTGCTGCATGAGTTTGCCGGCGATCGTGATGTCACTGTGTGGGGTAAAGACGCGTCCATGACGGTTCGCGAGGGAGGAAGTGACTCGTGGATTAACTACGGTATTGGTACCAATATCCACCTCACTCAGAACAATAACTCCCGACTGTATGTTGACCTGGAAAGATCGGCTGGAGGCGACATTGATATGAACTGGCAGGTGAACGCAGGGTTCCGTATGGAGTGGTAAACGGTTACCGGAACGTCAGTAGAATCGTTATTGCTTAAAACCGTGTCCGACCGGGTATATTCTGGTCGGACACACTGTTGTTATCAGTTCAACACCATCGGCCAGTCTGGCGGTGTGTGGCTCATCACATCAACCATCACGGTTTCA
Source organism: Citrobacter freundii ATCC 8090 = MTCC 1658 = NBRC 12681 (assembly GCF_011064845.1). Taxonomy (NCBI): domain Bacteria; kingdom Pseudomonadati; phylum Pseudomonadota; class Gammaproteobacteria; order Enterobacterales; family Enterobacteriaceae; genus Citrobacter; species Citrobacter freundii. Next base: position 4,584,086 of record NZ_CP049015.1, on the reverse strand, counting down.
ATGTTCTTCCAGATAGTAGACATATCCACCAGGGTTATGCCGAGCAATCCAGTCGCAAACCAGCAGGCAAAAACCAGCCCCAAACCGCTGCTAATGACGGCCAGGCCAATATAATCTGATTTACGAAAACGGATATTGAGCGTACTGGCTAAAAACATCAGCACTGCACTGAGTAATTGCCACCGCAGAAGAACCACGCCAGTTGTTATCGTTGCCATGAAAAACGTCCTCAGAAAGTCTGGATGCCCAGGACAGCGCGGGGGTGTTCACCGAGGGTGTAGTACTCTGGCTATCGACGGGCAATAACATGAATGAAACATTGTTTCTGTTACATGATTTTTGTGAAATATATCACAAGTGCTCGTTTGTTCACCAGTACTGGACGTTATTTTTACAGGATCATAACCACTCTTAATGTGTGGTTATATTCAAAAAGGCTTTTGACACTAAATAATCAATCTTAAAGGTGCATTTAGACCACCGGTTTAATTTATCCTAAATTTTGTGTTAAAAAAATTTAATGAATTTCTTAAATGCAACCAGGATAGTGCTCATAAAAAATTTACGTTTTAGGGATAATAACGTTGTGAAATAAGCGTAACTTTAAGTTTGCCTTACGGAAAAATAATATCATCATCAACTATTATCAGACTTTTACATAGAGACGTCTGTTGCTAATACTGATAGATTCATGCAAGTTAACTAGCTGGTGTTTATAGCATCCTGCCGTGACAGGTACTGGCATAGACAAAACAGGGACATAAGGCTGACATGAATCACAGTGCGCGACGCAAGCTGCTGAAGTTGCTGGGAACATTCATGGTGGTATTGCTCCCCGTGGTGCTGGCATTATGGTTTGCTCAAATTCGGGCTATGTCCGAAACCCGTAATCAACTTCGCTCATTTGCTCAACTGGTGTTAAATAAAACAGAATTGGTAATCCTGCAAGCCGATTTGGCGCGTGATATGGCCCAGTTGTATCAGGGTAAGATGTGTACCCCGGCACATCAGAAAAGTATGCTGAATATTATTCGCGGTCGTTTATATATCAGCGAGCTAATTTATGCGCAGGGCGATCATTTTTTGTGCTCTACGTCGATGGTGCCACCCGTTACCTATATTATGCCGACCGCAGACTATAAACGTACGCCGGATATCGCCATCTATTACTACCGCGATACCCCTTTTTTCGCTGGCTACAGAATGACGTACATGCAACGTGGGAACTACGTCGCAGTCATAAATCCATTATCCTACAGCGAAGTCATGTCAGATGATCCGGATCTGTCCTGGGGCGTATATGACACAGTAACAGATACGTTTTTCTCCGCCAGCGAAGCGGCAAATATTGCGCAATTCGCGCCTCTCGTACGCGGTGAAGCCTCGACCTTTCAACAAGACGATCGCTTTTACACCATCGTGCATTCAGAAAAACGCCCAATTGCGATCATTGTGTCGACCTCAGACAACCGCGTAAGTCAGATTTTTTATCACGAGGCGGCGTTAACCATTCCCTTCGGGATTATCTGCAGCATCCTGATACTGCTAATGTGGTGGCGCACGCGCCAGGAATACTTATCTCCCCGGCGCTTACTAAAACGCGCGATCAAAAAACGTCAGCTTTGCCTGCATTACCAGCCGATCATTGATATTAAGAATGGACAATGTGTTGGTGCTGAAGCTCTGCTGCGCTGGCCGGGTTGTAAAGGTGAGGTGATGAGCCCGACGGAGTTTATTCCGTTGGCTGAAAAAGAGGGAATGATTGAGCGGATCACGGATTATGTCGTTGAAGAGGTGTTCAACGATTTGGGGTATTTTCTTTCGGCGCATCCTCAGCTTTATATCTCGATTAACCTTTCCGCTTCTGACTTTCATTCATCCCGATTGATTGCTCTGATTAACGACAAAAATCGTGAGTACTCCGTGGCGGCCCAGCAAATTAAAGTCGAAGTGACGGAGCGGGGGTTCATAGATGTACATAAAATGACCCCAGTAATTCAGGCGTTCCGCAAGGCGGGTTATGAAGTGGCGTTTGATGATTTTGGCACGGGATATTCCAATCTGCATAATTTGTCAGCGCTGAATGTCGATATCCTGAAGATCGACAAATCGTTTATTAGCACGTTGTCCACTAACAGCACCAGTCACTTGATTGCCGAACATATTATTGAGATGGCGCAAAGCTTACACCTGAAGACGATTGCGGAAGGGGTGGAAACGAAGGAACAAATCGAATGGCTGCTTGAACGCGGCGTACAGTATTGTCAGGGCTGGTATTTTGCGAAGGCGCTGCCGTCGCAGGAGTTCATGCACTGGATACAACGGTCGCCCGCCATACTGACGCAGAGCGGGCAATAAGCTTACAGGCGGTGGCGGTAATCGCTGGGGGTACGATCAAACTCGCGGCGAAACACGCGCGAAAAGGTTTGTTGCGATACATAACCAAGATCCATCGCGATATCGAAAATAGGTCGCTCAGTCGTCCTCAGTTCAACCGCCGCCAGCAGAAGTCGTCGCTGGCGGATGTAGTCACCCAGCGTCTGGCGCGTCACCGTGCGGAACATTCTCTGTAAATACCACTTCGAGTAACCTGATTTTTTCGCAACCGCCTCAATGTTCAGCGGCTGATCGATATGTTCATCAATCCATTCAATAAGGGTCTGAATAATCTGCTGATGGGACATAGGGCTGCCTCTTTCTCAGTATTCGATTCGTCGTTTTGTCTGTGGGCGAGTATAATTCCTCAAGTTAACTTGAGGTAAAGCGATTTATGGAAAAGAAATTACCCCGGATAAAAGCGCTGCTCACGCCAGGTGAAGTTGCAAAGCGTAGCGGCGTGGCAGTTTCGACCCTGCATTTCTATGAAAGCAAAGGGTTAATCAGCAGCATGCGCAACAGCGGTAATCAGCGTCGCTACAAACGTGATGTGTTGCGTTACGTGGCGATTATCAAGATTGCTCAACGTATTGGGATCCCGCTGGCAACGATTGGCGACGCGCTGGGCGTATTACCTGAAGGGCATTCACTTAGCGCTAAAGAGTGGAAACAGCTCTCTTCGCAATGGCGTGAAGAGCTGGACCGACGCATTCATACTTTGGTGTCGCTACGTGATGAACTGGATGGATGTATTGGTTGCGGCTGCTTGTCGCGCAGCGATTGCCCGTTGCGTAACCCAGGCGATCAGCTGGGCGAGCAAGGAACCGGGGCGCGTCTGCTGGAAGATGATTGATTGGTTTAAATATATGACGGATATATACCCTAAATAATTCGCGTTGTGGGAAGGCGGCAAGAGCACGAATCCCGATGAGCTTAGTAAACTAAGTGATTCGGGTGAGTAAACGCAGCCAACACACCTGCAACGTGAAGTATGACGGGTATAAAACTAAAGCGCCACAGAGGGCGCTTTAGTTTGGTTCCGGTCTTTGTCTTTCACTCTATCCCGCTGGTTCACGGGAGGGTTTCCCCCGACATCAACACCCCTCAGTCGAGCACATTAGGGGAGGTTCCGGCCTGTGTTGATAATGTAAGTGTAAGCTACCTCCCTCCATTTGCCAGTGAAACGATGATTTTTTAGCCAAAAAATTTACCGCATCTTCACCGGTTTTCTTGCGCGAGTTTGCGCGAAAAATAAGAACGATTGTTGCGACAATCTGGCGAAATTTGTTACCAGATTGCGCATTGACGATAACGTTTGCGCATCGACTGGTTGTTTATTGTGCGTTATAAGAAGAAATGAGTAAAAAGCGGCAAAGTTCAGTTGAAAACCGGCGTATGATCGCTGGATAATCGTTTGCTTTTTTTTACCACCCGTTTTTTATGCGCGGAGCTAAACGTTTGCTTTTTTGCGACACCCCTAATGACGCAAACCTGGCACATGGAGAAAACGTTTAGCAGGCAGTGGATTGTCCAGCACGCATAATGACGAAAAAATAAACTCTCAGGGGATGTTTTCTATGTCTACGCCTTCAGCGCGTACCGGCGGTTCACTCGACGCCTGGTTTAAAATTTCGCTTCGCGGCAGTACCGTTCGTCAGGAAGTCGTTGCCGGATTAACGACGTTCCTCGCCATGGTTTACTCCGTTATTGTGGTTCCAGGGATGCTGGGTAAAGCCGGATTCCCGCCTGCCGCTGTATTTGTGGCAACCTGCCTGGTCGCGGGCGTCGGTTCTATTGTGATGGGCCTGTGGGCAAATCTGCCGCTGGCGATTGGTTGCGCCATTTCTCTGACGGCGTTTACCGCATTCAGCCTGGTATTGGGGCAACATATCAGCGTGCCCGTTGCGCTGGGCGCGGTGTTCCTGATGGGTGTCCTGTTTACCATCATTTCCGCGACGGGTATTCGTAGCTGGATCCTGCGCAATCTGCCGCAGGGCGTTGCGCACGGTACGGGAATCGGTATCGGCCTGTTCCTGCTGCTGATTGCGGCAAACGGCGTTGGTCTGGTGATTAAGAATCCGCTGGACGGTCTGCCGGTTGCGCTGGGCGACTTCGATACCTTCCCGGTGATTATGTCGCTGGTTGGTCTGGCGGTGATTATTGGCCTCGAAAAACTGAAAGTACCGGGCGGCATCCTGCTGACTATTATCGGTATTTCCATTGTTGGCCTGATTTTCGACCCGGCCGTGCATTTCTCCGGTATTTTTGCCATGCCGTCTCTGAGCGACGAAAACGGCAACTCGCTGATCGGCAGCCTGGATATAATGGGCGCACTGAATCCTATCGTTCTGCCGAGCGTGCTGGCGCTGGTCATGACCGCCGTCTTCGATGCGACCGGCACCATCCGTGCCGTAGCCGGTCAGGCGAATTTGCTGGATAAAGACGGACAGATTATCGACGGCGGCAAAGCGCTGACCACCGACTCCCTGAGCAGCGTGTTCTCTGGTCTGGTGGGCGCTGCTCCTGCGGCGGTATACATTGAATCCGCAGCGGGTACGGCGGCAGGCGGTAAAACTGGCCTGACGGCGATCACCGTTGGTGTCCTGTTCCTGCTGATCCTGTTCCTCTCTCCGCTCTCGTATCTTGTACCGGTATACGCAACGGCGCCTGCACTGATGTATGTGGGCCTGTTGATGCTGAGCAACGTTGCGAAAATCGACTTTGCTGACTTTGTCGACGCAATGGCGGGTCTGGTAACGGCCGTATTTATCGTGCTGACCTGTAACATCGTTACCGGCATTATGATTGGCTTTGCTACCCTGGTGATTGGCCGTCTTGTCTCTGGCGAATGGCGCAAGCTGAACATCGGCACGGTGGTTATCGCTATCGCGCTGGTGGCCTTCTACGCGGGCGGCTGGGCTATCTGATTTTTATTCGATAAAGATCCTCAAAACGGGTGGCTTTGGCCGCCCGTTTTTATTTTCAGAACACACTCGTTGTCTTTTGCGTTACTCTCAATTAGATAGAATTGAGGCACGACGCCTCTCATCACTAATCATAAGAAACATCGCAAACAGGGAACGCATGGAAATCTTTTTCACCATACTCATCATGACCCTTGTGGTCTCGCTGTCGGGGGTATTTACTCGCGTATTGCCCTTCCAACTCCCTTTACCCCTAATGCAGATCGCCATCGGCGCCTTGCTGGCGTGGCCGACGTTTGGTTTGCATGTGGAATTCGATCCTGAGCTGTTTTTGGTGCTGTTCATCCCGCCGCTGCTATTTGCCGATGGCTGGAAGACGCCAACGCGTGAGTTTCTCGAGCATGGGCGAGAGATCTTCGGCCTTGCGCTGGCGCTGGTGCTGGTCACGGTGGTCGGCATTGGATTTATGATTTACTGGCTGGTGCCGGGGATACCGCTTATCCCAGCCTTTGCGCTGGCCGCCGTCCTTTCGCCAACTGATGCTGTTGCCCTTTCCGGCATTGTGGGGGAGGGGCGCATACCGAAGAAAATCATGGGCATCCTGCAGGGCGAAGCGTTGATGAACGACGCCTCCGGTCTGGTCTCTCTGAAGTTTGCCGTCGCCGTGGCGATGGGGACGATGGTATTTACCGTTGGTGGCGCAACGCTTGAGTTCTTCAAAGTGGCGATTGGCGGCATCCTGGCTGGTTTTGTCGTCAGTTGGCTGTACGGGCGCTCCCTGCGCTTCCTCAGCCGCTGGGGCGGTGACGAGCCGGCAACGCAAATCGTCCTGCTGTTCCTGCTGCCGTTTGCGTCTTACCTGATTGCGGAACACATCGGCGTTTCCGGTATCCTCGCGGCGGTCGCTGCCGGGATGACGATCACTCGTTCCGGGGTGATGCGCCGCGCACCGCTGGCGATGCGTTTACGTGCTAACAGTACCTGGGCAATGCTGGAGTTTGTGTTTAACGGCATGGTCTTCTTGCTGTTAGGGCTACAGTTACCGGGGATTCTGGAGTCTTCCTTAGCGGCGGCAGAGGTCGATCCGAACGTTGAAATCTGGATGCTGTTTACCGATATCGTGCTGATTTACGTGGCGCTGATGTTGGTACGTTTTGGCTGGCTGTGGACGATGAAAAAATTCAGTCTGCGCTTCCTGAAGAAAAAACCAATGGAATTCGGCTCCTGGACAACGCGTGAAATCCTGATTGCCTCTTTTGCGGGCGTGCGCGGGGCAATTACCCTCGCCGGTGTGCTCTCCATTCCACTGTTGTTACCGGACGGTAGCGGATTCCCGGCGCGATATGAGCTGATCTTCCTTGCCGCAGGCGTGATTCTGTTCTCGCTGTTTGTTGGCGTGGTGATGTTGCCGATTCTGCTACAACATCTGGAAGTGGCAGACCACTCGCAGCAGCAGAAAGAGGAACGTATTGCTCGCGCTGCTACGGCAGAAGTGGCGATTGTCGCGATCCAGAAAATGGAGGAGCGACTGGCCGCGGACACCGAAGAGAACATCGATAACCAGTTACTCACCGAGGTGAGTTCCCGCGTGATTGGTAACCTGCGTCGTCGCGCCGACGGACGCAACGATGTGGAAAGCTCGATGCAGGAAGAAAACCTCGAGCGACGTTTCCGCCTGGCAGCGTTGCGTTCAGAACGCGCGGAGCTTTATCATCTGCGCGCGACGCGGGAAATCAGCAATGAAACGCTGCAAAAGCTGCTGCACGATCTGGACTTGCTGGAAGCGCTGTTGATCGAGAACCAATAAACGAGAGTGCCTGATGCGCTACGCTTATCAGGCCTACAAAACCGATGTAGGCCGGATAAGGCGTTTGCGCCGCATCCGGCATTTTACGACGCTTGCGGTAGCCAAAACCCTTCACAGCATTTGAGCCACGCCTGGGCGCTGTGCGACAGATACACGCCTTCGCGCCAAATCATGCCCAACTGCCAGCGTAAATCACTCTCCAGAGGGATCCAGCGCAACGTTTGCTTATCCAGGCGCTGGCAAATCGGCTCCGGTAAAATGGCAATCCCGACTCCGGCTTGTACCATCGCAGCCAGAAAATCCCACTGCCCGCTGCGTACCGCGATGCGGGGCTTGACGTTGTGTTGGCTAAACAGCTCAAGCAATTGGCGGCTCAACGCGAAATCTTCGTTGTAGATCAGTAGCGGATGTTCCGCCAGTGCCTCGGGGGAAATGGATTCGCATGTTGTCCACTGACCGGAGCGGGGGACCAGCACGCAGAGCGGATGACTGAAAAGCGGTAGGGTCGCCAGACCACTCTCTTCTTCAACCGGCAGCGCGGTCATCGCGACATCCAGATCGCCGTTCATCACCGCCTGCTGGACGGTTAAGCCGCCAAATTCAGAGACCTTCAGCTCAACGCCGGAATAGCGCTGGCGAAACAGGCTGATAGGCCCGGCCATCAACATACCGACCATCGGCGGGATACCGAGGCGCAGCACACCCCTGTTGAGGTGATTAATGTCGCTAAGTTCGGCTTCAAGCTGGCGAAACTCAGCGAGGATCGCCAGGCCGCGTTCGAAAACGACCTGCCCGGTGTCGGTTAACAACAACCGCCGCCCGTCGCGGATGAGCAACGTGCAATTAAGCTCGTCTTCAAGGTTCTTCAACATCTTGCTGATGGTGGGCTGGGTGACAAAAAGCTTCTCCGCTGCGCGAGTAAAGCTCTGCTGACGAACCACCTCAACAAAATATCGCAGCGTTCTGATATCCATGATTATTCCTTAAGACTATGCCTGCAATGAGTTTAATTCATTTCAGTCCTGGACGGGGGCTCTCTATACTGGCGCTCTCTATTTTTTAAGGACATACCCTCATGGCTGTGGCGATAAGCCGCGTGACGCCTGCTGTTATTCATCGACTCCAGATCCCCGTTCAGGTTCTGTTGTACGCAGGTCTCTTTGTATTTGCTCAATATCTTGTCTCCTGGCTGCATCTGCCGCTTCCTGCCAACCTGGTAGGGATGGTGCTGATGCTGGCGTTAATTGTCTGCCGGGTTATCCCGCTGAACTGGATTCGCGCAGGTGCTCGCTGGTTACTGGCTGAAATGCTGCTATTTTTTGTCCCGGCGGTGGTCGCCGTTGTGAACTACACGCAGCTGTTGCTGGTTGATGGCTGGCGTATATTTGCCGTCATTGCGATCAGTACGCTGATGGTGCTCGGCGCAACGGCGTGGGTGGTGGATAAAGTGTATCGCTATGAAATGAGCAGGCTAAACCGTGAGTAATTTTCAGCTAAGCGTGCTGTGTCTGGTGATTACGCTGGGTATCTACTTTGCTAATAAGCGTTTGTATCGCCGTTTTCGTAAATTACCGCTGATGCCATTAGTTCTCACCCCAGCCCTGCTGGTGCTGATGCTAGTCTTCGGCCATATCTCCTGGCAAAACTATATTGGTGAATCGCACTGGTTGCTGTGGTTGTTAGGACCGGCGACCATCGCCTTTGCCGTTCCGGTGTATGACAACCTTGCGGTGATTAAGCGTCACTGGATGTCGCTGACGGCGGGCGTGGTAACGGCAACGCTGGTGGCCGTCACCAGTTCCGTGTGGCTGGCGCGTCTGTTTATGTTGCCTGATGAGATCCAACGCAGTCTGGCGGTGCGTTCCGTCACCACGCCATTTGCGCTGGCAGCGGCAGAGCCATTGGGCGGGCAGCCGGACCTGGTGGCCTTGTTCGTGGTGGTGACCGGCGTATTCGGCATGGCGGTCGGCGATGTGCTGTTTTTACGCCTTTCCATTCGTGAAGGAATGGCGAAAGGCGCAGGATTTGGCGCCGCATCGCACGGGGCAGGCACGGCGCGCTCTTATGAGCTTGGTCAGCAAGAGGGCGTAGTTGCCAGCCTGGTGATGATGCTTTCCGGTGTGGTGATGGTATTGGTGGCGCCGCTGGTCGCGAGGCTGATGTTCTAAGAAAGGATGTAATCCTCCGGCCTGAAAGCCGGAGGAGAGGGGAGGTTAGTGCGCGCGACCTTGTTCTACGCCGTACCCGGTCTGGGAGCGGATGAACTGAGCACGGAACTGCTCGCGTTCGCGGTTGCCTTCTTCTGAGTTGTCGGTAGCAGAGAAGAACCAGATCCCGAGGAACGCTATGCTGATGGAGAACAGCGCTGGATATTCATACGGGAAAATGGCTTTTTCGTGACCGAGGATCTGGACCCAAATGGTTGGGCCGAGAATCATCAATACTACCGCTGTTAACAGACCTAACCAGCCACCCAGCATTGCGCCACGGGTGGTCAGACGCGACCAGTACATGGAAAGCAGGATGATCGGGAAGTTGCAGCTGGCCGCGATGGCGAACGCCAGACCCACCATGAAGGCGATGTTCTGGTTCTCAAACAGCACGCCGAGCAGGATGGCTATCACACCCAGTACCAGTACGGTGATTTTTGACACCTTCAGCTCTTCACGTTCGGTTGCGCCTTTGCGGAATACGTTGGCGTACAGGTCGTGAGAAACTGCCGAAGCGCCCGCCAGCGTCAGCCCGGCAACCACCGCCAGGATGGTGGCAAACGCCACTGCAGAGATGAAGCCGAGGAACAGGTTACCGCCCACCGCATTCGCCAGGTGAACCGCCGCCATGTTGTTACCACCGATCAGTGCGCCTGCAGCATCTTTGTACTCTGGATTAGCGCCTACCAGCATGATCGCGCCAAAGCCGATGATAAAGGTCAGGATGTAGAAATAACCCATAAAGCCGGTGGCATAGAATACGCTCTTACGCGCTTCGCGGGCATCGCTGACCGTGAAGAAACGCATCAGAATATGCGGCAAACCTGCTGTACCGAACATCAATCCAAGACCTAACGACAGGGCGGATATCGGATCTTTTACCAGACCGCCCGGGCTCATAATCGCGGAGCCTTTTGGGTGTACTGCCATCGCTTCGGTGAACAGGTTGTTGAAGCTGAAGCCGACGTGCTTCATTACCATGAAGGCCATAAAGCTGGCGCCGAACAGCAGCAGAACAGCTTTAATGATCTGTACCCAGGTGGTTGCCAGCATGCCGCCAAACAGAACGTACATCATCATCAGTACGCCAACCAGTACGACGGCGATGTGATAGTTCAGACCAAACAGCAGCTCAATCAGTTTACCTGCGCCGACCATCTGGGCGATCAGATACAGCGCGACCACCACCAGGGAACCACAGGCCGACAGAATACGGATTGGACCCTGCTTCAGACGATAAGAAGCAACGTCAGCAAAGGTGTAACGACCGAGGTTACGCAAACGCTCAGCAATCAGGAACAGAATAATTGGCCAGCCGACCAGGAAGCCGAGTGAGTAAATCAGCCCGTCATAACCGGAGGTAAATACCAGCGCGGAAATTCCAAGGAACGATGCCGCCGACATATAGTCGCCCGCAATCGCCAGCCCGTTCTGGAAACCGGTGATGTTACCGCCGGCGGTGTAGTAGTCATTACGCGAACGTACGCGTTTAGACGCCCAGTAGGTAATGCCGAGCGTAAAGATGACGAAAATCAGGAACATAACAATCGCCTGCCAGTTGGTTGGCTGGCGTTGAACTGCACCGCTAATAGCATCCGCCGCGTTTGCGGCGAAGGGCAGCGTGGCGGCAAGCGCCGTCAGGACTCTCTTCATGATGCTTTAACCTCGTGCAGAACCGCATTGTTCAGGCGATCAAATTCACCGTTTGCCCGCCAGATATAAATCCCGGTCAGAATGAAGGAGATAAGGATCACACCGACCCCAATCGGAATACCCCGGGTGACGCTGGTTCCCGCGTGGAGCGGCGTACCCAGCCAGCTAGGCGCAAAGGCAATCAGTAAAATAAAGCTGATATAAACTGCCAGCATGATGATGGACAGAATGGTGGCAAACCGTTGCCGTTTTTCTACTAACTCCCTGAAACGCGCACTGTCTTCTATCCGCTGATAAATTTGGTCATTCATCACAGAGTCTCCAGAGATACCCCCTTCGTCTTTCACGCCGCAGGTGCGTTGGCCGCACTCGCCCACCCCAGTCACATAGTGAACTATGCTCCTGGGGATGTGCTCGCTTGCCGCCTTCCTGCAACGCGAAATCCTTTGGGGGAGGGTTTTTATATTTCCCTCCCGGTCAGGGGAGGGGTAGGGATAGGATTTGTAGACCCGATAAGCTGCGCGCCATCGGGCATTTCACAGTTATGGTTATGATGGCATCGCGATGGCCTGCTTCTCTTCGAGCAGTTTCTCCACGACGCCAGGATCGGCGAGAGTCGAGGTATCGCCCAGATTGCTGGTATCGCCCGCCGCGATTTTACGCAGAATACGGCGCATGATTTTGCCGGAGCGGGTTTTCGGCAGTGAGTCGGTCCAGTGCAGCACGTCTGGCGTTGCCAGCGGGCCAATTTCTTTACGCACCCAGTTGCGAACCTCGGCGTACAACTCAGGTGACGGCTCTTCACCGTGATTCAGCGTGACGTAAGCGTAGATCGCCTGGCCTTTAATATTATGCGGAATCCCTACCACCGCGGCTTCGGCAATCTTCGGATGCGACACCAGCGCCGATTCGATTTCAGCCGTTCCCAGACGGTGGCCGGAGACGTTCAGCACATCGTCCACACGTCCGGTGATCCAGTAATAGCCATCTTCGTCACGGCGCGCGCCGTCGCCGCTGAAGTACATATTCTTGAAGGTAGAGAAGTAGGTTTGCTCAAAGCGTTCGTGATCGCCAAACAGCGTTCTCGCCTGGCCCGGCCACGAGTCGGTAATCACCAGATTGCCTTCGGTCGCGCCTTCCAGCGGATTACCTTCGTTATCGACAATCGCAGGCTGTACGCCAAAGAATGGACGGGTTGCAGAACCGGCTTTCAGTTCGGTGGCGCCCGGCAGCGGGGTAATCATGAATCCACCGGTTTCAGTCTGCCACCAGGTATCGACGACCGGGCATTTTTCGTTGCCGATCTTCTTCCAGTACCACTCCCATGCTTCTGGGTTGATCGGCTCGCCAACTGAACCCAGGATACGCAGTGACGAACGGTCAGTGCCTTCAATCGCTTTATCGCCTTCCGCCATCAGGGCGCGAATGGCGGTCGGTGCGGTATACAGAATATTGACCTGATGCTTGTCCACAACCTGCGACATACGCGCCGGGGTAGGCCAGTTTGGCACGCCTTCGAACATCAGCGTGGTTGCGCCGCAGGCCAACGGACCGTACAGCAGGTAGCTGTGCCCGGTTACCCAGCCTACGTCAGCGGTACACCAATAGATATCGCCCTGATGGTAATCAAACACATACTTAAAGGTAGTTGCAGCGTAGACCAGATACCCGCCGGTAGTGTGCAGTACGCCTTTCGGCTTACCGGTTGAGCCGGAGGTATACAGGATAAACAGCGGATCTTCCGCGTTCATCTCTTCCGGCTGGTGTTCTGAGCTGGCCTTCTCGATAAGATCGGACCACCACAGGTCGCGACCTTCCTGCCATTCCGTTTTTCCACCGGTACGTTTGAGAACGATCACATGTTCAACGGTTTTCACATTTGGATTTTTCAGCGCATCATCGACGTTCTTTTTCAGTGGGATAGCGCGCCCGGCGCGTACGCCTTCGTCGGCGGTGATCACCAGGCGTGAATTGGAGTCGATAATACGTCCGGCGACGGCTTCCGGTGAGAAACCACCGAAGATGACCGAATGCACCGCGCCAATACGGGCACAGGCTAGCATGGCGACCGCAGCTTCCGGCACCATCGGCATATAAATGGCCACCACGTCACCTTTTTTAATGCCTAAATCCAGTAGCGTATTGGCGAAACGGCAGACATCGCGATGCAACTCGCGATAGGTAATGTTTTTGCTTTGGGTTGCGTCATCGCCTTCCCAGATGATGGCGGTACGATCGCCGTTTGCCTGCAGGTGGCGGTCAAGGCAGTTTGCGGCCAGATTCAGGGTGCCGTCTTCGTACCATTTAATCGACACGTTGCCTGGTGCGAAGGAAGTGTTCTTCACCTGGCTGTACGGCTTGATCCAATCAAGAATTTTTCCCTGTTCGCCCCAAAATGTGTCGGGTTCGTTAACGGATTGCTGGTATTTCTCTGCGTACTGCTCCGGATTTATCAGGCAACGATCCGCAATGTTTGCGGGAATAGCGTGTTTATGTATTTGGCTCATGGCTTTTGTTCTCCTTGTAGGATGTTAATAATATGTCTCATAAACGTTAAATGTAGGGGCTTTGAGAGTTTTGTTTAGTATTTGCGCGGCAGATCACGCAATAAACGAATTGTGCAAATTAGCGACAAACTGAATTTTGAAGGGAGCTAGCAAAATTGACTAAATCTCGCGATAACATGTAGTTATCTAAAGGATTGTTGAAAAGGTGATCTGTATCTGAATTAGACAAAAGAGGGAGCAATCAAAGGGTGTTACTAACTCTAAAGTGGTATTTTACATACACTTACAATTGATTAAAGACAACATTTTAAGTGTGGTTTCTTGTTACAAATAGGGTGGAGCAATGTCATGACAGTATTCGTGTGGTTGCTGTTATGGAAAACAATAAAAGAACCGCCATTGCAGATAATGGCGTCATCTGGATGAGACCCCTATGGCAAGGATAAAATCACGCGTACGCCGTTTCTTCAGCCTGTTAGTACCTTTATTATTTATCACTGCAGTTCACGCTGAACAAACCCCCGTACCCGCAAAAACCGTCACCGTTGAAGCGAAGAATGAAGTCTTCGCCCCTCAGCATCCCGATCAATATCTCTCCTGGAAAGCCACGTCTGAGCAATCAGCCCGTGAAGATGCGCTGGCAGAAGATCCTCGTCTGGTGATCCTGTGGGCGGGATATCCCTTCTCGCGCGATTACAACAAACCGCGCGGGCACGCGTATGCAGTGACCGATGTTCGTGAAACCTTACGTACTGGCGCACCCAAAACGGCAGAAGATGGTCCATTGCCGATGGCCTGTTGGAGCTGTAAAAGCCCGGATGTGGCGCGTCTGATCCAGAAAGACGGTGAAGATGGCTACTTCCACGGTAAATGGGCGCGCGGCGGTCCTGAAATTGTTAATAATCTTGGCTGCGGCGATTGCCATAACACCGCGTCACCAGACTTTGCCAAAGGCAAGCCAGAACTGACGCTGTCGCGTCCTTATGCTGAACGCGCGATGGAAACAATCGGCAAACCGTTTGAGAAAGCCGGTCGCTTTGACCAGCAATCCATGGTCTGCGGCCAGTGCCACGTGGAATATTACTTCGACGGTAAAAACAAAGCCGTTAAGTTCCCGTGGGACGACGGCATGAAAGTCGAGAACATGGAGAAGTACTACGACACCATCGCCTTCTCTGACTGGACCAACTCCCTGTCTAAAACCCCGATGCTGAAAGCGCAGCACCCGGAGTATGAAACCTGGAGCGCAGGCATTCATGGCAAGAACAACGTGACCTGTATCGACTGCCACATGCCGAAAGTGCAGAACGCGGAAGGCAAGATTTACACCGACCATAAGATTGGTAATCCGTTCGATAACTTCGCTCAGACCTGTGCGAACTGCCACACCCAGGACAAAGCGTCCCTGCAAAAAGTGGTCGCCGAGCGTAAACAGGCCATTCATGACCTGAAAATCAAAGTTGAAGACCAGCTTGTTCGTGCGCACTTCGAAGCGAAAGCCGCATGGGATGCGGGTGCGACCGAAGCGGAAATGAAGCCGATTCTGGAAGATATCCGTCACGCGCAATGGCGTTGGGACCTGTCTATCGCCTCACACGGTATTCACATGCACGCCCCGGAAGAAGGTCTGCGGATGCTGGGTAGCGCAATGGATAAAGCCGCTGACGCACGTACCAAACTGGTCCGTCTGCTGGCGACCAAAGGCATCACGCATGAAATCCCGTTACCGGATATCTCTACCAAAGAGAAAGCCCAGGCGGCGATTGGTTTGAACATGCAGCAAATCAATGCTGAGAAGCAGGACTTCATCAAAACGGTGATTCCGCAGTGGGAAGATCAGGCGCGTAAAAACGGTCTGTTAAGCCAATAACCCCATTTCGCCCCGCAAGGGGCGGATAACTCAACGGAGTGAATATGAGCGTATTACGTTCGTTATTAACTGCTGGGGTGCTGGCGTCAGGCTTGTTATGGAGCCTGAGTGGAATCACTGCCACGCCAACGCCGCAGGAGTCGGATCAACGCTGGACGGTTACCCAACAGCGTAATCCGGATGCCGCCTGTCTGGACTGTCACAAGCCGGATACCGAAGGCATGCATGGTAAGCATGCGGAAGCCATCAACCCGAATAACAAACTGCCTGTCACCTGCACCAATTGTCACGGCCAGCCGTCACCGAACCACCGCGAAGGGGTGAAAGATGTGATGCGCTTTAATGAGCCGATGTACAACGTGGAGCAGCAGAACAGTGTCTGTATGTCCTGTCACCTGCCTGAGCAGTTGCAAAAAGCGTTCTGGCCGCACGATGTCCACGTAACCAAAGTGGCGTGTGCCAGCTGTCACTCACTGCATCCGAAGCAAGACACGATGCAGACGCTGAGCGATAAAGGACGGATCAAGATTTGCGTCGATTGCCACAGCGATCAACGTAACAATCCGAACTTTAACCCGGCGTCGGTTCCGTTGCTTAAGGAGCATCCATGAGTTGCTCTCGTCGCCAGTTTATCACCGGCGTCGGCGCGCTGGTGGCAGTGAGCGGGACGGCGGGGCGCGTTGTGGCGAAGACGCTGAACATCAATGGCGTGCGTTACGGTATGGTTCATGATGAGTCTTTATGCATTGGCTGTACGGCCTGCATGGATGCTTGTCGGGAAGTTAACAACGTGCCGGAAGGCGTATCGCGTCTGACGATTATCCGCAGTGAGCCGCAAGGGACATTTCCTGATGTGAAGTATCGCTTCTTCCGTCACTCGTGCCAGCATTGCGACCACGCTCCCTGCGTTGACGTCTGCCCGACGGGGGCATCGTATCGCGATGCCGCCAGCGGCATTGTGGATGTGAACCCGGACCTTTGCGTTGGCTGCCAGTACTGTATCGCCGCGTGTCCTTATCGCGTACGGTTTATCCATCCGGTGAGCAAAACGGCGGATAAATGCGATTTCTGCCGGAAAACCAACCTGAAAGCGGGCAAACAGCCCGCCTGCGTTGAGTCATGCCCGACGAAGGCGCTGACGTTTGGTAATCTGGACGATCCCAACAGCGATATATCCCGTTTGTTGCAGCAGAAAACTACCTACCGTTACAAACTGGCGTTGGGTACAAAACCGAAGGTCTACCGCGTTCCCTTTAAATTTGGGGAGGTGAGCCAATGACATCCGCTTCTGCATTTCATTTTGAATCACTGGTGTGGGACTGGCCCATTGCCATCTATCTGTTCCTGATAGGTATCTCTGCCGGACTGGTCACGTTGGCGATTCTGCTGCGTCGCTTCCATCCGGAGGCGGGCGGTTCAGACAGCACGCTGCTGCGCACCACGCTGGTGTTAGGGCCGGGGGCAATTATCCTCGGTTTGCTGATTCTGGTGTTCCACCTGACGCGTCCATGGACTTTCTGGAAACTGATGTTCCACTACAGCTTCACCTCGGTGATGTCGATGGGGGTCATGCTGTTCCAGTTGTACATGGTGGTGTTAGTGCTGTGGCTGGCAAAAATCTTTGAAAAAGAGGTAATTGTCCTGCAACAGCGGTTCGTGCCGCGACTGACGATTGTGTCAAAACTACTGACGCTAATCACGCCGTTCCATCGCGCGCTTGAGACGCTGATGCTGGTGCTGGCGGTTCTGCTCGGGGCGTATACCGGGTTCCTGCTGTCGGCGCTGAAATCCTACCCGTTCCTGAATAACCCGATCCTGCCGGTGCTGTTCCTGTTCTCCGGGATCTCCTCCGGTGCGGCAGTGGCGCTGATCGCCATGGCGTTACGTCATCGTAGCAATCCGCACAGTACGGAAGCGCACTTTGTGCATCGCATGGAAGTCCCGGTCGTATGGCTGGAGATCTTCCTGCTGGCGGCGTTCTTTGTTGGTCTGGCGCTGGGCGATGACGGCAAAATGCGTGCGCTGGCGGCGGCACTGGGCGGCGGATTCTGGACCTGGTGGTTCTGGCTTGGCGTGGCCGGGCTTGGGTTGATACTGCCGATGCTGCTAAAACCCTGGGCCAACCGCAGTTCGACGTTTCATGGCGTGCTGGCAGTGTGCGGCGCCAGCCTGACCGGCGTACTGCTGCTGCGCTTTTTTATCCTCTATGCGGGTCAGCTAACCGTTGCGTAAGGTGATATCTGGACGTTCTCCTTCCTGAAGCCGGTTTTCTGGCGCTGTTATTAAGCCTCGGGGTCAACGTGTTGACCCCGCTTGCCGTGTTGGTAGGTGTCCGGCAGCGCTGGCAAGGGGTGATGCGCCTGGCAAGCGTGGGCGTGTGGACGCAATTTGCCCTGCTGCTACTGGCCTTTACCATTCTGGTATTCTGCTTTTTGACCAGCGATTTTTCGGTGGTCTACGTTGCCCAGCACAGCTACAGCCTGCTGCCGTGGGGATTAAAACTGGCGGCGGTGTGGGGCGGTCATGAAGGATCGCTGCTGCTGTGGGTGCTGTTTCTTTCAGCCTGGAGCGCGCTGTTTGCTCTTCGCTATCGGCGTAATACCAACGCGCTGTTTCCACTGACGCTCTGCGTCCTTTCAATGATAACGGCCCTGCTGCTGCTGTTTGTGGTGGTATGGTCCGATCCGTTCGTGCGTATCTTTCCGCCAGCCATTGAAGGACGCGACCTTAACCCGATGCTGCAACATCTTGGGTTAATCCTCCATCCACCGCTGCTGTACCTGGGTTACGGTGGTTTGATGGTGGCGGCAGGCGTGGCGCTGGCCTCGCTGCTACGTAGTGACTTTAATGCGCAGAGCGCCTGGGTGTGCTGGCGCTGGGCCTTGCCCGGCTGGTGCGCGCTGACGCTGGGGATTATCCTCGGCTCCTGGTGGGCCTACTGCGAGTTGGGCTGGGGCGGCTGGTGGTTCTGGGACCCGGTAGAAAACGCTTCCTTATTACCCTGGCTTTCCGCCAGCGCGCTGCTACATAGCCTGTATATCACGCGCCAGCGCGGGATCTTCCGCCACTGGTCGCTGCTGCTGGCGATCGTCACGCTGATTTTATCGCTGCTGGGGACGCTGATTGTGCGTTCCGGCATTCTCGTTTCGGTGCATGCTTTCGCGCTGGATAACGTTCGTGCCGCGCCGCTGTTTGCGCTGTTTACCGTGTTGAGTCTGGCGTCGCTCGGGCTGTACGCCTGGCGGGGCCAGCAAGTCCGGCAGAATGCTCGTTTTGGCGGTTGGTCACGCGAGATGCTGATTCTGGTTGCGCTGCTGCTCTTTAGTGCGGTGCTGCTGATTGTGCTGATTGGCACGCTCTACCCGATGATTTACGGGCTGTTCGGCTGGGGGCGGCTTTCCGTGGGTGCACCGTACTTTAACCGCGCTACGCTGCCCTTTGGCCTACTGATGCTGCTGGTTATTGTGCTGGCAATGGTCAGAAGCCGCAAAGTGTCTTTCCGCATCCAACTTCCGGCACTGCTGGCGCATGCCGGAGTGCTGGTGTTTGCGGCGGGGATCGTCTTTTCCAGCGGTAGCCGTCAGGAGATAAGCCTGAACCTGAGCCCTGGGCAGCAGGTTGAACTGGCGGGTTACATTTTCCGTTTTGAGCGTCTCGACCTGGAAGCCAAAGGTAACTACACCAGTGAAAAAGCGCAGATCACGCTGTGGCACAATGAAAAACGCATTGGCAGCCTGCAACCTGAAAGGCGCTTCTATGCCGCGCGTCGTCAACAGATGATGGAGCCGGGGATCCGATGGAACCTGATGCATGACTGGTATGCGGTAATGGGTGAAAAAACCGGACCAGACCGTTATGCCATGCGCTTGTACGTGCAGACCGGCGTGCGCTGGATTTGGGGTGGGGGACTATTAATGGTCTTTGGCGCGCTGCTGAGCGGATGGCGAGGAAGGAAACGCGATGCGTAAATTAATCACAGCGTTGCCGGATGGCGGCGTAAACGCCTTATCCGGCCTACAAGGTGCGCAAACCGTAGGCCGGATAAGCGCAGCGCCATCCGGCAGAAAGTTATTACTCTTAACGCTCGTCCTGTTTTTCATTACTTTCGCTACGCATGCCCAGGTTGTGGACACATGGACGTTTGCCAACCCGCAGCAGCAGGAACAAGCGCTGTCTATTGCCAGCCAACTGCGTTGTCCACAGTGCCAAAACCAAAATTTGCTGGAATCCAATGCGCCGGTAGCGGTCAGTATGCGCCATCAGGTTTATAGCATGGTGGCGGAAGGGAAAAGTGAAGCTGAGATAACCACCTGGATGACCGAGCGTTACGGTGACTTCGTTCGTTATAATCCGCCGCTGAATGAGCAAACGCTGCTGCTGTGGGCGTTGCCGTGCCTGTTGTTGTTGCTGGTAGGTGTAGTGGTCTGGCGAGTGAGAAGACGTCAGCATACGGAGGAAGGTGAATAATGAGCCAGTGCGAGCCGCTGTTACGCCCAATGCCCGTGAAGCGGCTGACCGCTGCGGCGGTACTGATGGTTGTGGCCTGCATTGGAGGCTACCTGTTGACGCCAAAATGGCAGGCGGTTCGTCAGGAGCAGACGCGACTGGCGGACCCTTTACATGCTTTCTCTGATGAAAATATTCAGGAAAAACAGTTGCTTTTTCTGCAATCGCAGATTCGAGCCAATCCACGGGACGGCGTGAAATGGGCGCAACTCGGGGAGTACTATCTTTGGCAAAACGCGTATCATAATGCGCTGCTGGCCTACGAGCAGGCGCTGCGTGTCGGCGGTGAAAATGCTGAGATCTATTCAGCGATGGCAACGGTATTGTATTACCAGGCCGGACAACATATGGCGCCGCCCACTCGCGAGATGATTGATAAGGCCTTGGCGCTGGACCCGGCAGAGGTCACCGCGCTGATGTTGTTAGCCTCAGATGCGTTTATGCAGGCAGACTACGCCCAGGCTATTTCAGTTTGGCAAAAAGTTATGGATTTAAACTCGCCGAGGGTGAACCGGGCACAGCTCGTTGACTCTATTAATATGGCGAAGTTGTTGCAGAATCGGCAAAAATAAATTTGTTTTATTTGTGATTTGTATCATTTTGCCTGTTTAAAAAACAGGCAAACGAACAGGTGAGCGAAAAAAACTCACGCTATGACTTCTTCATTTTTGAACATATTAAAATTCTTTTATAACAAAAAGTTATTCATCAATACCGCGATAAAATTGCATTTTTATGCATAAATTCAGCCAAAAGCCCTGTTCTTAGAGGGTTGCGCGGAATGCCATGCAGATGATAATGATAATAAGCGTTAAAAAACTCCATAAACGAACGCAACACAATTCATACCCTTTCAGTATGTACTATTCCCACACACCGCATGTGGAATAGCGCTCCATCGAGGAAGTCCGTTGTTATGAAAAATTTGAAAGTCAGCCTGGCATGGCAGATTCTAATCGCCATGGTGCTGGGCATTCTGCTAGGGAGTTACCTGCATTACCATAGCGACAGCCGCGAATGGCTGGTGGTCAACCTGCTGTCTCCGGCGGGCGATATCTTTATCCATCTGATCAAAATGATCGTCGTGCCGATTGTTATCTCCACGCTGGTGGTTGGTATTGCCGGGGTGGGTGATGCAAAACAGCTGGGCCGTATTGGCGCCAAAACCATTCTCTATTTCGAAGTGATCACCACCGTAGCGATTATTCTTGGCATCACGCTGGCGAATGTTTTCCAGCCGGGTTCCGGGATTGATATGTCGCAACTGGCGACCGTGGATATTTCGAAATATCAAAATACCACCGCAGAAGTGCAGAGCCACGCGCATGGCCTGATGGGCACGATTGTGTCGCTGGTGCCGACTAATATCGTCGCGTCGATGGCGAAAGGCGATATGTTGCCGATTATCTTCTTCTCGGTGCTGTTTGGTTTAGGCTTGTCTTCACTACCAGCAACCCACCGCGAGCCGCTGGTGACTGTGTTCCGCTCGATTTCAGAAACCATGTTTAAAGTGACCCACATGGTGATGCGTTATGCGCCAGTCGGTGTTTTTGCGCTGATTGCTGTGACCGTCGCGAACTTCGGTTTTGCCTCACTGTGGCCGCTGGCGAAACTGGTGCTGTTGGTACATTTTGCCATCCTGTTCTTCGCGCTGGTGGTGCTGGGGATTGTGGCGCGTATCTGCGGTCTGAGCATCTGGATCCTGATCCGCATTTTGAAAGATGAGCTGATTCTGGCTTACTCTACCGCCAGTTCCGAGAGCGTACTGCCGCGTATTATCGAGAAGATGGAAGCCTATGGCGCACCGGCTTCAATCACCAGCTTTGTGGTGCCGACCGGCTACTCATTCAACCTTGATGGTTCAACGCTGTACCAGAGTATTGCCGCGATCTTTATTGCGCAGCTGTATGGTATCGACCTGTCGCTGTGGCAGGAAATCGTGCTGGTGTTGACGTTGATGGTGACCTCGAAAGGGATTGCGGGCGTGCCGGGCGTCTCCTTCGTGGTACTGCTGGCTACGCTTGGCAGCGTGGGGATCCCGCTGGAAGGCCTGGCGTTTATTGCCGGTGTTGACCGTATCCTCGACATGGCGCGTACCGCGCTGAATGTGGTGGGGAATGCGCTGGCGGTGCTGGTTATCGCCAAGTGGGAGCACAAATTTGACCGCAAGAAGGCGCTGGCTTACGAGCGCGAGATGCTGGGTAAATTTGATAAGACCGCTAATCATTAATTAATGAAAGATTGCCGGATGGCGCTGCGCTTATCCGGCCTACGGAAGACGGTGAACTGTAGGCCGGATAAGGCGTTTATGCCGCCATCCGGCAATGCAAACCATTACCCGTTTGTTAACTTTTCAAACTCTTCACAGCCGGTATCGAACCCTTCCATACAGCTCAGATTCAGCCAGTGTAGCGCCTTCTGTTTATTCTTCACGATAAAACCCTGCTCGCCGTTTAAGAACATCATTCCGGCCCAGTACTCGGAATAACCGGTGCGGGAGATGGCGGAGCTGCGTTTGAAATACCATGTCGCTTTTTCATCGTCTGCGGGGATCCCCACGCCGTTGGCGTAAATCAGCCCGAGCAGCATTTGCGCGTCGACGGCGGAGTCATTTTCCAGATCTTCAGAGGCGTTTTGCAGCAAGGTAATGGCTTTGGGGTAATCTGTGTGTCCTGCCTGGGTGTTGACCAGAATCCGCGCCAGGGTCAGTTCTCCCGCTTTACTGCCCGCTTTGGCTGCCTTTTCCGCCAGCGTTTTGGCTTGGGGGTAATCCAGACTGACCGGATTCGTAATTTTGATTTGCGCCAGGAGCGCGCAGGCGTCGGCATCGCCATTGTCGGCGGCTTTTTGCGCCCAATACTCGGCTTTGCTCAAATCGCCCGAACTGAACCAGGTATCGGCAAGAAAGTACTGTGCGCGACGGTCCCCTGCCTCAGCGGCCTGTAAGTACTGGCTTCCTGGCTCAGTATCACTGGCATGGGCAAAGAATGTCATAAAGAACATCAATGCAATGAGTTGTTTCATTTTGAGTTTTATTTAGGGTACGGAATGAACAGTATAAAGAGATCGTATGGATAAAAAAACAGCCTCCGGGCGGAGGCTGTTGCAGAACAGGTACGTAAACGGACTAACCCATCGCGCTTTCGCGCAGACTGGCTTTCAGCTTGTTGTACTCATCAATAACATACTGCTCGGCAGCGCGCTGATCGGCAATGCGTTCAACGTTAACGGCACAGTACTTATACTCTGGCGTTTTGGTAATCGGGCTTAAGTTCTCGGTTACCAGCTCATTACATGCGCCAATCCACCACTGGTAGGTCATGTAAATCGCGCCTTTGTTTGGACGATCGCTGACTGCCGCACGGGTAATGACCCGACCTTTACGCGAGTTAACCCACACCAGTTCTTCGTCCTGGATGCCCAGGCGTTCTGCGTCGGCGGTGTTGATCTGGGCATAGCCCGGTTCATCCGCCAGCGCGGCCAGCGCCGCACAGTTACCGGTCATCGAACGGCAAGAGTAGTGGCCGACTTCACGCACCGTAGACAGTACCATTGGGTACTCTGGGGTGAGTTTGTCGATTGGCGCTACCCAGTCGCAGGTGAAGAACTGCGCCAGGCCGTTCGGGGTGTCGAACTTCTCTTTAAAGAGATAAGACGTCCCCTGATCGGCTTCTGAGGTGTCGCGGCAAGGCCACTGGATATAACCCAGCTCGCCCATTTTCTCGTAAGTGGCACCGTAGAAATCCGGGCACAGATGACGCAACTCGTCCCAGATTTCCTGGGTGTTGTTGTAGTGCATCGGATAGCCCATACGGGTGGCGATTTCACTGATAATCTGCCAGTCCGTTTTCAGATCCCACTTCGGCTCAACGGCTTTAAAGAAGCGCTGGAAGCCACGGTCAGCCGCGGAGAATACGCCTTCATGCTCACCCCATGACGTAGACGGTAAAATAACGTCTGCGGCAGCGGCGGTTTTGGTCATGAAGATATCCTGCACGATGACCAGTTCCAGATCCTCAAAGCCTTTGCGCACTGCGGAGAGTTCAGCATCGGTCTGTAATGGATCTTCACCCATGATGTACGCCGCGCGGACTTCGCCATGCGCAGCACGGTGCGGCAGTTCGCTGATGCGATAACCGGTATGTGCAGGAAGACTTTCCACGCCCCAGGCTTTAGCGAATTTCTCGCGGTTTTCCGGGAACTTAACGTACTGATAGCCCGGATAGGTATCCGGCAGCGCGCCCATATCGCATGCGCCCTGAACGTTGTTCTGACCACGAACCGGGTTAACGCCCACGCTTGGCTTACCGAGGTTGCCGGTCAGCATTGCGAGGCTGGTCAGTGAACGCACGGTTTCCACGCCCTGATAGAACTGGGTAACACCCATACCCCACAGGATAGCCGCGCTTTTTGCCGTGGCATACATACGTGCAGCCTGACGAATATCCTGCGCGCTAACGCCAGTGATATCTTCGACGGACTCCGGCGTGTAGCCTTCGACAATCTTGCTGTACTCTTCGAATCCTTCCGTACGGGAGGCGACGAACGCCTGGTCGTACAGTTTTTCTTCGATGATGACATGACCCATGGCGTTGAGCAGCGCGATGTTCGAGCCGTTTTTCAACGCGATGTGCATGTCGGCAATACGCGCGGTTTCAATTTTGCGCGGATCGCAGACGATGATTTTCGCCCCGTTACGTTTAGCGTTAATCACGTGATTCGCCACGATCGGGTGGGAATCCGCCGGGTTATACCCGAAGATGAACACTAAATCTGTGTTATCAATTTCATTGATAGCATTACTCATTGCGCCGTTACCGACCGATTGGTGCAGACCTGCAACCGATGGGCCGTGTCAGACGCGAGCGCAGCAGTCAACGTTATTGGTACCAATAACGGCGCGCGCGAATTTTTGCATTACATAGTTGGTTTCGTTACCCGTACCGCGAGATGAACCGGTCGTCTGAATAGCGTCCGGGCCATACTTCGCTTTGATGGCGCTCAGACGAGTGGCGACGTAATCAAGCGCTTCATCCCAGGAAACAGATTCCAGTTTGCCGCCACGCTGGCGACGGATCATTGGGGTTTTCAGACGAGGGGTCAGGATCTGGGTATCGTTGATAAAATCCCAGCCATAGTAGCCCTTCAGACACAGAGTACCCTGGTTGGTTTTCCCCTGCGCCGCTTCAGCCCGGACGATTTTGCCGTTATCGACCACCAGGTTGATTTTGCAACCTGATGCGCAATATGGGCAAACCGTGACGACTTTTTTCATCGGTCTCGCTCCAGTTAATCAAATCGCGCATACGCGCTGTCGCCCTCAGTATGCATCTTCTATGCCACTTTTTTATTGTGGGCATTCCCTGATATTACGGGTGATTTTTGGTCAAAACCCTGACGAAAAACAGGCTGTCGTCATATTTGACGTGACGAAAGAAAATGCCGCGTGACGGATATCACGCGGCGAGGTCGGAGAACGCTACTTCTTGTTAGCAGGGGCTTGATAACCTCCGCCAAGCGCTTTGATGAGTTGAATATTCTGCATGAGTCGTTGGGTATCTATGACCAGGAGCGACATATCTTCTGCGATCACGGGTAATTTGGCCTCTGTTGCCAGCAGGCGACTGCTCAGGCCTCGCTGGTAAGCCGCGTCTGCTGCTGCTTGCGTGTAATGCGTGGCATCTACGCGTTCCATCTGCATTACCCGTTGTTCATTGAGCGTTTGCAGACGTGTTCCGTTAATCGCGACATCGCGCACTGCATTGAGCACCGACTGGTTGTAGCGCTCTATCATCATATTGCTGGTTGCGCGGGCGCCTTCCAGATTGGCATTCAGACGACCTCCGTCAAACAGCGGTAAACGCAGGCCGGGGATGAAGTTGATCTGCCTGCTGGTGCTTTTGAACAGTTGATCGATATGGATAGCGTCTAAACCGAAGAAGACTTTGATATCAAAGCTCGGATAAAACAGGGCGCGAGCGGCCTCGACCTGGTTCAGCGAAGCCTGCACATACCAGCGCATAGCCTGCAAGTCCGGACGCCTGGCAAGCAGGTCGTAGGAGAGCGTTGCGGGTATTCCTGTATCGACAGTTGGCAGTGCGACCGGTTTGATTTCAGGCAGATCTTTTGCGCCGGCACCGATCAGCGCCCGGAGTGATTCCCGAGTTTCTTTGATTTGTCCTTCAACCGCGACGATTTGCTTGTCCACTGCCAGCAATTGCGCACGTGCGCCATGGTACGGTACTTTTGCTTCCAGCCCGTGAGCGACCTTACTCTGGTGGGCCTTCACGGCATAATCAATAACATCGTGGGTCTGCTGCAACAAATCAAGCATCTGGTAGCTGGCTTGCATACTGTAATACAGCTGCGCGACGCCGGTCGTCAGGGAGAGTTCCACTGCTGCGGTTTCGGCAATCACGGCATTTTGTGCGCCAATAGCTGCCGCGACAGCGGAACGATGCTCGCCCCACAGGTCGAGATCCAGTCCGGCGACCAGACCAATCGTCGCTTCAGTGTAGTAGGGGCCGTCCATCCCTAATCGTGGCGCATCCAGCGCGTAGGGGCCGAGGAAGCCGTTGGCAGACGCTCGCTGGCGGTTAACCATGCCCAGCGCTGCCATCTGGAGCTGAGAACGCCCTTCCAGCAGTTCAGTCTGCGACTGCGCTTTCTCTTCACGCAGCTTCACTTCGGCGAGGTTATGGGAGCCAGACAGCGTTGCTTCAATAAGCGAGTTTAGCTGTGGGTCGTTAAACTGCCGCCACCACTGTGCCTGTGGCCATCCTGAGCTTGCCAGATGAATGTCTTTAGCCAGTGAGATCTGCTCAGGCTGTAATTGCGGATGTGGTGCAGAATCTTTGCGGATCAGTGCACAGCCGGAAAGGACCGTTGCGCCGCTGAGTATGCCGCAGAGGAGTAATCGAGGGAGATATCGGTTCATTATTGGGAGGTTCCTTGCTCCTGCTCGCTTGCTGGTATTAGCGTCGGGTGAGTCCAGTCGGGTAAACAGGTTATCTGCTGTATGATGCAGCGCTCCTGTTTGGGTAACGTTGGTAAAATGTCTTGAGATGGGGACAGGTTTTCAATCGACGGCGGAAGGCTGGATGCTGTTGCCAGGTCGGCTGCGTATTTTTCCAGCGCATCGGCCAGGTGTGTTGCGCTCTCCAGCAATACCGCGTTATCCAGCGTCGGGGCGTCATTTCGGGTGGTATCCCAGGTATAGAGAATGTCACGGCCCAGGTGAATAACGCGCTGACTACGTTGAATAAGCGCTATGCGTTCATCGCCGGGGAGTTGGCGTTCCAGCGCGACCCTCTCGCACATTTCATCACAGGCGTTAAACGTCGCATGGAGACCAATACGCATCTGAAGATAAGTGCGCATGAGAACAGCATCCTGCTGACGCGGGATCCGCAGTAATTTGCTGAGCAGTCCCAGCGAGCTTGCCAGTTTTTGTGGCAGCGCTTTGGCTTCGCTTTCCGGCCAGACAAAGGTGTAGATCACCGCGGAAACAAGAGTGCCGATCAAAATGCCGAAGGCGCGATCGCGGATTTCCACCAGGTCGTAGGTTGGGCCAAAGACGTTTTCAAGTGTTGCCAGCGCGAAGGTGACGACCATTTGGGTTCCGATATAAGAGGAACGTTCTGAACCGGTGGCAATCCAGGCACCCATCAGGAAAAGTGGCGCCAGCACCAGGAGAAGTTCGACGATATTGTCCAGCCAGGGCATGACAAAAATCGTCATCAGCAGGGCCAGAATTGCGCCGAAAAATGCTCCGCCGAAGCGCAGTGCCATCTTCTGGTATGACGAGCCGATACTGGGGTTCGCGACAATAATGCAGGTCAGCATACAGGTGTGAATGCCTTCCCAGTCGGTACCGGAGTAAAAGACATAGCAAATCAGACATGCCAGCAGTGTTTTTAACGCGTAGCGAATATAGCCTGGGTTGGTGAACGCGTCAGATACCATTGAGGGCGATTTAGCGACAGGAGCTGGCGGCGTATTAGGGTCCATGTGACCAAGCTGTAGCAGGGTTTGGCACAGGGGTTCCAGGCCGCATTCGCGGGCCGTTGCGGCTTCTGCCTGACTGAGTTCCCATTCACTTTGCCAGGGCATACCTCGAGCAACCGCATCTTGCAGTGCGGTTATTTCACGGCACAGTTTCTGCTGGAGATCGCGGGTTGCCGGGTTATGTGCCGTGAAATCGTAGCGATTGAGCGTAGTGTACAGATAGGTGGTTGTGGCAACGCAAGCCTGCCACCAGGCACTTTTTTCTCGCCAGTCTGCGTCATCTGCCAGACAAAAGATGTTCAGCTTTTGCAGCGCCAGCACTTCTCGTTCGATGTATTTTTCCGCAAGCGGTGTTGTCGGTGCCGTCAGGTAATTGAGGGCATCACCCAGCCTGGCACGCAGGGCTTCGCGCATTTGGTTGACAGCGCGGCTGGGAAACCACAAAACGGCGATCAGCGTCATCAGTAGCGTGGGGTACAGACCAACGACGATGCACCATAACGTCAGGCGAACGACGACCTCGGGGTAGTCGAGCATGCCGGGGAAAGATTGCCCGTATATTGCAACAATCGACACGGCAAAGAAAACCAGCCCCAGACGATGGGTTCGCATCAGGAACATGCAGGCCAGAACGATCAGGCTGGCAATGATCAGACGGACCAGAGGGTAGCTATAAGACCATTTGTAGATCAGAAATAAACTACCTATCTCTAATGCTGTGGCGACGACGAAGAGAATCGCCACGAATTTGGTATAGAAAGCATTGGACTGGATACCATAAAAGAGTACGGCAAGCGAAAGCGCCAGGAAGGGGATCTCATAGGTCATCGAGATCAGTACCACCAGCAGGCAACCCGCCCAGAGCTGCATGATTTGTGGGAGTCTTCCGGGACGTTGTTCGCTTAATTCTTCGTGAAAAAACGCCAATAGCCTGACCA
The DNA here is from genome assembly GCF_011064845.1 of Citrobacter freundii ATCC 8090 = MTCC 1658 = NBRC 12681. Lineage (NCBI taxonomy): Bacteria > Pseudomonadati > Pseudomonadota > Gammaproteobacteria > Enterobacterales > Enterobacteriaceae > Citrobacter > Citrobacter freundii. The sequence continues at coordinate 4,555,288 of NZ_CP049015.1, read as the reverse complement.
GTGGCAGAGGCAAACAGTTAAGTGCTTTCATTTCTGTGGCTCAAGGGTAGCAACCGCCGATGCGCCGATGCGAAACATCTCTTCATCCGGTTTATCTACCACGATTTTTACCGGGAAGCGTTGGGCAACGCGAACCCAGTTGATAGAGCGGGAAACACGCGGCAAACCGCCCAGCACCATACCGCCATCATCAGGTAATACACCGTAGCCGATTGAATCCACTTTACCGACAAACACTTTGCCGCTGTCGCTCATCAGGCGAACATTGGCTGGTGTGCCTGCATGGATATTTTTCAGCTCTGTTTCGCGAAAATTGGCGATTACGTACCAGTGACGGGTGTCAATCAGGGTAAAAATGGGTCGCATGGCGGAAGCAAACTGCCCGACGGAGGTTTTTAATGCCACCACGCGGCCATCGAAGGGTGCGCGTACTGTTGCCATTTCAAGATGTAGTTTGGTCAGGGCGATATCGGCTTCTACGGCGATGCGCTGAGCTACCAGGGCATCAACGCCACTCACCGCGCTGGCAGCCTGCTGCGCCTGTAATAACACCGCATTAAGATCTGCCGCTGAGGCGCGTTGTGCCGTTCTGGCGCGATCAACATCTTCCGCGGAGACAAAACCTTCCGTCAGTAGTGGTTCGGTACGGCGCAGAGTATCGCTGGCTTGCTTAGCGGCTGCTCGCGCTTTTTCTACCGTAGCCCGTACGGAGTCAGCACCATATTGTTGTGCATCTACGCTGCGCTGGGTCAGCATGATCTGTTTATCCAGAGCGGCGAGGGACGATTGTGCTTTTGCCAGATTCGCTTCATAGATACGGGGATCGATACGAAACAGCACATCACCTTGCTTGACCTGCTGGTTATCGGAAACAGCCAGTTCGACAATGCGACCACTGACTTCTGGCACGACATCAATGGTGTCGGCTGAGGCGTAGGCGTCATTGGTCGCGGGTGAGCTATCCAGTTTCCAGATGACGAAGACCAAAATAATCAGCGCAAGTACCACCAGCATCAGCGCGGGAAGTTTGTTACGCGGAGCTTTTTTCGACGAGCTTTCCATAGGGGCGTCTCAAAATAAGTTAGAAAAATACCAGCCAGAACAGCATGGAGTAGAGGGCAAAAAGGGCGGTATAAATAATCCCGATAAAGGCCAATCCGCTATATTTATGCAGAATAACTTTTCGGGTTATGAGTGTCAGGATGACGCCGCCAATAAGGCAGAACAGCCAGTCGGGATAGTAAGCACCGATGACCGGAATGGCGGTAGAGAAGTTGCATCCTGTTAATAATGGCAGCGAGAGGAACCAGCCTATTATTCTCAGCGGTATCACAATGCTGGAGTTAACCGTTTGCATAACAAAATACATCCTGTTTATCGCGAACAATATCCTGAGTGAATATAAAGCGTCAGCAGTATGGCAATTTTTTAACGAGATAAAATATCTTTGCATGCCCACCGAGTTCATAATTCATTTATTTATTCTATTGTTTTTGCGATTGCACATTGTTGTGTGAATAAATATGCTTCCAGAGATTGAAAATATCTCTGGAAGCGGCTTGTTATTAATTGGGTGTAACGACATTAACCCACAAATCAAATTGATCCAGCATCGCTATCACTTCATCCAACTTCGCGGCTTTGCCAATCACTTTGACTTTCTTCGCGTGTACCAGATCGCTCATTTTCACCTGGCCTGTCAGCACGTCGTGCAGATCTGTACGGCTGATATAGAATGAGGTGTCGGCATCTGGTTGCAGGGTCTGACGATGATTGAGCACGCTGTTGTTGAGCGTCAGATTCAGGTTCTCGCCTTTGTCCAGGTTGAAGTTCAGGCTGATGTGTTTACCTGATGCTTTCTCACTGTCCAGACGAACGGCCATGTAATCGAGCAGCATTTCTACGCTCATGCCGTTGATGGTGTCCGGAGAATTGGTGGTGCCGTGTGTAAATTTACGCACGCCTTCACGCAGTTCTTTCGCGCCGGTGAGGTAGAAACCGCGCCAGGTGGCGGACTCGGCCTGATAGCCCAGTTGTTCAAACGCATTCGCTTGCAGATTCTTAGCCGCCTGGTTGTCTGGTTCAGCGGAAATCACGTGCTTGAGCAGTTCTGACGTCCAGCGATAATCACCCTTGTCATAGGCTTCCTGAGCCAGCTCAATGGTCTGTTTTGCACCACCCAACGCTTTGACGTAGCGTTTACCCATATCTGTCTGTCCGTAAGGATCCAGATTTGCCGGGTTGCCGTCGAAGTAGCCGAGGTAGAAGTTGTAGACCGCACGCGCGTCATGGCTGACCGAACCGTAGTAGCCACGACTGGCCCAGTTATTGGCGAGCGTTGGTGGTAGTTGAATCATGTTGCCAATCTCATTCATCGTATAGCCTTGGTTAGCCATATTCAGAGTTTGATCGTGGATATACTTGATGGTGTCGCGATATTTACCGATATAGTCGTTAATATGCTGATTACCCCAGACGGGCCAGGTATGCGGCATAAACAACACTTCTGCCTGGCTGCCCCACATATCAAGTGTTTCGTTCAGATACTCGGTCCATTTGCTGGTATCGCGTGTTTTTGCACCGCGTAGCGTATAGAAGTTATGCAGCGTGTGCGTCGTATTTTCTGCCGTACAGAGCGCTTTGAGCGCCGGAATATATAAGTGCATTTCGGAAGGCGCCTCGCTGCCTGGCGCCATCAGGAAATCGAACTCCAGGCCGTCGATGACTTTTTTCTCACCGGTTTTGATGATTGATTGGGTTGGGGCAATGATGGTCGGTAGACCTGTTGTCAGCGTGACGCCCAGACCGTTGCCGATATTTCCTTGTGGGTTACGAGGCAGAAGCAGGCCGTAGGAGAACAGAGCACGGCGACTCATAATATTGCCCAGCAATACGTTTTCGCTGATGGCTTCTTCCATAAAGCCTGCCGGGGCGAGAATCTGCACTTTGCCAGATATCACGTCATTTTCAGAGACAATGCCTTTCACACCGCCATAGTGATCGGTATGGCTATGGGTATAAATAACGGCAACAATCGGTTTTTGCGGACGATGTTGATAGTAGAGGTCCAGGCTGGCTTTTGCTGCCCCAGCGGTAACCAATGGGTCGATAACGATAATACCTGTATCACCTTCGATAAAAGTGATATTGGAAATATCCTGGCCGCGTACCTGATACATCCGTTCAGTGACTTTAAACAAGCCCGAAATACCGTTGATCTGCGACTGTCGCCATAAGCTGGGGTTTACTGTTTCTGGTGCAGGGGCATTGATATCAAACTTATAATCTTCTGCGCGATAAAAGGGTTTTCCGTCGGCATTTTTAAGAATACCTTGGTTAGGCAGTGGTGCGATAAAACCACGCTGCGCATCGTCAAAATCCTGGCGATCGGCAAAAGGTAATGATGTTAAATAATGTTGATTCTGTTGCTTTGTATATTGTGACGCTGGTTGGGATAACTCACTGGCAAGTACAGGATTAACTAATATTCCGGTAGTCGCGACCAATGCAATAAAAATCCTGCTCAGGCGGAACGGCTGAGATTTATTCATATGAATCTCCATTTATCATATGTACTGTGAATTTATTAAAATGGTAAATGTCGCTGCTTTAATTTTGTCATTATCATAAGTTCGAATGGTTTATTTTAAAGAAAGGAAGTGTGATCTGCGTAGTTATTCTTATTAGGTATTTGTGCCCAAAGTGCTGAGCAGAGGAAAACCTATTATGTTTACTGAATAGTGTGACAAGGATTATATTTTTATCAGATAGATCATGTGTGCTCTTTCACTTCGCCTGATATTACTCACAATAAGATGATAACGAAGTGGACGGAGTCGAATGATGAAACCCGTTGTTCTGGTTGTGGATGATGACGTGGCAGTCTGCTCGCTTTTACAGGATGTGCTGAACGAACACGTCTTTGCGGTGACCGCTTGTCACACCGGACAGGAGGCGTTGCGCTGCATTGAGACTCATCCGGAGATCGCGCTGGTATTGCTGGATATGATGTTGCCCGACATCAACGGTCTGATGGTGCTGCAGCAGGTGCAAAAGATGAGGCCCGGATTACCGGTGGTGATGCTGACCGGGCTTGGTAGCGAGTCGGATGTGGTGGTCGGGCTGGAAATGGGCGCTGACGACTATATCGGTAAACCGTTCAATGCGCGGGTGCTGGTGGCTCGGGTAAAGGCGGTGCTCAGACGCGTTGGCGTGTTAACGGCAGAAAGCGGCGGGCCACAGACCACGGGGCTTTCTTTCAATGGCTGGCATCTCGATACCGCCGGTTGCCAGCTTCGTAATCCTCAGCAATTGAAGGTGGACCTGACGCAGGGGGAATACAGCCTGCTGTTGGCGCTGGCCCAAAATGCCCGCCGGGTGCTGAGCCGGGAACAACTGCTGGAGCTGACGCGTAGCGACAGTGTTGAGGTGTTTGACCGCACCATTGACGTGTTAATCATGCGCTTGCGGCGAAAAATAGAGATTAACCCGCATCAACCGATGTTGATCAAAACCCTGCGCGGGTTGGGTTATGTGTTTGCCGCTGACGTGCAGCATCACGATAAGGCGGCGTGATCGTGTGCACTTGCCGGATGCGGTCGTAGGCCTGATAAGCGCAGCGCATCAGGCGTCAACCATTTCTGCTTTTAGCTCTGCCAGCGTCTTCGCGCCGTCTATCGCATTGGCGCACAGCAAGCTTGCCCGCGCACAGGCGTGTGCCAACCTGACGCTGTCCGTCAGCGACCAGCGCTCATGACAGCCATACAAAAATCCGGCGCAAAACGCATCACCCGCCCCGACGCTGCCAACGATCTCCTCCTGCGCCAGGTACTGCGACGGGATCCAGACGCCCGGCAGATCCGGCGCTTCACCCCAGGCACCCTCCGGACAGTGAATAACCACCCGCTGGCGTACGCCTGCATCCAATAATTCGCGCGCGGCGGTAGCGATATGCGGGATATGCAGCTCGCTGTTGGGCTGGCGGATCTCCAGCCCGCTAAATTCTCCGGCTTCCAGCTCGTTAATCACCAGATAATCGAGATGGCGCAAGGCTGGCATCACCAGTGGTTGGTAGCGCGGGTCGCCCTTGCGTGAGACCAGATCCAACGACGTTTCAAAGCCGTTGTCGCGCATTTGCGCCAGCAGCCTTGCGCTACGCGTCCCGTACTCCTCATCCGGCATGTCCAGACTGTCGAGCAGCAGCAGATATCCCAGATGGAAGATTTTCATCGAGGTATCCAGTTGCTCAAAAGCGGGCAAATCCAGCAGTCTGTTGGCGCCCGGCGAGTGGAAAAAGGTGCGCTGACCGCTGGGATCGGTCATCACCTGCGACATTGACGTGGGCGCGAATGTCGTGCGCTGCACGTGTTGGCGATTAACGTGATACTGCTCCAGCATCGCCATGATGTAGTCGCCATCGCTGTCCTGACCGATTAACCCCACCGCCTGCAACGGCAGCCCAGTGTGCATTTTTGCCAGCGTTAGCAGCACATTAAGCGGCGCACCGCCCGTGGCGCGTTCGCTACGGGTGATTTCCGCCAACCAGCCGCGTTCCGGCCACTGCACAATTTGATGCACATGATCGACCAGCATGTTGCCTGCGGCGATAACGCCTTTGCGTTCCATCAGACCCGTCCCGCGCTGCCAAAAATGCGCATCTGTTCTGAAACGGTATCGGTAATGGCTTCCTCAATGCCGAGCAGCAGTTCAGCGAATTCGTCGTATAAGGGCTGACGATTCGCCATCCGCGTCTCCACTGCCGACAGCGCCGCCTGCGACATGCCGGTATAGAAGTTGATTTTGTGAATGCCGAGTTCAATTGCGCGCTTGAAATCGTCGTCGCTGATGCCGGAGCCACCGTGCAGTACCAGCGGGATTGCCGCCTGCTGGCGAATGGCGTCCAGACGCGGGAAGTCGAGCAGCGGTTCGCCTTTATATTTGCCGTGGGCGTTGCCAATGGCGACCGCCAGCGCGTCAATCCCGGTTCTGTCAACGAAATCACGCGCCAGCATTGGGTCGGTAAACAGTGATTCGTCGGCATGACCGTACAGCGCACCGCCTTCATCGCCACCGACTGCGCCCAACTCAGCTTCCACCGACACGCCGACGGCGTGGCACATCTTCACCACTTCACGGGTCTGACGGATATTTTCTTCGTACTCCAGCGTGGAGCCATCGAACATCACTGAGCTGAAACCTAAGCGTAACGCTCGCACCACCGACTCAAAGTGCAGGCCGTGGTCAAGATTCAGCACTACCGGAATGTCATGCCGCGCGGCTTCGAATTTGACCGCTTCGACCAGAGAATCTAGCGAGATATATTTAAAATGCACCTCGGCAATGTTGATAATAAACGGCGAACGTTCTTGCTTTGCTGCGGCAAACAACGCGCGCAGGAAATGTGAATCCAGAACGTTAAACGCCCCTAAGGCATAGCGGTGCTCGCGGGCATGGGCAAGGCCATCAGCGAGTGAGATCAACGGCATAATGTGCTCCTTGGTTAGCGGAACAGGCGATATTCGTTACACAGTACCAGCAGCGCCGGTTCGTCTTCTTCAATGTCGTTGTAGCGGGAAATCGGTTGCAGAAAATGGTTGTCGTGGTCGTCGTCATTAACAGAAGAGACCTCGCCAACCAGCACGTCGCCAAAACCTTCTTCCGCCCAGAAGCTGTGATACAGGCCCGGCGGCAGGCATATGCTTTCACCCGGCGTCAGGCGCAGTTGACTGCCTGCGGTATGGGTTTGCCGGCAGCCGTCAATTACCACGCTAACGTCGCTGTCTTCCGTTTGCTCGCGGATCCCTGCATTCCACAGTTCTACAATGAGATTGCCGCCGCCGCGATTGATAATGTCTTCGCGTTTGCGCCAGTGAAAATGCATCGGCGTGGCCTGTGCATCGCGAACATGCATGATTTTCTCGGCGTAGCATTTCTCGTAAGGCATGCCTTTCGGCGAACCATTACGCAGGGTGAACAGCGTTAATCCTTGCGCGGCGAAATTGTTGCCGCCAAACGCGGTGACATCCCAACCGAGCTTAAGGTCGAACACTTCGCTCCAGGCAGCGGCATCAAGCTTGCGCCATTGGGTCGGGGGGAAGCTGGCAAAAGGGGGGAGATGCACGTCGTGCTGAGAGAAAAACTGGCGCGTGTGACCAAGGATCTCGTTTATTGCGGAGCGTTTCATCGGCAGAATCCTCCTTAATATAATGCCGGATGGTGCCGCGCTTATCCGGCCTACAAATTCATAGCGATTTTGTAGACCGGATAAGGCATCTTTGCCGCCAACCGGCGTTGTTGTGGCGGGCTATTTAACCGTCCAACCCTTATAACTGCCGACGTTGTTTTTATCGATCATCGTCACTGGGATCAGCACGGGTTCTTTCGGGGCGGGTTTCCCCTGCAATATGTCATAGCCGATTTCAACTGCTTTGGCAGCCATCACCTGCGGATCTTGTGCCGGAGTCGCCACAAATAGTGAGTTTTCGCGCTTCAGCGCTTCTTCACCGTCTGGGGATCCATCTACGCCGACAATAAAGAATTCGCTACGCTGCGCCTGTTTTGCCGCCAGATCGGCGCCGATCGCCGTGGGATCGTTAATGGCGAATACGCCGTCGATCTTCGGATTCGCCGCCAGCAACGCGGTCATGATCTCCAGCCCGCCTTCGCGACTGCCTTTGGCGTTTTGGTTATGCGACAGTACCTTGATGTCCGGGTGGCGTTTAAACTCAGTCTGGCAGCCTTCCACACGGTTCTGGACGGCGGAAACCGGCGGCCCGTTGATGATGACGACGTTGCCTTTCCCTTTCAGACGGTCGGTAATGTATTTACAGGCCATTTCGCCTGCCTGAGTGTTATCGGAAGTAATGGTCGCGTCTGCGCCTTCCGCCGCTACGTCAACGGCAACCACCACGATCCCGGCGTCTTTCGCGCGTTTAACCGCCGGGCCGATGCCTTTGGAGTCGGCGGCGTTAAGGATAATCATGTCGACTTTGGCGGCAATAAAGTTGTCGATTTGCGACACCTGTTGCCCCAGATCGTAGCCGCTGGAAACCAGCGTGACTTTAACGCTATCACCTGCCAGTTTGCGTGCTTCCAGCTCCGCGCCTTTGGTGATCTGCACGAAGAACGGGTTGGCCAGATCGCCCACCGTAACGCCGATGGATTTCAGTTCTTTTGCCTGCACAAATGGAGCTGCAGCAAGCAGGGCGCCAGCACAGAGCGCGGTCACTAATGGCTTCAAACGCATACTCGTTTCCTCACGTAGGGTATTGTTGTTATACGCCTGATGGCGCTGCGCTTATCAGGCCTACGAATGAGTAGGCCAGTAAGCTTGTCTATACACTTTGATGGTGTCGGGTACGGTATTTGTCGATCAGCACCGCTATGATGATCACCGCCCCTTTGATCACCAATTGCCAGAAATAGGAGACGCCCATCAGCGTCATGCCGTTATTGAGCGTGGCAATGATCAACGCCCCCACCAGCGTGCCGGTGATGGTGCCGATCCCGCCAACAAAGCTGGTGCCGCCGAGGATCACCGCCGCGATGGCGTCCAGTTCGTAACCCATACCTAAGTTGCCATTGGCGCTGTACAGTCGCGAGGCGCTCATCACCCCGCCAAGACCTGAGAGCAAACCGCTCATGCCGTAGACGAACAGCAGCACCAGCCACACTTTGATCCCGGTTAAGCGCGCGGCCTGCATATTGCCGCCAACCGCATAGATATGAACGCCGAGCGTTGTGCGCCTAAGAATGAACCAGCACACCACCACCACCGCCAGCGCAATGACCACCAGCCACGGAACCGGACCGAGATAGTTGTTGCCGATCCACTCAAAGCTGATGTTGGAGTTAATCACCGTGGTGCCGTCCGCCAGCAGATAGGCCGCGCCGCGCAGCGCCGTATAGGTTCCAAGCGTGACGATAAACGGCGGCAGGCCGGCAAAAGCGACCAGCGCGCCGTTAAACAACCCCAGCACCATGCCGAGCAACAGTGCGGCAGGGACTGACAGCATGGCAAACTCCGGGATCAGCGAAACCACCATCGCTGCCACTGCGGTGGTGCCGAGAATCGAACCAACCGAAAGATCGATGCCGCCGGTTAAAATAATGAAGGTCATGCCAGCGGCCAGCACGATGTTGATCGACGCCTGGCGGGTAATATTCAGCAGGTTGCTTTCGGTAAAAAAGTTAGGCGCGATAAAGCCAAACACCGCCACTATCAGGATGAGAATCGGTAAGATACCGACCGTTTGCATCAGATCGCTCATCAGCATTTTTTTTGCGGAGGCGGATTTCGCCACCTGCTGGGGAGTGGTTGGATTATTCATGGGGCACCGCCTGATGATGGGAGTCGTTCACGCCGGTTGCCAGCGTCATAATATTTTCCTGGGTAATACTTTGTCCGTTCAGCTCGCCGGCAATACTGCCTTCGCGCATGACGTACACGCGGTCGCTCATCCCGACCACTTCCGGTAGTTCGCTGGAGATCATCAGGATCGCCACGCCTTTGCGCGCCATATCGTTCATGATCCGGTAGATCTCGCTTTTGGCGCCGACGTCCACGCCGCGCGTCGGTTCATCGAGGATCAAAATGCGTGGCCCGATCGCCACCCAGCGCGAAATCAGCAGCTTTTGCTGGTTGCCGCCGGACAAGCCGCCTGCGCGGACCTGGGCATGCGGGACGCGAATATTGAGCAATTTGATGGCGTCATCAGAAATCGCCTGCGCCTTTTTGCGATCGAGCATGCCCCAGTTCGCGTCACGTTCCAGCGTTGCCATGGTGATGTTTTCTGCCGCTGCCAGCTCTAAAAATAATCCCTGCTCTTTGCGGTTTTCCGTCAGAAAGCCAATGCCGTGGTCAATTGCTTCGCGCGGGGAGTGGATCACCACCGGTTCACCGTCCACTTCAATCATGCCGCCGATGGCTTTGCGCACGCCAAAAATCAGCTGCGCCAGTTCAGAACGCCCGGCGCCAACTAACCCGGCCAGGCCGACGATCTCCCCGGAACGCACCAGCAAGCTGCACGGCTGGACTTTATGGCCGTCGGTAAGGTGATGGACGTTGAGGCGTGCTTTACCTAAGGGAATGTCGCGCTCTTTGTTGAACAGGTCGCTCAACGGACGGCCCACCATCATGCGCACTAGCTCCGAGGCGTTGAGTTTGTCGCGGGTCAGGCTGCCAACATATTGCCCGTCGCGCAGGACGCTGACGCGATCGGAGAGTTCGTACACTTCCGCCATGCGGTGGCTGATGTAGATAATCGCCATCCCCTCATCGCGCAGGCGCATGATCAGTTCAAACAGGCGGTGGGTTTCACGTGAGGAGAGGGCGGCGGTGGGTTCATCCATCACCAGAATGCGGCTGTTACGGTGCAGGGCACGGGCAATTTCAACCTGCTGCTGTTCGGCGATGGTCAACGTCATCACACGGTCGCTGGCCTTAAACTGGGCGCCGAGTCGATCGATGACTTTCTGTGACTGCATGACCATCTCTTTACGCTGGACCAGACCGCCGCGCGACAGCTCGCTGCCAAGAAAGATATTTTCTGCCACCGTCAGGTTCGGCGCGAGCTGCATCTCCTGATAAATCAGCGTGATGCCTGCGCTCAGCGCATCTTTGGGACCGCGAATGTGAAACGGCTGACCGTCAATCAGGATTTCACCGCTGGTGGCGGTATAGGCGCCCGCGAGGATCTTCATCAGGGTGCTTTTCCCCGCACCGTTCTCGCCCATCAGGGCATGAATCTCGCGCGGCCAGACCGTTAAATCGACCCCTTTCAGCGCGTAAAATTTGCCAAACGCTTTAGCAATGTTGCGCATCTCCAGAACCGGTGTCCTGCTCATGGCGGATCTCCTGTGGGGTGGCCGATATCAGCAGTCCATCACAGGAATGTAAATGCAAAATGTCAGAAGCCGTTCATATTTGTCATATTGCGATTTTTCTTCACGGAGCGTGATATGCCGCAACCGGGACGTCACTTTTTCGCCAGTGCGCGTGGACGATTGCTGTTCTTCAATCTGCTGGTGGTGGCGGTCACGCTGATGGTGAGCGGCGTGGCGGTGCTGGGGTTTCAGCACGCAAGCCAGATCCAGGAGCAGGTGCAGCAGCAAACCGTTGACGACATGACCGGCAGCATGAACCTGGCACGGGATACGGCGAACGTCGCGACAGCGGCGGTGCGGCTGTCGCAGGTAGTCGGGGCGCTGGAATACAAAGGGGAAGCGGAGCGGCTGCAGGAGACGCAAAGGGCGCTGAAGCAGTCACTGGAACAACTGGCTACCGCGCCGCTGGCACAGCAGGAGCCGGTGCTGGTCGAGCGAATTATCCAGCGCAGCCAGGAGTTACAAAGCAGCGTAGAAGGTATGTTGCAGCGCGGTCAGCGGCGGCACCTGGAACGTAACGCGCTGCTCAGTTCGCTGTATCAAAATCAAAGCTATTTACGTCATCTGCAAAAGCTCACCGGCGCGCAGGACGATGTGCTGCTGGGGCAGATGGACCGCTTAATTGTTGCCGCCATCGACACGCCCACGCCGCGTTCGGTGGTGAAACAACTGGATGCAGTGATGCCCGCTCTTCCCTTGCTGCATGCCAATCCGCTGATTAGCGGTATCCTCAACGACTTCAACCAGGAGCTGCATAAGCTGGAGCCGCTCTCCTCCGCGCTGGAGCAAAGTGATTTGGCCATCAATTGGTATATGTTCCACATCAAAGCGTTGGTGGCGATCCTCAACAGCGATATCAACCAGTATGCCTCGCAGGTGGCGCTGATCTCAGAGCAGCGGGTGGCGCAAAGCCATCAGGAACTGCAATCCGGCGCGTTGTTTATTTTAGTGTTTGCACTGCTGGCGGTGGTGATCACCGGTTTTGCCGGGTGGTATATCTACCGTAATCTCGGCTCCAACCTAACGGCCATTTCGCGGGCGATGACCCGACTGGCGCACGGTGAATCAGACGTCAGTGTCCCGGCCCTGCAGCGGCGCGATGAGCTGGGCGAGCTGGCCCGCGCCTTTAGCGTCTTTGCCCGCAATACCGCGTCGCTGGAGCACACGACCCGGCTGCTGAAAGAAAAAACCACGCAGATGGAAATCGACCGCACCGAGCGTCAGGGGTTGGAGGAAGCGCTATTGCATAGCCAAAAGCTGAAGGCGGTAGGGCAACTGACGGGCGGATTAGCCCATGATTTTAATAACCTGCTGGCGGTGATTATTGGCAGCCTGGATTTGGTGGATCCGGATTCTCCCGACGCACCACGGGTCAATCGGGCGCTAAAAGCCGCCGAGCGCGGGGCGCTGCTTACCCAACGGCTGCTGGCCTTTTCGCGCAAACAGTCATTGCACCCTCATGCGGTGGAGCTGAAAACGCTGCTGGAAAACCTGGGCGAACTGATGCGCCACTCTCTTCCGGCCACATTGACGCTGGAGATTGAAGCCCAGTCGCCTGCCTGGCCCGCGTGGATTGACGTCAGCCAACTAGAAAACGCCATTATCAATCTGGTGATGAACGCCCGTGACGCCATGGACGGGCAGGCGGGCACGATAAAAATCCGTACCTGGAATCAACGGGTTACGCGCAGCGATGGGCGTAAGCAGGACATGGTGATGCTGGAGGTAGCCGACCAGGGAAGTGGGATGTCGCAGGCAGTGAAAGCGCAGGTCTTCGAGCCCTTTTTCACCACCAAACAGACCGGCAGCGGCAGTGGGCTGGGGCTGTCGATGGTTTACGGTTTTGTGCGCCAGTCCGGTGGCCGGGTGGAGATTGAAAGCGCCCCCGGGCAGGGAACGACTGTCCGGCTGCAACTGCCTCGCGCCGTTGTTCCGGTGCAGGCTCAAGTGGAAGCGGTAGCGCAACACACAACGACTAACGATGAAAAACTGGTGTTGGTGCTCGAGGATGAGGACGATGTACGCCAGACGTTGTGCGAGCAATTACACCTGCTGGGCTACCTGACGTTAGAGGCCGCCAACGGCGAACAGGCGATGCATATGCTGGCGGCTTCATCCGAGATTGATATTTTTATCAGCGACTTAATGCTGCCAGGTGGTTTAAGCGGCGTGGATGTGGTTAACCATGCCCAGGCACATTATCCGCAGTTGTCCATCCTGCTGATGAGCGGTCAGGATTTACGCCCGGCGCATAACCCGGCGCTGCCGGATGTGGCACTATTGCGTAAGCCTTTTACCCGGGGAGAGCTGGCGCAGGCGCTGCGGCATTCGCGTAATTGAGATTCCTCCGCTACCCGCGCAAATACGCTTTGGTTACCGTGGGGCGAGTTTCTTGATGAGGCTGGTTTTATGCAACGCTCCGCGACATTCCTTCTTTTTAGTTTGCTGATGCTGACCACCGTATCGGCGCAGGCGGATATTATCGATGACGCCATTGGTAATATTCAGCAGGCGATAAACGACGCATACAAACCGGACAACGGGCGGGATTATGATGATTCCCGTGATGAAAGCTGGCAGCGCCAGATGAGTGACGACCGGCGCAGGCAATATGATAATCGCCGCCGCCAGTTTGAAGATCGACGTCGCCAACTGGATGACCGTCAGCGCCAGCTTGATCAAGAACGGCGTCAGTTAGAAGACGAAGAACGCAGAATGGAAGAAGATTACGATCGTTAACTGTAACTATCTAAATGTAAGAATATTTTATCCCCTGTAAGGGATTTCGCTGTCAGCTCAACATCTCGCCATTTTATGTTAATGCATGCACTTGAGCACAGTGCATGTATGCATTGCAATCTCTCTATGCTTATGGAAAAGTCGCCTGACTGTCGTCTTGTCGGCCGGATAAGATGTTTTCATCGCATCCGGCAAATTTCCTTACTCCAGCATAATCTCCATACCGTCATATCCTGCCTCAAACCCTGCGGGAAGCTGGTTTTCCATCATCCACAGGTCGAACTGATGGCTGATATGCGTCAGGATCACCCGTGGACAGCGGATAATGTCGTTCAACGCGATAACGGTATTTAAATCACAGTGATTGCGCGGTGGCTCGGCGCGCGGGGCATGGCTGCAGTCGATGATAATCACCTGGGGTTGGTTATTGTGGAGAAACTTCAGCGTCTTGTCGGGAAGTCCGGCGGTATCGGAGAGCCACGCCACGCGGCTATGTGCGGTCTCCAGCAGATAACCAAACGTCAGCTTTGAATGGTTGAGCGGTAGCGGCGTGACCTGCAATCCTTGCAGGTCAAACACTACGAATGGCGCGACGGTATGGCTAAAATCGAGGATACCGGGATGCTTAAACAGATCGTCGCAACCCTGTTCATCCGGCGGTCCGTACACCGGGATAGTCGCCCCCACGCCCCAGCGCAGCGGAAACAGCCCCTGCACGTGATCCATATGATAGTGGGTCAACAGAAACTGCTGGAAGCTGCCCGCTGGCCAGTCGTCCATCAGATGCGGGATCCCCGCGTCCAGCAGCGTCACCGCATTGTTGAATTTGACCACCCCGCTACAAGGGCGTCGACGATATTGCGCCTGTAAGCGTGCTCGTTGGCAGGCCGCACAGTCGCAGCCAAATGTCGGCACCAGCTGTGCGCCGCCCGTTCCCGTTAGCGTAATGGTCAGACTCATGGCTCCCCCTACAGCGGTTTGGTGAAGCGAAAATGGCTCATGGTATAGCCTTCGCGCTGGTAAAAACGGTGTGCGTCAAGGCGTTGGGTGCTGGTGGAAAGCTCGGTGACTTCTGCGCCCGCTTCGCGTGCGGCGGCTTCGGCCCAGGCCAGTAGCTGGCTGCCAACCCTTAACCCTCGCGCCTGCGGCATCACCACCAGTTCCTGGATTTCGCCAATCCAGTTGGCGTGGTGAAGATGAAACTGCAGGTGTAGACCGATCAAGCCGACGACCTGTCCGTCGATCAGTGCCAGCTGGTAGTGCATATTGGCATCTTGCAGATTAGCGGCGTAACCAGCGCTAAAAGCCTGCAGGTCAAATTGACCCTGCTTCAACTCGCAGATGAGCGCGTAAACCGCATCGGTATCGTAGAGCGTGGCGCGGCGTAATTCACAGACAGACATGTTTCTTCTCCTTGCGTCCCATCAGTGCGAGCAGTGTATCGACAGACTGTAGCAAACTACCATCGTTATTCAGGACGTGGCAGTCATACGGGGCGTAGCGGGCTGCGCGTTCAAGACGGGCGGCGATTTCCGTTTCGCTCTCCCGCCCACGAGCCTGCAGGCGCTGGCGGAGAATTGCCGGAGAAACCTGTAAGCAAATGGGAAGCAAAGAAGCGCCATAACGGGCCTGCGCCTGGGGCAGATGCGCACGCGAGCCGTTGACCACCACATCAAAACCAGCGTGCAGCCAGAGGTCTATCTCCACGCCGACGCCGTAGTAGAAACCGTTGGCGTGCCAGCTCAGCGCCAGCAGATTCTGCCCGGCGCGGGTAAAAAACTCTGGTTCACTTAGCGCAATATGATTTTCATTCCCGGCGTTGGCGGCGCGGGTGATGTAGCGATGCGCCACCAGCAGTTGCGCCGGTTCCTGCTGGCGCAATTCTGCCAGCAGACTGTCCTTACCGGAGCCGGACGGCCCCATCAGCCAGATCAGTTTACCCATAGTCAGAATACCCTTTTGCCCTGACGCCAGACGTGGTCGATATGGATGTTGCCGCCTTTGCGATGCGCCAGCACCAGATCCGCGCGTTTACCTTCGGCAATAACGCCGCGATCGTCGAGATTTAAGGCCCGCGCCGGATTGCGGGTCACCAGACGAATAGCCTGCGACAGCGTAAAGCGGTTAGCGTCGTCATCCGCTACGCGAAATGCCGCATCGAGCAGGCTGGCGGGGTAGTAGTCGGAGGAGAGAATATCCAGCAGCCCCAGCTCAGCCAGCCTATGTGCCGCCACGTTGCCGGAGTGAGAACCGCCGCGCACGATGTTAGGTGCGCCCATCAGCACGTTCATGCCATGCTGGCGTGAGGCATCGGCGGCTTCGAAAGTTGTGGGAAATTCGGCGATCACGCTGCCAAGTTGATGCGATTCCAGCACATGATCGCAGGTGGCATCGTCATGGCTCGCCAGCGCAATCTGGCGCTCACGGCACATCTGGGCAATCGCCGTGCGGTTGGGCTGTGACCAACGCGCAGCCAGCGCTAACTGTTCTTCTTCATAACGGGCCATCTGCTCGTCGGTGAGCGAATACTTGCCCTGATAATACTCGCGGTACTTCTCACGATTGGCGAACTGACGCTGGCCGGGGGAATGATCCATCAGCGACACCAGCGTCACCGGCTCACGACCGACCAGTTTTTCAAACAGCGGCAGGGTAGTGTGATGCGGCAGCTCGCAGCGCAGGTGCAAGCGGTGCTCGGCGCGATTGACCCCACGCTTTTGCGTCTCTTCCACCGCGTTGATCATCTTCTCCAGATTTTCCAGACGGTCACCACCGTCGCGCACATCGCCAATCGCCACTGCGTCCAGCACGGTGGTAATGCCGCTGGCGACCATTAGCGCGTCGTGGCTGCTCATCGCCGAGTGGGCAGGCCAATCTACCTTCGGGCGCGGGGTAAAAAATTTGTCGAGATTATCGGTATGCAGCTCGATAAGCCCTGGCAGCAGCCAGCCGCCTTCGCCGTCCAGCGCCTCAGGTAGGCTGCTCGGACTTTCAGCAAAGGCGCGAATGACCCCGCCCTCGATTTCCAGCGATCCTTGCACCACGTCATCTTCCAGTACCAGCTTTACATTATTGATAATCATGCTGTTGTTCCCATCAGATGCAGACGATCCGCTACGCGGTCGCGCACGGTTTGATCGTGAAAAATACCGACAATTGCTGCGCCGCGGGCTTTTGCTTCTTCAATCAATGCGACGACGGCGGCGCTATTTTTGGCGTCCAGCGAGGCGGTGGGTTCATCGAGCAGCAGAATCGGGTAATCGACGATAAACCCGCGGGCGATGTTGACGCGCTGCTGTTCGCCACCGGAGAAGGTCGACGGCGCCAGGTGCCACAGCCGCTCCGGCACGTTCAGGCGGGTAAGCAGGTTAGCCGCTTTGGCTGCACACTCCTCACGGGAGACACCCAGATCCAGCAGCGGTTGCATCACCACATCCAGCGCGGAAATCCTCGGGATTACGCGCAGGAACTGGCTTACCCAGCCGATGGTTGAACGGCGAACTTCCAACACTTTGCGCGCCGGGGCCTGCACCAGATCGACCCACTCATCGCTGTGGCGAATGTGGATGTGTCCTTCATCCGGCAGATAGTTGGCGTACAGCGATCGCAGCAGCGTGGACTTGCCGCTACCCGAGTGACCGTGCAGCACCACGCATTCGCCGTTTTTCACTTCCAGCGTGGCGTTTTGCAGCACCGGCAGACGCACGCCGTTTTGCTGATGCAGGACAAAGGTTTTACTGACATTTTCAACGCGGATCATTTGAGCCTCATGGTTCTTATTGCCGGATGTTGCTGTGCTTATCCGGCCTACAAAAAGCGCCCCGTAAGCTGCCATCCGGCATCCGATGTTTAATTTTGCAAAACGGACGACACCAACAACTGGGTGTACGGATGGTGCGGGTCGTCGAGCACGCGGTCGGTTAACCCACTTTCCACCACCTGACCCTGCTTCATCACCAGCAAACGGTCTGCCAGCAGACGCGCCACACCCAAATCGTGGGTGACAATGACCACTGCAAGATCCAGTTCCACCACCAGGCCGCGCAGCAGGTCCAGCAGTTTGGCCTGTACCGAAACGTCCAGCCCGCCGGTGGGTTCGTCCATAAACACCAGTTTGGGATGGGTGACGAGGTTGCGGGCGATCTGCAGGCGCTGCTGCATACCGCCGGAAAAGGTGGTTGGCAGGTCGTCGATACGCGAGGCAGGGATCTCCACCTCCTCCAGCCAGCGCTGCGCGGTGGAGCGGATGTCGCCGTAGTGACGCGCGCCAGTGGCCATCAGGCGTTCGCCGATATTGCCTCCGGCGGAGACCTGACGGCGCAGGCCATCCAGCGGATGCTGATGCACCACGCCCCATTCGGTGCGCAGCAGACGGCGACGGTCGGCCTCGTTCATGCCGTACAGCGAACGGTTCTGATACAAAATCTCACCGCTCTGCGGCGTCAGCCGTGAAGAGATCGATTTCAGCAGCGTGGTTTTGCCAGAACCGGACTCGCCGACGATACCCAGCACTTCGCCTGGCCACAGGTCAAAAGATACATCACTGAAGCCCTTGCCCGGCGCGTAGAGATGGGTCAGGTTGTTGACTGAAAGCAGCGGTTGCGTCATTTGCTGAGGGCCTCGCTCTGTTGGCGGCAGTAATCGGTGTCGGAGCAGACAAACATGCGTTTGCCGCTGTCATCGAGCACCACTTCATCGAGATAGCTGTGGGTTGAGCCGCAGATGGCACAAGGTTCATCCCAGCTCTGCACGGTAAACGGGTGATCGTCGAAATCGAGACTTTCCACGCGAGTGTAAGGTGGAACGGCATAGATACGTTTTTCGCGGCCTGCGCCAAACAGTTGCAGGGCCGGCATCATGTCCATCTTCGGATTGTCGAATTTCGGGATGGGCGACGGGTCCATGACGTAGCGGTCGTTGACCTTCACCGGATAGGCGTAAGTGGTGGCGATATGACCAAAGCGGGCGATATCTTCATACAGTTTCACCTGCATGATGCCGTACTCTTCCAGCGCGTGCATGGTGCGAGTTTCCGTTTCCCGCGGTTCGATAAAGCGCAGCGGCTCGGGGATCGGTACCTGGAAGATGATTATTTGATCTTCCACCAGCGGCGTCTCCGGGATGCGGTGGCGGGTCTGGATCAGCGTCGCATCTTCCGTACGCTCAGTGGTATTCACTCCGGTCACACGCTTGAAGAAATTACGAATCGATACGGCGTTAGTGGTGTCGTCCGCGCCCTGGTCAATCACTTTCAGCACGTCCGGTTCGCCAATCACGCTGGCGGTAAGTTGAATGCCGCCGGTTCCCCATCCGTATGGCATCGGCATTTCACGTCCGCCAAACGGTACCTGGTAACCAGGGATCGCTACCGCTTTCAGAATTGCGCGGCGGATCATGCGTTTGGTCTGCTCATCAAGATAGGCAAAGTTGTAGCCGGAGAGGTTAGTGGTCACGGGTGGCCTCCTGTTGCAGGCGTTTGAGCAGTTCCAGTTCGGCTTGGAAATCGACGTAATGGGGAAGTTTGAGGTGCGAAACAAAACCCGCCGCCTCGACGTTATCCGCATGCGCCAGCACGAACTCTTCGTCCTGCGCCGGTCCTGTGACCGTTTCATCGTATTCGGCTGCCTGTAGGGCGCGGTCCACCAGCGCCATCGCCATTGCTTTACGTTCGCTCATACCGAACACCAGCCCGTAGCCGCGGGTAAAATGGGGGGATTCATTTTCTGGCGCGACAAAACCGTTGACCATTTCACATTCCGTCATCAGCAGTTCGCCGACGTTCACCGCAAATCCCAGCTCTTCCGGTACGGTTTCCTGTGCCACATAGCCGCTACGGATTTCGGCGGCAAACGGGTGGTTGCGCCCGTAGCCGCGCTGGGTGGAGTAGGCCAGCGCCAGCAAATATCCCTCGTCACCACGCATCAGCTGTTGCAGACGTGAAGCGCGTGAGCAGGGGTAAACCGGCGGCGTGCGGGTGATGTCGTCGGGTGTTGCGCCATCATCCTCTTCACGTTTAGCCATGCCCTGGTTCGCCAGCAGGGAAAAGACGTGCGGGGAGGCATCTTGTTCGCTCTCAGCGGTGCGCAGCGGCGGCGCTTCACCGTTCGCCAGCAGGGTAAAATCCAGCAGGCGATGGGTATAGTCATAGGTTGGACCCAACAGCTGCCCGCCGGGAATATCCTTGTAGACCGCGGAGATTCTGCGCTCAAGACGCATTTCTGCGCTGTTAACCGGTTCGCTGACAGCTACCTTTGCCAGCGTAGTGCGGTAGGCGCGGAGCAAAAAGATGGCCTCGACGTTATCGCCGCTGGCCTGTTTGAGCGCCAGTGCAGCCAGTTCGCGGTCAGCGATGCCACCTTCGGTCATCACCCGATCAACGGCCAGGTTCATCTGCTGTTCGATTTGCGCCACGCTCAGTTCAGCAATGGTCTCATCGCCCCGGCGTCGGTTTTCCTGCAGGGCGTGGGCGTTGGCTATCGCCTTTTCGCCCCCTTTGACGGCGACGTACATCAGCACACCTCCACATGGGTGGTTCGCGGAATAGCCAGCAGGCGTTCGCCACAGGTGAGGATCAGATCGACCCCCAGTGGGAACGGGTGCGGGCGTTCGGTGAGTTCGTGAATCAGGCATTCCGGGAGCTGTGGCGCGATCATGCGCTCTTCGGCGATGCCCGCGCCGGTCAGACGCAGCATGCGTCCACCGCTTAAGCCAGAGACCTGCACAATCAGCGTGGCGCTGGTTTCTGGTGCGACGGCTGAACCGGCGGAGAGGGCGTTAAGCTGTTCGCTGCTGATACGTTCGTCGGCGACGGCAAAGGCCGCCAACTGTGGTTGATCCACCAGCGGCGCGTTGGTGTGAAAACGCAGGTTCTGCCGGGCGATATCGTTATCCACCGACGGCGCCAGCCAGACCGGCGTGTCGCCATCGACCAGGGTCAGCAGCACGCTGGTGGTCGCCAGACCCAGCGGCTGCCAGCCGTGTTTCAGCTGATGCAGGGCGACGATTACGCCCGGTTCGCTCATGGCTTTCAGCAGGCGACGAAAGCTCTGCTGAGCATCCTGAACGGGTAAATTAAATGCGGTCTGTAAGGTCATGCGTTATCTCCGCGTACCAGCGTGAAGAAGTCGACCCGGCTGGCGTTGACTTCGGCACAGCGTGCGTTAATCAGCGCATCGCGTTCCGCTTCCAGCGGGGCAATTAAGGTTTCCATTAGGTTCTGGAAATGCGTTTGTTCCTGCAGTAGCGCGTCAATCACCGCGCACTGCTCGGCATGTTGTTTGTTGCGTCCCAGCAGGTAGCTGTAACCCAGCGTGCCGCTCTTCAGGCGTACCACTGCGCGGGTAAGCGTGGTGTCACCGGCAAAGAAGCGGTTACCGGTACCGCCCATACGGGCCTGGATCTGCATCAGTCCGCTTTCCGGTGCGCGGATAAGTTCATAGTCCGGCGTCAGTTTGAGCGCGTTGATACGGGCGTTCAGGGCATCGGCATTGCTGTAAGCCAGGGCGCGCATCCAGCGCTGGCGGGTGGCGGTATCGAAATGCATTCAGTGCTCCATAGTGAATTCGATCATGTCGGCGCGGGTCAGGCTGACGGAGTATTCCGCCGCGTGTTTTTCGCCTTCACGGTGGTTCAGGGTGCGCACGCACAGCAGCGGCGCCATATTGGGGATTTCCAGCACCTTGCTCTCTTTGGCCTGCGCGCGGCGGGCGCTGATGCGCGTTTGCGTGCGCAGCAGCGTCAGACCGGATTGTTGGCGCAGATAGTCGTGCAGTGAGCCGCTGTTAAAGCCTTGCAGCAGCGGCCACAGCGTGAGGTCGGAAAAATAGTGGTCGATCTGGCACAGTGCGATCCCGTTAACCCGACGCAGGGTGCGCAGGTGAATCACGTTATCGCCCTCGTTTATGCTGAGCGCATCGGCAATGTGGCTGGAGGCCGGACGCAGCACCGCCAGCAGTTTTTCGCTGGTGGGGTGGCTGCCCTGGTCCAGCAGGTTCTGACTAAAGCGTGCCTGGGCATTAAGCGGGTAATCGAACGGGCGCATCAGCACCAGTACGCCGACTCCCTGGCGACGCTGAACCCAACCGCGTTCAACCAACTGGTCAATGGCGCGGCGCAGGGTGTGGCGGTTTACCTCGAAGCGCGCGGCAAGCTGATGCTCGGCGGGCAGATAGTCACCGCAGCGATAATGTTGACGTAGCTCCTGCTCAAGTCTCGCGGCAATTTCCTGATAACGCGTTGGATAACTGGTCGGATGTGTAGACAAGTGCATAGCAATCAATGCCTCGCTAATCAGATAAAGTGCTTACGCAAACGCTGGGAAAGGAAATCCAGCAGGCTGACGGTGACGATGATTAACACCATCAGGGCGCAGGTTTGCTGGAACTGGAAGCCGCGAATCGCTTCCCATAAGGTCACGCCAATACCACCTGCGCCCACCATGCCGACTACCGTGGCTGAGCGAACATTGGATTCAAAGCGATACAGCGAGTAGGAGATAAGCAGCGGCATGACCTGTGGCAGAACGCCGTACAGAATCTCTTCAATTTTGTTGGCTCCGGTGGCGCGAATACCTTCTACCGGACCCGGCTCAATGGCTTCTACCGCTTCGGAAAGCAGCTTGGAGAGTACCCCGGTAGTGTGGATAAACAGTGCCATCACCCCGGCGAATGGCCCTAACCCGACGGCGACCACGAACAGCATCGCGAAGACCATTTCATTGATGGCGCGGCAGGCGTCCATCAGGCGGCGCATCGGCTGGTAAATCCACCACGGCACCAGGTTATCGGCGCACATCAGGCCGAAGGGAATCGATAGCACCACGGCGAGGGCAGTCCCCCAGACGGCAATTTGCAGGGTGACGGCCATTTCACCGAGATAGTCTTGCCACTGGCTGAAGTCCGGTGGGAAGAAGTCGGCGGCGAAGGTTGCCATATTGCCGGAATCTTCGATCAGCGTGAGCGGAGCCATTTCGGCACCTTTCCACGAGACCACCAGTACGGCGAGCAGAATGGCCCAGCTCAGCAGCGAGAACCAGCTACGTTTGGGCGGGGCGACGGTGATGGTTTGCATGTTTAGCTCCGTGCATAGGTTATTGCCGGATGGCGGCGCAGGCGTCTTATCCGGCCTACAAAACACCGTAGGCCCGGTAAGCGAAGCGCCACCGGGCACCAGGGTTACTGCACCGCTTTGGTGACGCTGGTCATAGCGCCCAGTGCGGCGGTCAGACGGTCAAGGTCATCGAGCTGCGCTTTCAACGCCGAGGTTTTGCTGGTTTTCTCTTCCTCGTTCAGCCCTTTGTTGTCCTTCACACCCTGCATCTCTTTAAACAGTGCCAGCTGGCGAATCGGCACCAGTTGCAGATCGCTGGAGGCGCGGAACGGTGCCCATCCAAGGCGTTCCAGTACGATTTTCTGCTCCGGCGTTTTGCCGTAATTCATAAAGAAGTCGTACACCTTGTCCTTGGTGGTTTCGGAGAGGTTTTTACGCCAGACGATCGGATCGCCCGGGATCAGCGGTGACTTCCAGATCACCTTCAGCTCTTTCAGCTTTTCCGGTGCGGAAGTTTTCAGCTTGTCGAGGTTTTCGGTGTTGTTGGTGGCGACATCAACCTGCTTGTTGGCGACTGCCAGGGCGTTGGTTTCGTGTCCGGCGTTAACGGTGCGTTTGAAATCGCTCGCGGAGATGTTGTTTTTGGCAAAGACGTAGTAGCCGGGAACAAGGAAGCCTGACGTTGAGTTGGGATCGCCGTTGCCGAAGGTCAGATCCTTACGTTTGGCGATCAGATCGTTCAGGTTATTGATCGGACTGTCTTTGTTAACGATCAACACGCTCCAGTAACCCGGGGATCCGTCGGCGGCGACGGTCTGGGCAAACACTTGCCCGTTAGCGCGATCCACCGCTTCCATTGCCGAGAGGTTGCCGTACCAGGCGATATCCACTTTGTTAAAGCGCATGCCCTGGATGATCCCGGCGTAGTCCGGGGCGAAGAAGGCGTTCACTTTCACGCCCAGTGATTTTTCCATGTCTTTCAGGAACGGTTCCCACTGCGGCTTCAGGTTTTGCTGTGACTCGGTCGAAATAATGCCAAAGTTCAGCGCTTTTTCTTGCTCTTCGGCATGCGCCGGGCTTAACAAGGTACTGACGCTAAACATGCTGGTGAAAGCCAGCGCGGCAACTGTCTTATAGCTCATGTCGTTTCCTTAATTAGTCATTGTTCCAGGCTATTTCACTTGCCAGCCTGAATCCGGGCAGTGCTCAAAATCCTCACGTACTGCGTGTACGCTCCGGTTTTTCCGCGCTGGCCGTCTCCAGCCTGGCTGCGCCAATAACGCCTGGTTTTTTAGAACTATGCAGCCTGCGCGTTCTGTTCGACGCGGTTCATGCTGCGGTAAAGATGGTCAAAACGATCGTTATCAAAATGCTGGCTGCTGCCATCAAAGAAGACGTTGCCCTGGCGCAGCGCGACGATGCGTTCGCAGTAGCGCAGGGCGTAATCCACCTGATGCAGCGTGACGACCACGGTGATGCCGTCGGTCTGGTTGATGTCGCGTAGGGTGTCCATCACGATGCGTGCGGATTCCGGGTCCAGTGAAGCAATCGGCTCATCGGCAAGGATCACTTTGGCCTGCTGCATCAGCGCGCGGGCGATTGCGACGCGCTGCTGTTGTCCGCCCGAAAGCGTGGAAACACGCTGGTATGCAAAGTGCGCCATGCCAACGCGGGTTAACGCTTGTAATGCACGCTGTTTCTGCTCAGCGGTAAACCAGCTAAAACAGGTGCGCCAGAACGGCGTGCTGCCGAGCGCGCCAATCAGGACGTTCTCCAGCACTGTCAGGCGGTTCACCAGATTGAACTGCTGGAAGATGTAGCCGGTGTGGGCGCGGCTTTTGCGGATATCGCGCGCCAGGCGGCCTTCATGTTGAACGGTGCGGCCCAGCAGCTCGACGCGGCTACCGGGTGATTTATCACCGACGATCAAACCGCTTAAATGACGTAAAAGGGTGGATTTGCCGGAGCCGGACGGCCCAAGCAGAGCCACCATCTCACCGGAACAGATGTTCAGATCAACCGCATTGAGCGCCTGATGTTGATTGAAGGACTTGGAGAGTTTTTCGACGCGAATAATCGTTTGCATGCTGCGGCCTCCCTAAAAAAGTGGCCCCATCGTGGCGGATCAATGTGACGTTTTCGTTAAGGGATAGTTACTCGATGATGAAGAGTTGAGCGCTATTTGATGACAGTACGGGAGGGCTGGCCTCCCGTTGGATTACTCTGTAGGGGGTTGCTGTTGTTTGACGACGTTGATCATCCACGGCACGCCATACTGGTCGCTCACTTTACCGAAACCGTGGGCCCAGAAGGTTTCCTGCCAGTCCATTTCGATTTTTCCGTTTGCTGCCAGGTTATCAAACCAGCGTTTGCCTTCATCGACGTTTTGCGTGTCGAGCACTAGCGTAAAGCCAGAGTAGTGAGCATTTCCGTCCGGGGCGCTATCGCTCATCATGATGTCGCTGCCCGAAACGCGCAGGTTGGCGTGGGCAATGGCGGTGTCGGGGAATTTCATGCCTGAAGGGCAACCATCTTCACTATCCTGCGCCGATTTGGGCATTTCACCGAAGTTGATTTTGTAGAGCAGTTCAGCGCCTAACGTTTTTTGATAGTAGGCGATAGCGTCAGCGCAGTTGCCTGCAAAGGAGATATAGGGACTTAACGGCATAATCTTTACCTCAGGTAAAAGAAACCAGTTAAGTGTAGTTATCGTCTGCATAAATAAACCAGGCGGGAAGTATGAGCTTCCCGCCTGGCAGATGAGCTGGTGTAGACCTGATGAGCGTAGTGCCATCAGGCAATTTGCATCAGTTCTTTTTCACAAACTCAGATTTCAGCTTCATTGGGCCAAAGCCATCGATTTTGCAATCGATGTTGTGGTCACCTTCAACCAGGCGAATGTTTTTCACTTTGGTACCGATCTTCAGCATGGAAGAGCTACCTTTTACCTTCAGGTCTTTCACGACGGTAACGCTGTCGCCGTCGGCCAGCAGGTTGCCGTTAGCATCTTTAACGATCAGTTCGTCGCTGTCCTGTGCCGGTTCAGCATCGTTCCATTCGTGCGTGCATTCCGGGCAGATGAACATGCCGTTATCTTCGTAAGTGTATTCGGAGTTGCATTGTGGGCAGTGTGGTAATGACATGTGGATTTCCTCAAAAGTCAGCAGGGGCAAATGCGCCCAAAAAATGGCAGATTGCCGAAAAAGGCCGCAATTATACATAAAATCCCTGCTTTTGTCGGGACTACTGTGTGATTACGCAAATGATCTGCTGTAAAGACCCTTTGCTTTTACCTCAATGAAAGTATGGGGTAATATTTTTTAAGGGAAATTGCTACGTCAGGTTATTTAAGATAAGGTGAGGCGAAATATCTGATATTCATAGGTAACATCGCCTGCGGATGTCTAAGTCATTGTGATTGAATATCTCAATCCCCCTTAATTTTAGTAGGGGGATTAAGCTGGCATTTTTTAAAACTGAACTACGCTGTTTATCTTTCTTACTTATTACATAAGTGAGAGGTTTCAGGCCAGCGGTTGTACGCCAAACTTATTTTAATAATATCAATTGGTTGTTTTGATTTTAATTATTTCCACACGTAATTATAAAAGCCAAAAAATCTATAAATAAAACGATTGGGCTAAATAAAAGCAATGCTATTTGCGTTAAGGAAAGATTTTCCATGCACACACAGACAATATATGAATTAAGTCAGGAAGCGGAACGCTTGCTGATGCTCTCGCTTGAACATCTCAGGCAATTGCAAAAATTGCCCATAACGTCGTTGGATGATGTCGCGCTAAAACAAGGAGAGCATAGCAGTCAGGTTGTTCAGCCCCTGCACTTCAGCGCGCGTGGCATGGATGTCCAGCAAGCAACGCTCAATAATGAGTTGCGCAAGATTACGCGTCTGGAAATGGTGCTGGCGATTGTTGGCACGATGAAAGCGGGAAAATCGACGACGATTAACGCGATTGTAGGGACAGAAGTTTTACCTAATCGTAATCGCCCCATGACGGCGTTACCAACGCTAATTCGTCATACGCCGGGGCAGAAAGAGCCGGTCCTGCATTTTTCACATGTCGCGCCGATTGATGCCTTAATGAAGGTTTTACAGCAGCGTGTGCGCGAGTGCGATCGCCAGCGTCTTACGCAGACCCTGGAAATTGACAAGGATATGAATGTCCTGCTGCAGCATATTGAAACCGGCGTGGCATTTGAACGGTATTATCTTGGCGCACAGCCTATTTTCCATTGCCTTAAAAGCCTGAACGACCTGGTGCGCCTGTCAAAAGCATTGGATGTTGATTTTCCTTTTGCTGCCTATGCCGCGATTGAGCATATTCCGGTTATTGAGGTTGAGTTTGTCCATTTGGCCGGACAAGCAAGCTACCCAGGGCAATTAACGTTGCTGGATACGCCGGGGCCGAACGAGGCGGGACAACCGCACTTACAAAAAATGCTTAATGAACAGCTGGTACGGGCCTCTGCGGTGCTGGCAGTGTTGGATTACACCCAATTGAAATCTATTTCTGATGAGGAAGTGCGTCAGGCGATTATGGCGGTTGGCAAGTCAGTACCGCTGTATGCGCTGGTGAACAAGTTCGATCAGAAAGACCGCAACAGTGACGATGAAGAGCAGGTGCGGGCGTTGATTTCTGGCACGTTGATGCAAGGTGGCATTGCCCCTGAAAGAATCTATCCGGTTTCCTCAATGTGGGGCTATCTGGCAAACAGGGCGCGTCATGAGCTGACGGCCCGTGGGCGACTGCCGGATCATCAGGTGCAACGTTGGGTGCAGGATTTTGCCGAAGCGGCGCTTGGCAGACGCTGGCGCACCACCGATCTTGAAGATACGGAGCATATCCGTCATGCCGCCGACCTGTTGTGGGAAGACTCGCTGTTTGAACAGCCTATCCAGAAAGTGATTCACGCCGCTTACGCCAATGCATCGCTGTATGCGCTACGCTCAGCGTCACATAAGTTATTGAACTATGCGCAAAGCGTGCACGAATATCTGGAGTTTCGTGCCCACGGGTTAACGGTCGCCTATGACGAACTACGGCTGAACATCACGCATATTGAAGAGGATATGCAGCAGTTAGAAGTGAGCCAGGGGCGGGTGAGCGATGAAGTCAGCCATGAAGTAGAACTGGCGCTGGAAGCTGCTGCAGCCTATCTCAGAGAGCAACAAACCGAGATTCTTTGCGGTATCAACACGTTCTTTGTCAAAGAAAACGTCCTGATGATGTCACAACATAGTCTGGGAACTGGCGTCTCCTCGGCAGAAATGGCCGGAGAAATGCTGGTGCTGCACGATGAAGGCCAGGCGAAAATTGTGTTAGATAAAATTCGCTCGTCCTGTGAGGGGGTATTGCTGGCGGCGCAGGAAAGCATCAGCCGTGACTTAGCCCTGCGTTTTGAACAGCTTGAGTCGACACTCTCCCGGGCGCTAAATGACGCGATGCGGCCAATTGAGCAAAGGGTGAAAGAGGAGCTAAACCACGCCGGTTTTCGTGCGCGGATCCGTTTTCCAGCGTTCCATACAGCGATGTTTAATTTCAATACCCGCCAATTGTTTAACGAGGCCATTGAGCAGGATATTCCGGCAGAAAATGCGCCGTCTACTGGTGGTGCGGTGCGTGACACTTTCTCTCGTTGGCTAAATCAACCCAACTGGGGATGGAATGATTACGTCGAAACAAAAACGCGTTATCTCATTGATATGGGCGCTTTGCATAAGAACCTTGTGCAGTATGTCTCCCAGTTTTGCCAACAAATTCGTAAAGCTTTAGTTGCTCAGGTCGATATTTCCGTTACGGCAGGCATGGCCACGTTTTTTGCAGATTTTTCACTGTGTCTGGCGCAATTACAGGCGAGCCTGAGTGAGAGTCTGACGCTACGCCAACAAAATGAATCCGCGGTGAATGCAATGAATGAGCAATTGCAGCAGCGCATTACGATTGCGGCATGGCTTTATGAAGATTCCCGTTTGCTGCGTGACGATATCAATACCCTTTTTGCAACCGAGCACACATGACTAACGTTTTACTGGAAGGCCCCGGGAGGACGCTGGAGTGTGTCTACCCGAAGTTTATGGTCGATCTGGTTCAGGGAGATGAAACCAAACGTTCCGGCGGTTTTCTGCAACAGCAGCAGCGGTTGCGTGCGCGTCTGACGCAGGAGGTGTTATCCCAGACACAACTGCGGGCGTGGGTGATGGCGGGAGTGTCCAGCGAGCATCTGGTGATGCGTCTTAAGCTGGTAGAAAAGTTGGCGGGCATGATCGACCCAGGCCATCTGGCGCTGGTGCGTATTGCCGAAGGGCTGAAGTTTTTACAACAAACCGAACACCCGCGTGGGCTTTCAACCCCCGGTCTTTTACAACAAATAAATTCACTGACTGACTGGTTTACCCAACGCGCTGCGTATAAAGAGAAGGCGCTGACCCAGCGTGGCCTGACGGTTCAGGCGGGCGAACACAGCGAACAAATTTTTACCCGCTGGCGGGCTGGCGCATATGACGGTTGGTCGTTACCTGGACGCTGTTTTGTTGCGCTGGAGGAGTTGCGCTGGGGAGCCTTCGGTGACGCCTGCCGGTTAGCGAATGCCGATGTGGTGTTAATGCTAAAAGACAACCTGCGAACCATGGCCGCTCAGGCGTTGGCGGACAGCGTGAATGCGGCGCCTGCTACGCGTCATTACTATCATCATTGGCTCAGCACGCCAGTTGTCGGCGGATCGGGCGAGTATAACGATATGCTGAGCTGGTTAGGCGACTGGTGCGATGCGCAGCGTCATCCGGTGAGCTGGTCGGTGACGCAGCGTTGGCAAAATGTGGCGTTAGGAATGCCGCGATTGTGTTCGGCGAAACGACTGGCTGATGCGATGGTTGAGGAGATTTTTGCACCGTCCCTACTCATCAATTGAGCAGGGACGGTCAGTGGGGCTAAGACAGAGTTAGTGGTGCAGAGAGTCTGCCGGGGTGGCCACCGTCTCGTTGGCGACCAGGTTTTTATTAAAACGTTTGGCGTACAGCGCGGTGATAATCGGCACCAGAATGGCGGTGACAATTACGCTGGCGGCAACCAGCGCCGTAGCGGATGCGGCAACCGGTTCGAACGCCGGGTTAATCTGGGCGATAATCACCGGGTTTGCCACCGCAGCGCCTGCTGCTGAAGAGGCTGCCACGCCTGCCGTACCGTTCCCGCCACCAATAACACGGTCTGCAATAATCAGCGGGATACCGGTGATGACGATAACCGCGACACCCAGCAAGATACCCAGCAGACCGGTATCAACGATTACGCTCAGGTTAATGGTGTTACCCAATGCGAAGCCGAAGAACGGGATCAGCACCGGTGTGGCTTTGCTGAAGAAAGAACGCAGGTCATGATCCAGGTTGCCTAATGTAAAGCCAATCAGGAACGGTAATACCGCGCCGATGAAATGGTGTGGCTCGAAGGAGGCCAGACCCGCGGAGCCGAGGATCACCATGGTCATTAACGGGCCGGATTCCAGAGACATCAACACAAATGCGCCAGACTCTTCTTTGGTGCCGTACTGGTTCATCAGGCTGGCGTACAAACCACCGTTGGTCATGTCCATTGCGGAGACAATTGCCAAAACTGAGAGGCCTGCAAAGAACCCGGTTTGAATACCGGTATCAGGAATAAATGAAGCCGCAATCATTGCCACTACCCACGCCACGGCTATTTTGGTTATTACCAGCGTACCGGACTTGCGTAATACCGTGCCGGTTGCCCGTAAATCAATAGATGCGCCGATACAAAAAAACCACACTGCCAGAATCGGTACCGTTCCGCTGATCATTCCTTTGGTAAACGAACCGAAATACGCACCGGTATCCGGAGCTAACGTATTTAACACTGCGCCTAATAACAGAGGAATCAACATCATTCCGCCGGGGATGCGTTCAATCGTGGCTTTAATTTTCATAAACGTCCTCATGTCTTGTCGCCGCTAACACTAGCGCAAGAGGGTAAAAATTAATAAATTCAAATAGTTACTGGTTTCTCTTAACAAAGAAAATCGCTATCTCTTTGTTTTATAAAATCTAACGCGGCATACATTGAGCGTGTTGCTGCTCCCAGGGATATTGCGTCTGGAATTAGTTTGCATTCATGGGAACGTTGATTCAATCAAAATAAAACGATGTTTTAGTTATCTTCATCACATATTCCGAGCAAAAGTTCCCGGTCGCTCTGATTATTAAAAAAGCTGTGATCTTTTTGTGAAGGGATTAGGTGTTTTTTTTGCTAGCAGAATAATAATGACCGCTGTGATTGTTGGTGCAATAAAGCGATTTATTCTTGTATTTAATTGTCAGTAAATCACAAGCGTTACATGTAAAAAAGATGACTAAGAATGACCTAATTTACGCATGTTGACGAAATGAAAAACCATATGTGAAGTTGATCACAAATTTAAACGCTGTTAGGGTAAAGAGGTCATTAACCGCCCAATCAGGCGTCAACAGGTTCGGTTGTACTGTGCGTTTCTCGTCAGTGTAAGTAAACCTGCTACGCTTGTTACAGGGAATGCGCCTGTGCGTTCCCCGCTCGGTGATGACCTTGACGCATGGGCGTTGGGGGACTCGAACTGGAGCGTGACAGGGCTAAGTCTATGAGGACGAGTATGCTAAAAAGGAAAAAAATAAAACCGATAACGCTGCGCGACGTTACCATCATTGATGACGGTAAATTGCGAAAAGCCATTACCGCAGCGTCGTTAGGTAATGCGATGGAATGGTTCGATTTTGGTGTTTATGGATTTGTTGCTTACGCATTAGGTAAAGTGTTCTTCCCGGGGGCTGACCCCAGCGTGCAGATGGTTGCTGCACTCGCTACCTTCTCTGTTCCCTTTCTGATTCGACCGCTTGGCGGATTGTTCTTCGGTATGCTCGGCGATAAATACGGTCGTCAGAAGATACTGGCTATCACCATTGTGATTATGTCGATAAGTACCTTCTGTATCGGTCTTATTCCCTCGTATGCCTCGATTGGTATCTGGGCGCCGATTCTGCTGCTGCTGTGTAAGATGGCACAGGGATTCTCGGTCGGCGGAGAGTACACCGGGGCGTCGATTTTTGTCGCGGAATATTCGCCGGACCGTAAGCGTGGATTTATGGGCAGTTGGCTGGACTTCGGCTCGATTGCCGGGTTTGTGCTGGGTGCGGGCGTGGTGGTTCTGATTTCAACCGTCGTCGGCGAGGAAAATTTCCTTGAGTGGGGCTGGCGTATTCCGTTCTTCCTGGCGCTACCATTAGGGCTGATTGGTCTGTACCTGCGTCATGCGCTGGAAGAGACGCCGGCGTTCCAGCAGCACGTGGATAAACTGGAGCAGGGCGATCGTCAGGGTCTACAGGAAGGTCCGAAGGTTTCGTTTAAAGAGATTGCGACTAAGCACTGGCGCAGCTTGTTGGCATGTGTTGGTCTGGTGATTGCTACCAACGTCACCTACTACATGCTGCTCACCTATATGCCGAGCTACCTGTCGCATAACCTGCATTACTCCGAAGACCACGGTGTGTTGATTATTATCGCCATCATGATTGGTATGCTGTTTGTGCAGCCGATTATGGGGTTGCTCAGCGACCGCTTCGGGCGCCGTCCGTTTGTGATCATGGGCAGTATTGCGCTGTTTGTGCTGGCGATTCCGGCATTTATCCTGATTAACAGTAATGTTATCGGTCTGATTTTCGCCGGGTTGCTGATGTTGGCGGTGATCCTCAACTGCTTTACCGGGGTGATGGCGTCAACGTTACCGGCGATGTTCCCGACGCATATTCGCTACAGTGCACTGGCCGCCGCGTTTAATATCTCGGTATTGATTGCTGGTTTGACTCCGACATTGGCCGCATGGCTGGTGGAAAGCTCGCAGAATCTGATGATGCCTGCTTATTATCTGATGGTGATTGCGGTGGTTGGTTTAATTACCGGCGTGACCATGAAAGAGACCGCCAATCAGCCGCTGAAAGGGGCCACGCCTGCCGCTTCGGATATTCAGGAAGCGAAAGAGATCCTCGGCGAACACTACGATAACATTGAACAGAAAATCGAAGATATCGATCAGGAAATTGCTGAACTACAGGTTAAGCGCACGCGTCTGGTGCAGCAGCATCCGCGTATTGATGAGTAATCGTGTCATTGCCTGATGGCACGCAGATTTTAGGCCTACGGGTAGCATTGTACTTTGTAGGCCGGATAAGGCGTCTGCCGCCATCCGGCGCGTGGCCTTAAGGTTGGCTTAATATCCTTCAGGCAAACTCTCCTCCATAGTTTCGGAGGAGAGTGTCATGAAAACCCGTATTTATGAAAGTTTGACCACCGTGTGCAGTTTGCTGATCGTCAGCAGCTTTTTGTATGTATGGGTGAGCTCTTACTGAATTTTCGCCAATTCCACCCATGCGCGAGTGCCGTTGGCTCCCTGGCGATTTTGCAAATAGAAATGCCCTTGATGTAACTGGGTGATGCGACTGACAATGCTCAGCCCCAGTCCAATTCCGCCAAAGCGGCTGTCCATACGCACAAACGCTTTACTCAACTCCCCGCATTTACTTTCATCAATGCCCGGCCCTTCATCTTCAACGGCAAGGACGGCATCATGCTCTGTGTTCAGGCTAATCGTAATATGGGTGCCTTCCGGGCTGTAACGATGCGCGTTTTCCACCAGATTTCGTAGTAGCATCCGCAACAGCGTAACATCACCAGGCACGACAACGTCCGCCGCGCTTTGTGGCAGGAGCAGCGTCTGTTTACGTTGGTCCAGCATGGTGCTGAGTTCATCGTAGGAGGGCAGAATAACATCCTCCAGCAGCTTGACATGCTGGTAGCTCCCGGCCGAAAACGACTGTCCGACGCGGGCGAGTTGCAGCAGTTGCGATACGCTGTCCATCATTTGATCTAGCCGGGCAATTAGCGGCGAAACGTCGACCTTATGGGTTTTGGATAATAATTCCAGATGCAGGCGCACGCCTGACAGCGGTGTGCGCAGTTCGTGAGCGACATCGGCGGTAAATAAGCGTTCGTTTTCAATCGTGCTGGTTAGCCGCGTTACCAGGTCGTTGAGCGCGGAGACAACCGCCTGGATCTCAATGGTTGAGCTGTGAATTTCAATCGGGGTCAGGTTATCGGCTGCCCGCGCCTCCAGCTCTTTTTGCAGATCTGCCAGCGGACGAGTAATACGTCGCACTGCCTGGTAGCAAATCAGCAGCGCCAGGCTGACCATAAAGATGCCGGGGACGATCAGACTGGCGATGGCCTCGCGGATCTCATGCATGATGTGGCGATCGTTGTTGCGATTTTCGCGCAATGCCTGTTCGAATAACTGTATTTGCTCGGTACTTTCATGCCACAACCAGAAAGTGCTAATCAGCTGAAAGACCAGCAGAATAAGACCAATCGTCAGCATCAGGCGATGACGAAGCGGGAGCGGTTGTTTTAGATATTGCAGCAGCTTCACTTAGCTTTCCTCAGTGGCAACCAGCATATAGCCAAATCCCCTGACCGTGCGGATGCGAGATTTTCCGACTTTGTCGCGCAGATTGTGAATGTGCACTTCCAGCGTATTGGTCGACGGTTCGTTATCCCAGCTGTAGATGTCGTTATACAAAATTTCCCGGTGTACTGGGCTGCCCGCTTTGAGCATAAGGCGTGACAGGAGTGCGTATTCTTTCGGCGTTAAGATAACCTCTTGCCCGTCCATCCACACCTGGCGCCGACCGATATTCAGCGTCAGGTTGCTGACAATGAGTTCACTTTCACCCTGATTGTTATGCCGACGCAGCAGCGCCCGGATGCGGGCGTGCAGTTCTTCCAGTGCGAACGGTTTGACCAGATAGTCATCAGCACCCACGTCCAGTCCGCTGACACGGTCTTTCACCGTGTCGCGGGCGGTGAGGATAAGTACCGGCACGGTGTATTTTTTCTGTCTGATTCTGTTCAGAAAGTGCAGGCCGTCTTCATCCGGTAAGCCCAGGTCGAGGACCACCAGACTGTAATGTCCGCTCTCCAGACACTGCTCCGCTGCGCGGGCCGTGGATACGCCGTCGCAGGCGTAGCCTTCTGTTTGCGCGGCGAGTATCAGTCCCTGTAATAACAACGTATCATCTTCAACAATCAGGATTTTCATTCGTTTAGCCTCCCCGGCAGGGTTGCAGAATATCATCCGCCGCCTGATATTTCTGTGTTTGTACGCCCGTTAATCCCAGCAGGGTTGAGAAGAGATTATCCTGTGAGAAATCTTCTGAGCTTGCCCGTTTTTGCAAACATGTCTGAGAGACCTGATAGCGTTGCTGATAATCCTCGGAGAGCCACAGCAGCATCGGCACATGTTTTTGCGTATCAGGTGCAATCGAATACGGCAGGCCGTGCAAATAGACGCCATTTTCCCCTAAGGATTCGCCGTGATCGGAAAGATAGACCAGGCTGGTGGTGAAATTATCCTGGTGCTCTTTCAGTATATTGATTGCTTTATCAACAATATAGTCAACGTAAAGAATAGTGTTGTCGTAAGTATTGACCAACTGTTGCTGTGAACAGGTCTGGATTTCGTTGGTATCGCAGGTTGGCGTAAATTTCTTAAACTGCGCAGGATAGCGGTTGTAATAGGTCGGACCGTGGCTGCCGATGGTATGCAACACAATCACGCCGTCGCCTTTCAGGTTATTAATGTACTCTTCCAGCCCGTGGAACAGGACTTCATCGTAGCATTCACCGTCAATACACTGCCCCGGCAGGTTCAGCTTAGTCATATTCTGGTGTGGAACCCGGTCACAAGCCCCTTTGCAGCCGCCGTCGTTATCGTTCCACAGAACGTTAATTCCCGCCCGTTGAATAATGTCGAGCACGCCTTCCTGATGCTGCGCCAGTTCTTCGTCGTAGTGCGCGCGTGGCATATCCGAGAACATGCAGGGTACTGATACTGCCGTTGCCGTTCCGCAGGACGTTGTGCGGGGGAAATAGACCACATTATCTTTTTCCAGCAGTGGGTTGGTCTGGCGCGAATAGCCTGACAGCGAGAAGTTATCGCCACGTGAAGTCTCGCCGAGAACCACAATCGTCAGGTTCTTACGCTTTTCTTTCACCATCAACGGATTGCGGTGTGCATCTTCGCCAATGCGTACCAGCGGCAGGTGGGCCAGCCTCTGGTGTGAATACCAGGATGACGTCGCCACAATGCTGTTGGATGGACTGAGGGATTTCACCAGTTCTTTGTTGTTGCGAAACAGTGAAGCGTAATCTTTATAGAAGAACGCAGCGACCAGCACGATCAGCAGTGCGGAAATCAGAATGTTCGCGCCACGAAACAGTATGCTGCGCATGACAGACGTGATCGGTTTGATTTTTACCCAGCAGGCAATAAGTGCGGCCAGAATGCCGCTCACCCCGAGCGTGATGAGCAGTTGTGGCGTCAGCAAAGCAAAGGTTTCGGCGGGGGTGGTGTCCATCATATTGGCGATCATTGAGCGGTCGATGATGATGCCGTAGGTCATGATGAAATATTGGGCCGATGCGCCAACCAGAATGAAAATGCACGCCACCAGGCGATTAAGCCACAGGAATGAGGCCAGTGTCAGCACAATGTTCATGACGCTGAACGCGACCACCGGCATTGATAAAAACACCAGCACGTTACGCACAGAGTCCAGAGGCAGGTCTTGCAGCACTTGTTTATAGAACGCAATGTTCAGGAAGGTCGCAAGATAAAATGAGATCAGCAGAAGCCAGCTGATTAGCCCGAGAGTGGGCCTTTTAAACAAGAGCTTTAACATTAAGGGGGTTCCATCGACTATGTGGCGCAAATCCTCTCAAAGTAAAATTAAGCCAACCTTAAGTTCTTAATGTTGATGTTTCGAAGAGCGGTGGGAGAACGTTGGCCCGATGAACTTACGCCATCGGGCCACGACGATTGTTGGTGTTAGTTATTGTTTACCGGGGCATCCAGTGGATACGGGTTTTTATGGATCCGGTTGTAGTTCAGTGCGTACAGCGCGGTGATGATCATCAACGTGACGAACGACCACATCACTTCTTTGGCTCCGGAACCGACAACCGCCCAGATGCAGTAGACAAAGGCGATAAAGGTCACCAGTAAGTACATCGGGCGTGCTTTACCAAAGTGACCATGGCCGAGCAGCAGCAGCGCGGCGCAGGTGTACAGATACGGCACCAGGGTGAAGATAACGGAGACCGAAGAGACCAGACCAAACTCTTTCGCTGCGTTCGGCGACATGCTGCTGAACTGGAAGATGGTCATCAGAATGCCGACGATAATTAACCCGGCCACTGGCGTACCGGCTTTGTTCACGCGGGCAAAAATCGGTGGGAACAGGCCGTCATCGGCTGCGGCTTTGGCGGTTTGCCCGGCAAGCAGCGTCCAGCCGCCCAGAGAACCAAGACACCCGGCCGCAGCACAGAAGGAGACAATTGCCCCTGCGGTGTCACCCAGCGCCATGCGTGCGGCATCACCGAACGGAGAGGCTGAAACACGTAGCGCCGCGTTAGGGATCATACCCATGATCGCGGTGGTGGAGAGCACGTAGCAAACCGCGGCAATCAGCACGCCGCCCATGGTGGCGATAGGTACGTTACGTTTGGGGTTTTTAACCACGCCAGCCGCGACGGAGGCGCTTTCTACCCCGATAAATGACCATAAGGTAACATTCAGAGTGCTTTGAATCGCGCCGAAGGTGTTCATGCCGCTGACGTTCCAGGCCGCCATATAGGTTTCACCGCGGAACCAGAACCAGCCGAAGACGGCAATCCCGACAATTGGTACCAGCGCCAGTACCGTTGCGACGGCCTGCACGCGGGTGATCATTTTCGGTCCGACAATGTTCAGTAATACGAAGATCCACAGCACGACGACACAGGTCAGCGTCAGGACCAGCGGATCTTTTAAGATGGGGAAGAAGTAGCTCAGGTAACCGACGCCAATGACCACCATGGCGATGTTACCAATCCAGCAGGCCAGCCAGTACAGTACGTTGGTCTGGTAGCCCAAAAAAGGACCGAAGCAGCGGCGGGCGTAAGCATAAGAACCACCGGGACTGGAGTCTAAGGACGACATTTTGGCGTACACCATCGACAGTGCCAGAGCACCGATAATCGTGACCAACCATCCGTAGATTGCAATCCCGCCAGTTGACGCAAGGTTTGCGGGTAGCAGGAATACACCGGAACCCATAATATTCCCCGACACCATAAGGGTGACGGGGATTAAGCCCACTTTGTGAGCATCAGCATCCGTCGACATATTTTCTAACTCCTGATAAGGATAAATGACGCCTTATCATACCTCGTCAAAAGTCTGTTTAATGATGACGGAGCTGGGGTATCGCTAATGCTGATATTATTATGGCTTATCGCTAACTGATTAAAAATCAGGCGGCGGATGGCTCCCTATGTTGACTAACATAATGCAGAGGCGTCATCCCATAGAACTCTTTGAATACGGAGATAAAGTATGAGGTACTGTTATATCCACATAGTTGAGAGACCTGGGAAATGTTTTTGCCGTCCATCAGTAATTGATTGACGGCATATCGCATGCGACAGGTGGTAATTATTTGGCTGTAACTTGTATTTTCACTTTTGAGCTTTTTCTTTAACAAACTGGGACTCAGGCATAAGCAACTGGCAACCATGCTTAAATTCCAGTCTTTATGTATATCGCTCTCAATAATGTGATAAACGCTGTCGCTGATACAGTTGCGCAGCATATACATGAGCAAAGAGATAAACTTTTTGCTGTCGAGAAAGCGTGATAACACCGTGAACAGTAGCGAGCGCGTACGCTCTCTTTCAGCTTCGTTCACTGTGTCCATTACGCTATGTTGGGCAGCCACCCTGAAGACATCCGGCGTCAGACACGCTGAGGTCATTACTGGGCTGGCACTGCGTTGCCAGAGTGGGATCTGTGAAAGGTCTTTATTTAAAAAGCGCAGATAGTCTTTAATGATATCGCGGCTAATATGTACGACCAATGCGTTATTAAGTGATGAAAAATCGATAATATTATTATCGCATGCCACCAGTGCCATATGATTAGCTTTTAAACTGATGGCTTCTTTACCGTTAATCCTTAACCAAACATCCTTCTCCGTTAATACAACAACACAAGCTTCTTTGCTGCAAAGCTTCATACCCAACTCCAGGAATATGAAAAAACACCGTAGCTCAACATCAGATGAGCCAAATCGGCTAAATTGAAATTGTATGATGAAACCAGGACCGCAATAAAATAACGTGTCTGAAATTAATTACAATGTTTGGTGGGATTTTTCTTATGTACACATTTTTTTACGCAAGTGGAAAGATGCTATTTGCGTATAAAAAAAGCGCGGGGTGGTCCCGCGCAAAAAGGTATGACAGTGTTATTGTTTTGCAGCAATACTCAGGAATTACTCAAGAATGACATGTCTACCTTAAACATCGGACTATCTAAAAAGAGACCTTATGCTTTCACGCACATAACGTGATAAACACCGTCAATAATTTCCGTTCCTTCGGTTTCATGTTCAAATCCAGGGAAGTGGTGGTCCCAGGACTGCAACGAACGCAGGTACCCAATTTGCGGGCTGTTGGCATCGCCAAAGTTTTCACCGGACAGCAGCATCGGAATTCCCGGTGGGTAAGGGATCACGGAGTTTGCCGCAATACGTCCCGCCAGATTTTCAATCGCCACCATCTCAACGTTGTCACTGACTATCGCGTTGTAAGCGTCACGCGGAGTAATATCCGCATCCGGCAGACCGGAGTAGGCTGCATTGAGACGGCTGCCTGGGTTGTTCTCTTTCAGCCAGGCGAACATGGTGTCGCCCAGATCGTGAATACCCATGTTGGCATAAGTGTCAGGATGTTCCTCAACCAGTTCTGGCATCACCTGTGCCAGCGGGGTATTGGCATCGTAGTGGTGTTTGAAAGAGCACAGCGTGTTAATCAGTGTGCCCCATTTCCCGCGGGTAATCCCCATGGAGAACAGGAACATAATCTGGAAATCGGTGGTTCGGGTCGGCACGATGCCGTGGCGGCCAAGCCAGGCGGTAACCAGTGCAGCCGGTACGCCGTTCTCTTCCAGTTCGCCATCGTCGCCCATCCCCGGTGCCAGAATGCTGACTTTGATCGGGTCCAGCATGCTCCAGTTATCCGGCAGGTCTTTAAAGCCGTGCCAGGATTCACCCGGACGCATCACCCAGCAGTTCTGATCGGTAGCCAGCAATGTGGCTGGCGCGTCGGCAAAGTCA
The DNA here is from genome assembly GCF_011064845.1 of Citrobacter freundii ATCC 8090 = MTCC 1658 = NBRC 12681. Lineage (NCBI taxonomy): Bacteria > Pseudomonadati > Pseudomonadota > Gammaproteobacteria > Enterobacterales > Enterobacteriaceae > Citrobacter > Citrobacter freundii. Next base: position 4,515,348 of record NZ_CP049015.1, on the reverse strand, counting down.
TAGGTTTTACCGGTCTGCGGATCGGTTACCACTTCTTTGTTCCACGGTTTGAAGAACCAGTCGCCTTCGGCGGTGAACTCTTTGTACAACCGTGCCATGGCCTGACGGAAATCGACTGCTTCGTCGATCACTTCCTGAGTGAGCGACAGGCCGCTGTTACCGTCCATCATGGAGACCGCCACGTCGTTTGAGGCGCAGATAGCATACAGCGGAGAGGTGGTGGCGTGCATCATGTACGCCTGGTTAAAGCGGGAGAAGTTCACGGCCCCACGCCCTTCACGAACGTGAATGTAAGATGCCTGAGAGAGCGCATTCAGCAGTTTGTGGGTCGAGTGGGTGGCAAAAACGGTAGGACCGTTATGATCGCCCGGCGCGCCACGCATGGCGTAGTGATCGGCATAAATTGGGTTGAAGCGAGCATAGCCGTACCAGGCTTCATCGAAGTGGATGCGATCGCTGGTTTGTGCGAGCAGATCCTGCGCCTCTTTGGCGTTGTAGCAAACACCGTCGTAGGTACAGTTGGTCACAACGCTGTAAGACGGTTTTTGCCCAGTTTTGCCTTTGGTCAGCGGGCTTTCGCTGATTTTTTTCTGTAAAGTTTCAGGCTGCATTTCTTGCGGGTAGATAGGCCCGATAATGCCGTACCGGTTGCGGCTTGGCACCATGTACACCGGTTTTGCCCCGGTGAGGATCAGCCCCTGTTCGATGGATTTATGGCAGTTACGATCCAGCACCACGACGTCGTTGTCGGTCATGCAGGCCTGCATGATGGTGCGGTTAGAGCCGGAAGTCCCGACCACTACGGACCAGGAACGGTCGGCACCGAACACGCGGGCAGCATTTTTTTCACTTTCCCCAAATGCGCCTGTATGGTCGAGTAAAGAACCGAGATTGGTACGTTCAATCCCCATGTCGGTACGGAAGAGATTCTCACCGTAGTAGTCATGGTACAGTCGACCGGCAGGTGTTTTGGTGAAACCGACACCGCCCTGGTGACCCGGTGCAGCCCAGGAATACTCATGGACATTGCTGTATTTCATCAGGGCGTTGAACAGCGGTGGTAACAACTGCTGACGATAGCGAGTCATCGCTGCGATGGCACGGCCAGCGATAAAGTCAGCGCTGTCCTCCAGAATCCAGGCGAATTCATCGACAAGCTCCAGCAGGTCGCGATCCAGCGATGCGGTGGCTTTTTCGCGATCGCCCAGCAGGAATACGGGAACGTTTTGCTGGCGCTCGTGGAGCTTGCCGATCAATTGCCTGACGTTCAGGTGTTCGTCTTGTTGTTCCATTTGATAGCTGAACATCAGGCAATCAATGGCTTCATTGGCGGCGAGGATTGCGTAGCCATCGTCGAATGAGGTGGACTTAATGACGGTAACATTTTGGCGGCTTAATGCGTCAGCCAGACGTTCGACAGCGCTACCGACCCAGGTGTCCTGATGCAGAAACTCACTTTCAACAATTAATACTTTCATCATCTTTTACCCGGTTGTGGAAAGGTTGCAATCTATGAATTGCAGACACACCGTATGAATGTGACGCAGGCAAGTATTATCCTGTCAAAACGGGCTGTAAAGCGGGTGAAAAATAGTCTGATTTATGTTTAATTTGTTTTTAAACATATGGTTACGTTTGCTTGTTGGCGGTTTTTCACCACCGTTTATCGACAGGGGGAATATTTTTTTGGCTGATACTGATATGGCCGAATGATATCAACCAGCCATTGTTTGCCGATGCTGCTGGCTTAGTTTGCGGTACTGCTGCGGCGACATGCCGACAAACTTGCTGAAGGTGTCATAAAAACGGCTGCTGGAACGGAATCCGGCGGTCAACGCAACGTCGAGAATGGTTTTATCGGTATCGCTAAGTAATGCGCGGACGTGATTGATCCGCATTGCCGTGATGTACTGCTTCAGGGTGAGTTGCATCACGCGTTGGAAAATCCCCATCGCGTAGTTGGCGTTGAGCTTCACGTGTTCCGCGACGTCGTTGATGGTGAGCGCCTGATCGTAGTTATCGGCAATAAAGCTCAGCATTTGGCTGACGTAAAACTGGGCGTGCCGAGACACGCTGTTTTTGTGGGTCCGCGAGGTTTTATTGACGAGTATAGGCTGCCAGCCGGAAAGGCTAAACCGCTTGAGCATCAGACCAATTTCATCAATGGCGAGCTGGCGAATTTGTTCGTTCGGGTTGTTCAGTTCCTGTTGCCAGCGCTGAACTTCAAAGGTGCTCAACTGCTGCGACGCCAGCGATTTGATGACCATTCCATGGGTAACATGGTTGATCAACTCGCGATCCAGCGGCCAGGAGAGGAAAAGGTGCATCGGTAAATTGAAGATAGCCATACTTTGGCAACTGCCCGGACGCGTGAGTTGATGCGGTGTGCAGGCCCAGAATAGCGTGATGTGTCCCTGTTTTATCTGTACGACTTCGTTGTTGATCAGATACTCGACGTCACCATCAAACGGCACATTGATCTCCACCTGCCCATGCCAATGGCTGGCTGGCATAGCATGCGGTGAGCGCAACTCGATATCCATCCGTTGATATTCTGAGTACAGCGATAGCGGGCTGCGGGTTTGTTCTTCATCGCTACTGCACATGTGCGGATCGGGAGGAAGAGGCGATGTCGGTAATGTACTCATGGTTGCTCCATTTCCTGAATTATCAGAATCATGTCATTTAACACGTATTAAGGCTGAGAATCAGGACACAAATTGGACCGTTACCATTGAGCATAGCGACATTTTGCGGCCACATACTCTGCTTTTTGGGTAATTTTGTCCCATAAACTCAGATCCAATAGGGTGCAGAGTGATGATCTGAGTTTATGGGAATGCTCAGCAGAGAAGTCGGAAGTTTTCAGCTATACGCTGTGCCACCATGACTGTGTTTACTAATGTTCTGGAGAGTCATGATGTCTGCACCCAAAATTACCTTTATCGGCGCCGGTTCCACGATTTTCGTCAAAAATATTCTTGGGGACGTCTTTCACCGCGATGCGCTTAAATCTGCGCATATCGCCTTGATGGATCTCGATCCTACGCGTCTGGAAGAGTCACACGTTGTTGTGCGCAAGTTGATGGATTCTGCGGGCGCGTCTGGACGAATCACCTGCTATACCGATCAAAAAGCAGCATTACAGGATGCTGATTTTGTGGTGGTCGCTTTCCAGATCGGCGGCTATGAACCCTGTACCGTCACCGATTTTACGGTGTGTAAACGCCATGGTCTGGAGCAGACGATTGCCGACACGCTGGGGCCGGGCGGCATTATGCGCGCGCTGCGCACCATTCCGCATTTATGGCAGATTTGTGAGGATATGACCGAAGTCTGTCCGCAGGCCACCATGCTTAACTACGTTAACCCGATGGCGATGAACACCTGGGCAATGTATGCACGCTATCCGCATATTAAGCAGGTTGGGCTGTGTCATTCGGTGCAGGGGACGGCGGAGGAGTTGGCCCGCGATCTGAACATTGACCCTGCCTCTTTGCGCTATCGCAGTGCCGGGATCAACCATATGGCATTTTATCTGGAGCTGGAGCGCAAAACGGCGGACGGCGCCTATGTGAATCTCTACCCGGAGCTGCTGGCGGCCTATGAATCCGGTCAGGCACCGAAACCGAATATTCACGGAAATACCCGTTGCCAGAACATTGTGCGCTATGAAATGTTCAAAAAACTGGGGTATTTCGTCACCGAATCGTCGGAACACTTCGCCGAATATACGCCGTGGTTTATCAAACCGGGGCGTGAAGATCTGATTGAGCGCTATAAGGTGCCATTGGATGAATATCCGAAACGTTGTGTGGAACAGTTGGCGAACTGGAAAAAAGAGCTGGAAGAGTACAAAACGGCTGAGCGGATCGACATTAAACCGTCGCGCGAATATGCCAGCACTATCATGAACGCTATCTGGACCGGTGAACCGAGCGTCGTGTATGGCAACGTTCGCAATGACAATCTGATCGATAACCTGCCACAAGGTTGCTGTGTTGAAGTCGCTTGTCTGGTTGATGCGAATGGTATTCAGCCAACGAAAGTCGGTGCTCTCCCGTCACATTTGGCGGCTATGATGCAAACCAATATCAATGTTCAGACTCTGCTAACGGAAGCCATCCTGACGGAGAACCGCGATCGTGTTTATCACGCAGCGATGATGGATCCGCATACCGCCGCGGTACTGGGGATTGAAGAGATTTATGCGCTGGTGGACGACCTGATCGCGTCTCACGGCGACTGGCTGCCGGCCTGGCTGCACCGTTAATACACAATCACGCCGGGCAGAGCATCCGGCGTTTAACCTCTGACGTTTCCTCTTACAGAAGGCGGGCGCTGGTAACAGCGACCCGATACCCTATGAGCATCTCTCTGACAACAAAACTCAGTTACGGATTTGGAGCGTTCGGTAAGGATTTCGCTATCGGTATTGTGTACATGTATCTGATGTATTACTACACCGACGTGGTGGGATTATCGGTGGGCGTCGTCGGAACCTTGTTCCTGGTGGCAAAAATATGGAACGCGTTTAACGATCCGGTGATGGGGTGGATAGTGAATGCCACCCGATCGCGCTGGGGAAAATTTAAACCCTGGATTTTACTCGGTACGCTGAGCGAACTCATTGGTGCTGTTTTTGCTTTTTAGCGCACATCTTTTTGAGGGTACTGCGCAGGTCGTATTTGTTTGCGTGACGTATATTTTATGGGGAATGACCTACACCATTATGGATATTCCATTCTGGTCACTGGTGCCAACCATTACGCTGGATAAACGCGAGCGTGAACAACTGGTGCCGTATCCCCGTTTCTTCGCCAGCCTTGCCGGGTTTGTCACCGCGGGCGTGACGCTACCCTTTGTAAACTATGTTGGCGGCGCGGATCGCGGGTTCGGTTTTCAGATGTTTACGCTGGTGCTGATCGCATTTTTTATTGTTTCTACCCTCGTAACCTTGCGCAATGTGCATGAAGTGTATTCCTCTGACAGCGAAGCTACCGCAGACAGCACCCGGCTGACGCTGAAATCAATCCTTGCGCTTATCTACAAAAACGATCAGCTTTCCTGCCTGCTGGGGATGGCGCTGGCTTACAACGTGGCGTCCAATATCATTACAGGTTTTGCGATTTACTACTTCACCTACGTGGTGGGTGATGCTGACCTTTTCCCATACTACCTCTCCTATGCCGGAGCAGCTAACTTGCTGACATTGATTCTCTTTCCCCGTCTGTCAAAGGCGCTTTCTCGCCGGGTACTGTGGGCTGGCGCTTCGGTTATGCCAGTTCTCAGCGCAGGCGTATTGCTGATTATGGCTCTGGGGGCATTCCACAATACTTTCCTGATTGTTACCGCAGGGATCCTTCTGAACATTGGTACGGCGCTGTTCTGGGTACTGCAGGTGATTATGGTGGCGGACACCGTAGATTACGGTGAATACAAGTTTAACGTCCGCTGCGAGAGTATTGCCTATGCCGTGCAGACAATGGTGGTCAAAGGTGGCTCGGCGTTTTCCGCTTTCTTTATTGCGGTGGTGCTGGGATTGATTGGTTATGTTCCGAATGCGACGCAATCTGCTGAGACCATCCTCGGCATGCAGTTCATCATGATCGCGCTGCCCACGCTTTTTTTCGTTGTGACACTGGTGCTCTATTTCCGTTACTACCGGTTGAATGGCGATATGCTGCGTAAGATTCAGATCCACCTGCTGGATAAGTACCGAAAAGTGCCGTCGCCCGTCAAACAGTCGAATACTCCGGAGATTCCGGTGGTAGTGGCCAGCGATGTGAAGGCCTAGCTATGGAGTGGCATTCCTGGATTGGCTATCTGGCGGCAACGCTGACGACGCTCTCTTTTTTGCCGCAGGCGATTAAGGTTATTACCACCCGCAACACCCAGGGTATCTCCGGTTTAATGTATGTGATGTTTGTGTGCGGGCTGGTGTTGTGGCTGGCTTATGGGTTATTGATTGAAGATACCGCTGTCAGCATGGCGAACTTTCTGACACTGTTGTTCGCCTTGCCGATTCTGGTTATCAAGTATCGCAGTAGGTAGCGCAGATTGCCGGAGAAGCGTTAGCGCTCTCCGGCCGTTTTCAACTGCCGATTGTGCCAGCCCGCCAACGCGAGGATCGTTGTTAACGCGCCGAGCAGGGCGCAGAACATGTCCGACTGGGTATCCCACGGGTCACCCTGCGTGCCAAGGAAGTCTTCCGCACCTTGTCCCATTGCCAGCGCTGCCCACCACTCGATCAGTTCATACATTGCGCTAATCGCCAGTGCTACGCAGCAGACTAAAAATGCCAGCATCTTACGACCACGGACAATATTGCCGCGCACTAAAATCTCTCTTGCCGTCAGGGCTGGTACCAGCCCCTGGAAGAAGTGACCCAACTTGTCATAGGGGTTACGACTGAGATCCAGCCATTCCTGAACCTGAAAACCGACGGGAACTTTGGCGTAGGTATACATCCCGCCTACCATCAGAATGATGGCGTGCAAGAAAATCAACGTATAAAGCAGCGGCGTCAATGGGTACTGCTTCATGGTAGCCAGCAACAGCGGTACGACAATAATGACCGGCGTGACTTCCATCAGCCAGGTGATTTTCTCCGAGGCAGAGATACCGGTGTAGATAAGGATCAGCGCCAGGAATACTGCGCCAGTGTGCAAGATTGTGGGGTTCAGAGTGCGGAGCATTGCGAATTCACACGTAATGGAAAAGGTCACTATTCCCTGTGAACGGCAAAAATTCAATACCAGTAAATGGGGGGATAAAGTTGGCCCGGGGGGATCGCTGGACTGACGCCAAAAATTTAGTGCCAGTCCAGTGCCGGGCCGAATGGGTTACTTCGCGCAGTTAGCGCATTGTTTGCTGACGATTTGCTGGAAGAAATCGTTGCCTTTGTCATCGACCAGGATGAAAGCAGGGAAATCTTCTACTTCGATTTTCCAGATAGCTTCCATTCCCAGCTCCGGGTATTCCACGCATTCCAGATGCTTAATGCTCTGCTGCGCCAGTACCGCTGCCGGACCACCGATGCTGCCTAAGTAGAAGCCGCCGTGTTTGTGGCAGGCGTCAGTCACTTGCTGACTGCGGTTACCTTTCGCCAACATGATCATGCTGCCGCCGTGAGACTGCAACAGGTCAACGTAGGAGTCCATACGACCCGCGGTGGTTGGGCCTAAAGAACCGGACGGATAGCCTGCAGGCGTTTTGGCCGGACCCGCGTAGTAGATCGGATGATCTTTCACGTACTGCGGTAAACCTTCGCCGGACTCAATACGTTCTTTTAACTTCGCGTGGGCAATGTCACGACCGACAATGATAGTACCGCTCAGTGACAGACGAGTAGAAACCGGGTACTGAGAGAGCTGAGCGAGGATCTCTTTCATCGGGCGGTTAAGGTCAACTTTAACCACTTCACCTTCACCCGCCTGGCGCAGAGATTCCGGAATGTACTGACCTGGGTTATGTTCCAGTTTTTCAATCCAGATCCCTTCGCGGTTAATCTTGGCTTTAATATTACGGTCTGCGGAGCAAGAAACGCCCATACCAACCGGGCAGGATGCGCCGTGGCGAGGCAGGCGGATCACGCGGATATCATGTGCGAAGTATTTCCCGCCAAACTGAGCGCCAAGGCCGAGTTTCTGTGCCTCGATCAGCAGTTCCTGTTCTAGTTGCAGATCGCGGAACGCCTGGCCGTGAGCATTACCTTCAGTCGGCAGCGCGTCATAGTAGTGTGTGCTGGCCAATTTCACCGTTTTAAGGGTACTTTCCGCTGACGTCCCGCCAATGACGAATGCGATGTGATACGGCGGGCAAGCTGCAGTACCCAGCGTGCGCATTTTCTCAACCAGGAAGTTTTTCAGTTTGCCGGGAGTCAGCAGCGCTTTGGTTTCCTGATACAGATAGGTTTTGTTGGCTGAGCCGCCGCCTTTGGCCACGCACAGGAATTTGTATTCGTCACCGTCCACGCTGTACAGATCGATTTGTGCGGGCAGGTTGGTGCCGGTATTCACTTCTTTGTACATATCCAGCGCCGCGTTTTGCGAGTAGCGCAGGTTATCTTCAATATAGGTATTAAATACGCCTTTGGAGAGGGCCGCTTCATCGCCGCCGCCGGTCCAAACGCGCTGACCTTTTTTACCCATGATAATTGCCGTACCGGTGTCCTGGCAGGTTGGCAACACGCCTTTGGCGGCGATTTCGGAGTTTCTCAGGAACTGCAGCGCCACGTACTTATCGTTTTCGCTGGCTTCGGGATCATGGAGAATTGAGGCGACTTGCTGTTGGTGTTCTGGGCGGAGCATGAAGGAGGCATCGTGGAAGGCTTGTTGGGCCAGTAGCGTAAGTGCTTCAGGAGCTACTTTCAGGATTGTTTCGCCTTCAAACTCGCCGACACTGACGTGATCGGATGTCAGCAGGTAGTACTCAGTTTTGTCTTCCCCCAGTGGGAAAGCCGCCTGGTAAGTGAATTCAACTTTTGACATTTGCTTCCAGCCTTTTCATTTTTCTCAGGAATTTTAAAATTCTCTGTGTCTTAATGGTGGCGTGCCGTACCAACGCGGACGGCACGCGAACTGTGATTACAGGAAACCGTACATTGCGGCGAAGATCCAACCAAAGACACAGGATACGCTTACGCCGATCAAACCAGGCAGAATGAAGCTGTGGTTGATAACGAAGCGGCCGATGTGGGTGGTGCCAGAGCGGTCAAACTGAATAGCCGCCAGGTCGCTCGGGTAGGTCGGCAGAATGTAGTAACCGTAACATGCCGGAGCGGAAGCCACGATGTACGCTGGATCAACCCCGATTGCCAGTGCGACCGGAACAATCGCTGCCAGCGCTGCTGCCTGGGAGTTTACAAATTTGGATACCAGCAGCAGAACAATTGCATAGGCCCACGGATACTCTTTCACCATATTGCCCAGCACACCTTCGATTTCTGTCATGTGCGCGCCGAACATTGTTTCGGCCATCCAGGCAATACCGTACACCGCCACAATCGCGATCATACCGGAACGGAAGACTTCGTTTTTAGATATTGAAGCGGGATTGGTCTTCGTCAGGATAATAATCAGCGCACCCGTCAGCAGCATGAACATCTGGATAACCAGTACCATTGACAGTGGTTTGCCGCTAAAGGTAGGGCGCAGCTCAGAGAACGCGCCGAGTACGGCAACAACGGCGATAGCGGCAAGGAAGATCCACATGGCCAGCCAGTTGCTTTTCGGCAGCTTTTTGTCTAACAGCGTGGCGGTATCGCCATACACATAGTTGTGGTTTTCAGGTACAGAAATGAACTTCTGGAACTCTTCATCTTTATCCAGATCTTTACCACGGAACCAACTGAAGATACCGATCGCCAGGATACCCAACAAGGTAGACGGGATGGTGATGCTGAGCAGGTCGAGGAATTCGAGATGCTTGCCTTCAAACGTTACGTTACCCAGCATTGCTACCAGTGACACAACGGCTACAGAAACCGGGCTGGCGATAATCCCCATCTGCGCACCGATAGAACTCGCCGCCATCGGACGTTCCGGGCGAATATTGTTCTTAATGGCAACGTCATAAATGATTGGCAGGATGGTGTATACCACGTGCCCTGTACCGCAGAGAATCGTCAGGGTGCAGGTAACGAAAGGTGCGACGATGGAAACATATTTTGGGTTACGGCGCAGCAGCTTTTCAGCGATTTGCAGCATAACGTCAAGACCGCCGGAGGCTTGTAAGGTTGCCGATGCGGCCACCACGGCAATAATAACCAGCATGACATCTACAGGTGGTTTACCCGGCTGGAGATGGAAAACGAAAACCAGAATGACCAGGCCGATACCGCCTAATAAACCCAGCGCGATACCGCCCTTTCTGGCGCCATAAAACAAACATATTAATATTATGAGAAGTTGTATACTAAATAACATTTTATTTACCCTCGCGAAAAACCCAGTCAATTTTTTGAAAAATGGATCTGTGCCACATTCTTTTTTGCCAGAATAAGCATCAAAAAATGGTCAGTATTCGATATGTCCATATTTGCGATTAATGTTCAAATGTCTTGCTAGAATTTTTTTTTAAAGTTATGGCGATATTTGGTTTTTTCTGTGGCTTTGATCAGAGGAGAGAATCCTCAGGCGATGGGAAGCAGAGCTGAACATGGAGAGCCGCGGTTGACGCTGTAATTTATCTATTTTGCGTTTTCCGCTATTACATGAACCACCGACAGAATGAGTGAGTGGGTTATTTATGTGATCACGGTCACGCCATTTCATGATGTGATGAAGTCGGCGTGCGGATACTTTTATTTGCTCACAAAAATGTACGGTGTCCATGGTACGTAGCATGGTCTCCATTGCTACCAGTCTAGATTTTGTATGTCTGGTTAATTTCAGACTAATCCTTTATGGGTAAAAATACACACTCTGCGAGTTAGATAATACTTAATTAACTTTTGTTAGCGATTTTGAAATTAAAAACAGTGTGATATTTGTTAATATTAAAATAATACATTTAACATGCCGGATACAAATATATTTGATCTAACGCAAATTTATAATTTTGCAGTGTCAGCTGGTGAAATAGGGATTTTTCATTATTTTAATAATTGTTACTTTCAAATAACAAATAATCCCAAGTGTATTTATTGGCAATATTGTTTAAGCAATGAGTAGTGTTCAGCCTGCACGCGATAACGATAAACAGGTCTGCCGGTCACGCCATAATGGATGCTGGTAAATAAGATGTGACAATTGACGAGCCAGATAAGGTATTTACGGCAAGAGACGCGCGAGATATTGACCTCGTTAGCCAGCTCATCCGTGGAGAACTCCTGATCCTGGTGCTCATCAATCCACTGGCACAACGTGCGCAACGTTTGTGGCGTTAATCCTTTGGGTAAGCGCCGCGTTTCTTGTTCATTGGAGGAGCTGCCGTGAATCAACTGGTCAAGCTCAGACTGTTCATAGTACTGATGCTTTTCCATCTCAGTTTTTTTCTGTAGCCAGCCGGTGAGCGCCTCTTCAAACCGGGACGCCTGGAAAGGTTTGATCAAGTAGTCAACGACGCCGTAGTGAAGTGAATCTTTAATGGTGGTGGCATCGGCTGCAGAAGAGATGACGATGACATCGCACTTGCAACCTTCACTGTGCAGAACCGGTAGCAGGTCCAGGCCGTTTTCTTTTTGCATATAAATATCTAGCAAAATCAGATCGATATGATGACCGCTATGAAAGATTATCTCTTTTGCTTTCTCCAGCGTGGAGGCTGTGCCGCAGCAGTGAAAACCGGAGAGTTGCGCGACATAACGACGGTTTAATTCCGCTACCATTGCATCGTCATCGACAATTAAGACATTGATCATCTGCTGGCCCTCTCACTATTCCACGGTAACTGTACAAAAAATTGGGTGAAGATCCCAGGTTCAGACTCGACGGATATATTGCCGCCAACGTTTTCAACCTGTTGTTTAACAAGCGCTAAACCTACGCCCCGTTCGGTTCCTTTTGACGAAACGCCCTTCTCAAAGATGTGCTCAATGTTTTCGGGGGCGATCCCCGGACCATCGTCATTCACTTCGCAATGCAACCAGCCGTGTCGATAATGCAAGGATATGCTGATCTCACCACCAGGTTCTTGACCTAGCGCCTCCAGGGCGTTTTCAATCAGATTCCCCAGAACGGTAATCAGCACCGCCACCTGATCTTCGTTGTTATTCTCCGGTAGCTGGCTTTCATTGCTGATGACCAGGCTATGGCCTAAATCAGATGTGCGATTAATCTTACTGAGTAAAAATCCTGCGATCACCGGAGATTTTATTTTTCCTAACAGTGAGCCAATTTCTTCCTGATAATTGTTCGCGGTCTTTAGGATGTAATTTTCAAGCTGCTTATAACTTTTCAGATGCAATAATCCCAGAATCACGTGCAATTTATTCATGAATTCGTGGGATCGTTCACGAAGTGCATCGGCATAGTTGACCATACCGTCCAGGCGTTGCATTAACTTTCGGACTTCAGTCTTATCTCTGAAGGTTGAAATGGCGCCGATGATTTTACCGTTGCTGAGTACCGGGACCGTGTTAATTAAGAGTAGCCGATCCTTCACCATGATCTCTTCATCGCGGCGCGGCGTTCCGTCATGTAGTACCTGTGAAAAATCGACCACTTGTGACCACGCATGGCTGAGCGTGGAGAGCTGGGCATCATCTTGTGATTTGTGATAATCCAGCAGCTCCTGCGCAGCTTGGTTAATCAACGTCACTTCACCGCACTCGTCAACGGCAATGACACCTTCCTTTATAGAGTGCAGCATTGCCTGGCGTTGTTCGAACAGATTGGAGATTTCATAAGGTTCCAGACCAAACAGAATGCGTTTGAGGACCTTAACGAATATCCATGTGCCGAGCAGCCCAACCAGCACGCCAAATAAGATTGACCAGATGATGCTGCCGCGGCTGTTATTGATCTGTTCAGCAACTCTGCTTAGCTCAAGACCGATCGCTACCACGCCAATTTGCTGGTGATGTTCGTCATATATAGGGGTGAATACCCGCAGGGCTTTAGCCAGAAACCCGCGATTAATGGCGACATTCTCTTTACCTTGCAGGGCCAGCAAAATGTCATCGCCTTTAAATGGCTGGCCGATTCGCTGTGCTTCGGGATGGGAGTAACGAATGCTTTGCATATCGGTGACGACGATGAACAAAAAATCGTTGCTCTTATTCACCGCCTGGGCAATCGCCTGAATACCGCTTTCCTCGGGCTTTTTCATTAGTCCCTGGCGGATCTCCGGAGAGTTGGCCAACGTTCGCGCGACGGCAAGCGCTTTACTCGCTAACGCATCGCGCGTCATATTGCTAATTTGCGAGAAATAAATCAGATGAACGACAAGCAGCACGGAGAAGAGAACTGCACTAACCATGAGGATCACGGTGGTGCCAAGCTTCATCGGGCGTTTGCGTATAGCAGTACGTTGCAGTGAGTGTCTCATCACGGTCCTGGAATCACGGTTTGTGCGGGTATTATCGCCTGATGGAGGGCGTAATTCAAAGGTGGTAGGGATTATGGAGCTTAAGTTGTCAGCCCTTCTTCTTTATATAGCGTAGAGTGAATTTCTTTCTATATAGAAGTTTTCATACCGGTTCTCTCCTTTTTCAGGGACGCTGACAGATAATTTGCTTACGATTGTGGATAACTCTGTGCGTAAATGGGTATAAGGCGGGGTTTTGCTGTGGAATGCAGCAGTCAGTCATTTTTCTGTCATTTAAGGGTTGCGGGCCACAGGAAACTCCCTATAATGCGCCTCCATCGACACGGCGGATGTGAATCACTTCACACAAACAGCCGGTTCGGTTGAAGAGAAAAACCTGAAAATGAGGGTTGACTCTGAAAGAGGAAAGCGTAATATACGCCACCTCGCGACAGAGCGCTAAAGCGCGTCGCAACTGCTCTTTAACAATTTATCAGACAATCTGTGTGGGCACTCGAAGATACGGATTCTTAACGTCGCAAGACGAAAAATGAATACCAAGTCTCTGAGTGAACATACGTAATTCATTACGAAGTTTAATTCACGAGCATCAAACTTAAATTGAAGAGTTTGATCATGGCTCAGATTGAACGCTGGCGGCAGGCCTAACACATGCAAGTCGAACGGTAGCACAGAGGAGCTTGCTCCTTGGGTGACGAGTGGCGGACGGGTGAGTAATGTCTGGGAAACTGCCCGATGGAGGGGGATAACTACTGGAAACGGTAGCTAATACCGCATAACGTCGCAAGACCAAAGAGGGGGACCTTCGGGCCTCTTGCCATCGGATGTGCCCAGATGGGATTAGCTAGTAGGTGGGGTAACGGCTCACCTAGGCGACGATCCCTAGCTGGTCTGAGAGGATGACCAGCCACACTGGAACTGAGACACGGTCCAGACTCCTACGGGAGGCAGCAGTGGGGAATATTGCACAATGGGCGCAAGCCTGATGCAGCCATGCCGCGTGTATGAAGAAGGCCTTCGGGTTGTAAAGTACTTTCAGCGAGGAGGAAGGCGTTGTGGTTAATAACCGCAGCGATTGACGTTACTCGCAGAAGAAGCACCGGCTAACTCCGTGCCAGCAGCCGCGGTAATACGGAGGGTGCAAGCGTTAATCGGAATTACTGGGCGTAAAGCGCACGCAGGCGGTCTGTCAAGTCGGATGTGAAATCCCCGGGCTCAACCTGGGAACTGCATCCGAAACTGGCAGGCTAGAGTCTTGTAGAGGGGGGTAGAATTCCAGGTGTAGCGGTGAAATGCGTAGAGATCTGGAGGAATACCGGTGGCGAAGGCGGCCCCCTGGACAAAGACTGACGCTCAGGTGCGAAAGCGTGGGGAGCAAACAGGATTAGATACCCTGGTAGTCCACGCCGTAAACGATGTCGACTTGGAGGTTGTGCCCTTGAGGCGTGGCTTCCGGAGCTAACGCGTTAAGTCGACCGCCTGGGGAGTACGGCCGCAAGGTTAAAACTCAAATGAATTGACGGGGGCCCGCACAAGCGGTGGAGCATGTGGTTTAATTCGATGCAACGCGAAGAACCTTACCTACTCTTGACATCCAGAGAACTTAGCAGAGATGCTTTGGTGCCTTCGGGAACTCTGAGACAGGTGCTGCATGGCTGTCGTCAGCTCGTGTTGTGAAATGTTGGGTTAAGTCCCGCAACGAGCGCAACCCTTATCCTTTGTTGCCAGCGGTTCGGCCGGGAACTCAAAGGAGACTGCCAGTGATAAACTGGAGGAAGGTGGGGATGACGTCAAGTCATCATGGCCCTTACGAGTAGGGCTACACACGTGCTACAATGGCATATACAAAGAGAAGCGACCTCGCGAGAGCAAGCGGACCTCATAAAGTATGTCGTAGTCCGGATTGGAGTCTGCAACTCGACTCCATGAAGTCGGAATCGCTAGTAATCGTGGATCAGAATGCCACGGTGAATACGTTCCCGGGCCTTGTACACACCGCCCGTCACACCATGGGAGTGGGTTGCAAAAGAAGTAGGTAGCTTAACCTTCGGGAGGGCGCTTACCACTTTGTGATTCATGACTGGGGTGAAGTCGTAACAAGGTAACCGTAGGGGAACCTGCGGTTGGATCACCTCCTTACCTTAAAGAAACGTTCTTTGTAGTGCTCACACAGATTGTCTGATGAAAAATTAGCAGTAAGAAAATCTCTGCAGGCTTGTAGCTCAGGTGGTTAGAGCGCACCCCTGATAAGGGTGAGGTCGGTGGTTCAAGTCCACTCAGGCCTACCAAATTCTTTCTGATACCGCGTTGTGAAACGACTCGCATACTTCAGTATGCTTCGCCGCTCCACGCCTTGTCTCAGCAGGAATTAAGGTGAATGAGATAACTACGATGGGGCTATAGCTCAGCTGGGAGAGCGCCTGCCTTGCACGCAGGAGGTCTGCGGTTCGATCCCGCATAGCTCCACCATCTTTACTGCAAAAACACAAGAAAACTTCAGAGTGTACCTGAAAAGGTTCACTGCGAAGTTTTGCTCTTTAAAAATCTGGATCAAGCTGAAAATTGAAACGACACACTGTTTCATTTCTCCGTAATAAGAAATGAAAAGCGGTGTGTTCGAGTCTCTCAAATTTTCGCAACACGTTGGTGTTTTACGAAACATCTTCGGGTTGTGAGGTTAAGCGACTAAGCGTACACGGTGGATGCCCTGGCAGTCAGAGGCGATGAAGGACGTGCTAATCTGCGATAAGCGTCGGTAAGGTGATATGAACCGTTATAACCGGCGATTTCCGAATGGGGAAACCCAGTGTGATTCGTCACACTATCATTACGTGAATACATAGCGTAATGAAGCGAACCGGGGGAACTGAAACATCTAAGTACCCCGAGGAAAAGAAATCAACCGAGATTCCCCCAGTAGCGGCGAGCGAACGGGGAGCAGCCCAGAGTCTGAATCAGCTTGTGTGTTAGTGGAACGGTCTGGAAAGTCCGACGGTACAGGGTGATAGTCCCGTACACCAAAATGCACAGGTTGTGAACTCGAAGAGTAGGGCGGGACACGTGGTATCCTGTCTGAATATGGGGGGACCATCCTCCAAGGCTAAATACTCCTGACTGACCGATAGTGAACCAGTACCGTGAGGGAAAGGCGAAAAGAACCCCGGCGAGGGGAGTGAAAAAGAACCTGAAACCGTGTACGTACAAGCAGTGGGAGCCTCTTTATGGGGTGACTGCGTACCTTTTGTATAATGGGTCAGCGACTTATATTCTGTAGCAAGGTTAACCGTATAGGGGAGCCGAAGGGAAACCGAGTCTTAACTGGGCGTTAAGTTGCAGGGTATAGACCCGAAACCCGGTGATCTAGCCATGGGCAGGTTGAAGGTTGGGTAACACTAACTGGAGGACCGAACCGACTAATGTTGAAAAATTAGCGGATGACTTGTGGCTGGGGGTGAAAGGCCAATCAAACCGGGAGATAGCTGGTTCTCCCCGAAAGCTATTTAGGTAGCGCCTCGTGAACTCATCTTCGGGGGTAGAGCACTGTTTCGGCTAGGGGGTCATCCCGACTTACCAACCCGATGCAAACTGCGAATACCGAAGAATGTTATCACGGGAGACACACGGCGGGTGCTAACGTCCGTCGTGAAGAGGGAAACAACCCAGACCGCCAGCTAAGGTCCCAAAGTCATGGTTAAGTGGGAAACGATGTGGGAAGGCACAGACAGCCAGGATGTTGGCTTAGAAGCAGCCATCATTTAAAGAAAGCGTAATAGCTCACTGGTCGAGTCGGCCTGCGCGGAAGATGTAACGGGGCTAAACCATGCACCGAAGCTGCGGCAGCGACACTATGTGTTGTTGGGTAGGGGAGCGTTCTGTAAGCCGTTGAAGGTGTATCGTGAGGTATGCTGGAGGTATCAGAAGTGCGAATGCTGACATAAGTAACGATAATGCGGGTGAAAAACCCGCACGCCGGAAGACCAAGGGTTCCTGTCCAACGTTAATCGGGGCAGGGTGAGTCGACCCCTAAGGCGAGGCCGAAAGGCGTAGTCGATGGGAAACAGGTTAATATTCCTGTACTTGGTGTTACTGCGAAGGGGGGACGGAGAAGGCTATGTTAGCCGGGCGACGGTTGTCCCGGTTTAAGCATGTAGGCGGAGGTTCCAGGTAAATCCGGTACCTTTTTAACGCTGAGGTGTGATGACGAGGCACTACGGTGCTGAAGTAACAAATGCCCTGCTTCCAGGAAAAGCCTCTAAGCATCAGGTAACACGAAATCGTACCCCAAACCGACACAGGTGGTCAGGTAGAGAATACCAAGGCGCTTGAGAGAACTCGGGTGAAGGAACTAGGCAAAATGGTGCCGTAACTTCGGGAGAAGGCACGCTGATATGTAGGTGAAGTGATTTACTCATGGAGCTGAAATCAGTCGAAGATACCAGCTGGCTGCAACTGTTTATTAAAAACACAGCACTGTGCAAACACGAAAGTGGACGTATACGGTGTGACGCCTGCCCGGTGCCGGAAGGTTAATTGATGGGGTTATCCGTAAGGAGAAGCTCTTGATCGAAGCCCCGGTAAACGGCGGCCGTAACTATAACGGTCCTAAGGTAGCGAAATTCCTTGTCGGGTAAGTTCCGACCTGCACGAATGGCGTAATGATGGCCAGGCTGTCTCCACCCGAGACTCAGTGAAATTGAACTCGCTGTGAAGATGCAGTGTACCCGCGGCAAGACGGAAAGACCCCGTGAACCTTTACTATAGCTTGACACTGAACACTGGTCCTTGATGTGTAGGATAGGTGGGAGGCTTTGAAGTGTGGACGCCAGTCTGCATGGAGCCATCCTTGAAATACCACCCTTTAATGGCTGGTGTTCTAACGTGGACCCGTTACCCGGGTTGCGGACAGTGTCTGGTGGGTAGTTTGACTGGGGCGGTCTCCTCCTAAAGAGTAACGGAGGAGCACGAAGGTTAGCTAATCCTGGTCGGACATCAGGAGGTTAGTGCAAAGGCATAAGCTAGCTTGACTGCGAGAGTGACGGCTCGAGCAGGTGCGAAAGCAGGTCTTAGTGATCCGGTGGTTCTGAATGGAAGGGCCATCGCTCAACGGATAAAAGGTACTCCGGGGATAACAGGCTGATACCGCCCAAGAGTTCATATCGACGGCGGTGTTTGGCACCTCGATGTCGGCTCATCACATCCTGGGGCTGAAGTAGGTCCCAAGGGTATGGCTGTTCGCCATTTAAAGTGGTACGCGAGCTGGGTTTAGAACGTCGTGAGACAGTTCGGTCCCTATCTGCCGTGGGCGCTGGAGAATTGAGGGGGGCTGCTCCTAGTACGAGAGGACCGGAGTGGACGCATCACTGGTGTTCGGGTTGTCATGCCAATGGCATTGCCCGGTAGCTAAATGCGGAAGAGATAAGTGCTGAAAGCATCTAAGCACGAAACTTGCCCCGAGATGAGTTCTCCCTGAGACTTTAAGTCTCCTGAAGGAACGTTAAAGACGATGACGTTGATAGGTCGGGTGTGTAAGTGTAGCGATACATTGAGCTAACCGATACTAATGAACCGTGAGGCTTAACCTTACAACGCCGAAGATGTTTTGGCGAAGAGACGACATTCAGCTTGATACAGATTACATCAGAACGCATAAAGCGGTCTGATAACAGAATTTGCCTGGCGGCTGTAGCGCGGTGGTCCCACCTGACCCCATGCCGAACTCAGAAGTGAAACGCCGTAGCGCCGATGGTAGTGTGGGGTCTCCCCATGCGAGAGTAGGGAACTGCCAGGCATCAAATTTAGTGTGCTGATATGGCTCAGTTGGTAGAGCGCACCCTTGGTAAGGGTGAGGTCCCCAGTTCGACTCTGGGTATCAGCACCAGTTTTTCGGTTAAAGTTCGGCACTTAGAAAAGAATTTGTCTGGCGGCTGTAGCGCGGTGGTCCCACCTGACCCCATGCCGAACTCAGAAGTGAAACGCCGTAGCGCCGATGGTAGTGTGGGGTCTCCCCATGCGAGAGTAGGGAACTGCCAGACATCAAATAAAAGCGAAAGGCCATCCGAAAGGATGGCCTTTTTGCGTTTATACGCGGAAATAAGCCGGAACTGTATCCGGCATATGGCTTTAATGAATAACCTGCGATAAAAACGCACGAGTGCGTTCAGATTTGGGGTGAGCAAAAAACTCATCCGGTGGTGCCTCTTCCACAATCTCGCCAAGATCCATAAAGATCACCCGGTCAGCTACTGTGCGGGCAAAGCCCATTTCATGGGTTACACATAGCATGGTCATGCCCGATTGTGCCAGACCTATCATGGTATCCAGCACTTCTTTTACCATTTCAGGATCCAACGCTGATGTGGGTTCATCAAATAACATGATTTTGGGTTTCATACACAGCGAGCGTGCAATGGCCACGCGCTGTTGTTGTCCACCAGAGATTTGCCCGGGATATTTATGCGCATGTTCGGCAATGCGGACCCGCTCGAGGTAGTGCATTGCCAGTACTTCAGCCTCTTTTTTCGGCATCTTTTGCACCCAGATAGGCGCCAGTGTGCAGTTTTGTAGGACAGTTAAATGAGGAAAGAGATTAAAGTGCTGAAAGACCATGCCAACTTCTTGTCGGACGCGCTCAATATTGCGGATGTCTTCATTGAGTTCAATCCCATCCACCACAATGCGTCCTTGCTGATGCTCTTCCAGATGGTTAATACAGCGGATAGTTGTCGATTTACCCGAACCGGAAGGCCCGCATAATACGATGCGCTCTCCCTGTTTTACCTTCAGGTTGATGTTTTTCAGGACGTGAAACTGTCCGTACCATTTGTTGACGTTTTCCAGCGTAATCATCGCGTCGGTAGACGGCATTAATAATTGGCTCATAAATTCCTCAGTGCGGTGTACGCCCGGTGTTAAAACGTTTTTCCAGATGTTGGCTGTAACGCGACATACTGAAACAGAAGATCCAGTAAATCAGTGCAGCGAAAACATATCCTTCTGTCGACATACCCAGCCACGCAGGGTCCACAGTTGCTTGCTGCACGCTACTGAAGAGATCAAACAGACCGATGATAATGACCAGACTGGTATCCTTGAACAGGGCGATAATCGTGTTAACCAGGCCAGGGATAACCAGCTTGAGGGCTTGCGGAAGAATGACCAGCCCCTGAGTTTTCCAGTATCCTAACGCCAGTGATTCAGCGGCTTCATACTGACCTTTTGGTAGGGCTTGTAACCCTCCGCGAACCACTTCTGCGACATAGGCCGACTGGAAAAGAATAACGCCGACCAGGGCCCGGATAAGCTTGTCGATACTGGTTCCTTCGGACATAAACAGAGGAAGCATGACCGAGGACATAAACAGAACGGTAATCAACGGCACACCGCGCCAGAACTCAATGAAAATGACGGATAAAACCCGCACGACTGGCATATGGGAACGACGTCCCAGCGCCAGTAAAATGCCCCATGGAAGCGCGCCTGCAATCCCCACGGATGCGATAATTAGCGTCAGTGTTAATCCACCCCACTGCCGGGTTTCTACGCGCTCCAGCCCGAAAAAACCCCCGTACATCAGCCACCAAACCACCACTGGATAAACGACGGCCCAGACGGCGATATAGCGGCCACGATGCGGGATTGTTTTCAAGAACATGGGAACGATAGACAGCAAACCAATTATCAGGGCCAGATTTACACGCCAGCGCTGATCGTGGGGATAAAGTCCATACATGAATTGCCCGAAGCGTTCATGAATGAACACCCAGCAGGCTCCGGCTTTGGTGCAGTCTGCTCGGGTTGAACCTACCCAGTTGGCTTGAAAGAATACCCAGTTCAACAGTGGCGGAAGAAATGACCAAATCAGCCATATGCATAGTAGGGTGAGCAGGCTATTTGACCAACTGGAGAACAGGTTTTTACGTACCCAGAGTAGGCTGCGGCTTGCCGGATTACTGCGCTGGCGTGAGGGGTGAGACAGCAGGGTTTTTGTCATCATGGCTCCTTAGCGCTCAATCAGTGCAATACGGCGGTTATAAATATTCATCAGCAAAGAAATACTCAGACTAATGATCAGGTATACCGACATAGTGATGGCGATCGTTTCAATGGCTTGCCCTGTTTGATTGAGTACCGTGCCGGCAAACAGTGACACCATGTCCGGATAGCCAATGGCGGCCGCAAGAGAAGAGTTCTTGACGATATTCAGGTACTGGCTGGTCAGTGGGGGAATGATGACGCGTAGCGCCTGTGGGATGATTACCTGGCGTAGCGTCACCGGATTTGGCAGACCCAGCGAGCGTGCGGCTTCATGTTGGCCATAAGGAACGGCCTGAATTCCCGCCCGAATAATTTCTGCAATAAATGCCGAGGTGTACACCGAAAGCGCCAGAGTCAGTGCCGCCAGTTCGGGAATAAGCACCATACCGCCACGGAAGTTAAAACCACGAAGTGCGGGAATGTCCCAGTGAAGCGCAGCGCCAAACATCCACTGTGAAATCACCGGTAAAAGTATGATCAACGCCAGAGCCGTGGGCCAGGTCCGACGTAGTTGGCCGGTTTTGGTTTGATGCATTCTGTTGAAGCGAAATAATCCGATGGTGACGACAATAGCGATAACGACAGCGGTGCAAAAGGCAAAAAAACCTTCTCCCATTTGTGGGGCCGGTATATAGAGCCCCCGGTTACTCAGGAACATCAAATCCAGTGCGTTAACAGCCTGGCGTGGGCCGGGCAGGTTACGTAATACAGCGAAATACCAGAAGAAGATCTGCAGCAGCGGCGGTATATTGCGGAACGTTTCGATGTAGATCGTCGAGAGTTTTCGCAATAACCAGTTATCTGACAGGCGTGCCAGTCCGAGAAAGAAACCGAGAATTGATGCGAAAACAATACACAATGCAGAAACTAATAGCGTATTGAGCAGGCCGACCACAAAGACACGACCATATGTATCGCCTT
Organism: Citrobacter freundii ATCC 8090 = MTCC 1658 = NBRC 12681; assembly: GCF_011064845.1. Lineage (NCBI taxonomy): Bacteria > Pseudomonadati > Pseudomonadota > Gammaproteobacteria > Enterobacterales > Enterobacteriaceae > Citrobacter > Citrobacter freundii. The sequence continues at coordinate 4,493,400 of NZ_CP049015.1, read as the reverse complement.
GCTCGTAATCAATCAGATGCTGGACAATACCAAATCCGGCACTGCGATCGAGAAAAGAAAACCCCGAGGTAATACCGCTATTGTTCAGGTTATTTATCGTGTTATGAATGAGATAGACCGCAATGCTGATAACCGCAATGACGGCGAGTATTTGAAATAACCAGGCGCGGACCGCAGGGTTAGAAAAGGATAACGATCCTTTTACGGTTGAGCGGCGATGGAACATAAGAAAACCTCAGTAACTATGACTCTGGGCTGAGCGCCGCAGTTGCGGCGCCCGTTACATCACTACGCATTAGCGCACCGGTGGCGCATATTGGATGCCACCGTTATTCCAGAGGTTGTTCTGTCCACGTTTGATCTTCAGCGGACTTTCCGATCCAACGTTACGTTCAAAGATCTCCGAATAGTTACCAACCTGCTTGATAATGTTGTAGGCCCATTTGTTATCAAGCTTCAGATCCTTGCCATAATCCCCTTCTTTACCCAACAGGTGAGCCATATCCGGAGTTGCTGGATTAGCCGCTTTTTCATCGACGTTTTTCGAGTTAACACCCATTTCTTCCGCATTCAACATGGCGAACAGCGTCCAGCGAACAATGGAGAACCACTCATCATCCCCACGACGTACGACAGGTCCCAGCGGTTCTTTAGAAATAACTTCTGGCAGGACGATCCACTCCGCAGGATTGCTCAGCTTGATGCGTAGGGCATACAACTGAGACTGGTCGGAAGCCAGCGTATCGCAACGTCCAGATTCCAGAGCTTTGGCTGATTCATCCGAGCGGTCAAAGGTGACGGGGGTGTACTTCATATTGTTGGCTTTAAAGTAGTCGGCCACGTTCAGTTCGGTATCGGTTCCCGCCTGAATACAGACCGTTGCGCCATCCAGCTCTTTAGCGCTCTTCAGACCTGCTTTATTGTGGGTAAGAAAACCAATGCCGTCATAATACGTTACGCCAGTGAAGGACATACCCATACCGGCATCACGAGAGGAGGTCCACGTGGTATTACGAGAGAGCATGTCGACTTCACCAGACTGTAATGCAGTAAAGCGTTCCTTGGCGGTGAGCGGGGTATATTTTACTTTGCTATCATCGCCAAATACGGCGGAGGCAACGCCACGACATACATCAACATCAATACCCGAGAACTTGCCGCTTGCATCGGCATAAGAAAAGCCAGGCAAGCCGTCGCTGATCCCACATTGCACAAACCCTTTTTTCTTTACGGCATCAAGTGTTGCGCCGGCATGCGCCTGATTTGCAACAGCAAGCAGCACGCCGGCCGCAGCCAGGCTGGCGATTATCATCTTTTTCATAGAGCATCCTGTGTGGAGGAATTATTGTTATGGAAACGTTCTGAAAACGTCTTTTACCTGTCTGTGGCTTTGGCCATACTCTTTTAAGCAAAGGTAGTGCCAGTTTTTTGCGCCTGATTATTCGACGCAATATGCAGAGTGTAGACAGGAAAAAATAAATGCAGCGCCCTGAAGTGGTGCAAAATTGAAACGTAAGCCACATTTCAGCGCAAAAAATTTAAAAATCAGACAGGACGCGTGATAACGATTTCTGGCGTTAATATTAATGGCGTGAGAATAATGAAAAGAAACTGTGGTGTAACGAAAAACAGAAAAAATGCTAATTTTAAATCGTGGATGTGTGAGGGAAATCTATAATAATTTTATTATATGTCAGTCGCTATTAAGCAACGTTTTGTCTTATATGTAGATTTTATGCTTAGTGCTCAAAGCGCGGTAATAACCGCGCTTTTGAGATGATTTATTTGGTCAGGGCGACAATCCCAAGTGTCAGTCCGGCAACGGCTGCAGCACCACCGGCGATGGCTCCGGCTGTTTCCCAGTTATCCTGGGTAGTGCCTTTCATACAGGTATTGGTATGAACCAGGCGCCCCTGATCGTCGTATACAGGTACGCAAGGAGAATCGTGTGCACAGCCAGCCAGGAATGCGGTAAGCAATGCAACGGATATTAATCTTTTCATGGTGTTACCTCAAAATAAGCGTTTCGCTAATTAAGCAAAGACAAACGCTAAGCCATCTGCGAACTCGGTGATTATTTTACCACTTCTTAAAAAAGGACTGACATGAGGAATAATCTCAATTCATGTGGATTGTAAAAATAATGGATAAAAAGAAAGGTCGTAGGCGAGTTTAGAGGGGTAGTTTAAATGAAATAAATGGCTATCTTACTAATAAATAAAGAGGAGCATCGTAGGTAAAAAAGGCGTCCGTAGACGCCTTTATTTTACAAATTAATCGTTGTGCCGACTAAAACGCCGTCTCACGACAACAAAGAAGACGGGGACGAAGAAGATAGCCAACAATGTTGCGGTCAGCATTCCTCCCATAACACCTGTACCGACCGCATTCTGTGCACCACTACCTGCTCCGTGACTGATAACCAGAGGCATAACCCCCAGAATAAAGGCCAGGGATGTCATCAGGATAGGACGAAGACGCATACGTGATGCCTCCAGCGTCGCTTCAATCAACCCCTTGCCTTCTTTATCCATCAGGTCTTTGGCAAACTCGACGATCAGGATGGCGTTCTTAGCCGAGAGGCCGATAGTGGTTAGTAAGCCAACCTGGAAATACACATCGTTATTCATCCCGCGCAGTGATGCTGCTAACAATGCACCTACAACACCGAGCGGTACAACCAGCATCACCGAGAAAGGAATAGACCAGCTTTCATACAATGCGGCAAGGCAAAGGAATACTACGATTAACGAGATGGCATACAGCGCAGGCGCCTGGTTACCCGACAGCCTTTCCTGATAAGACATACCCGTCCAGTCATGACCAATACCATTCGGCAGTTTTTCCGCCAGACTTTCCATCAGCGCCATTGCTTCACCAGTGCTTCGCCCTGGTGCCGCTTCGCCCAGTATTTCCATGGATGGCATACCGTTGTAACGTTCCAGTCGCGGTGAACCATAAATCCAATGTGATGCACTGAACGCAGAGAACGGAACCATTTCGCCATTGGAGCTGCGGATATACAGATTATTGATGTCCGCTGGCAGCATGCGGTATTTTGCATCCCCCTGAACGTACACTTTTTTCACACGACCGCGGTCAATAAAGTCATTGACGTAATAGCCGCCCAGTGATGCGGAGATAGTTTCGTTGATATCCGACAGCGATACCCCCAGTGCCTGTGCTTTCTCCTGATCAACATCCAGCTTAAACTGCGGAGTATCTTCCAGTCCGTTAGGACGAACGCGAACCAACAGATCGGGGTGTTTAGCGACCATTCCCAGTAGTTGGTTACGGGCTTGCGTCAACGCCGTATGCCCCAGACCGCCCTGATCGATCAGCTCAAAATCGAAGCCGGTTGCGGTACCCAGTTCAACAATAGCGGGCATATTGAAGGGGAAGACTAACCCATCGCGGATCTGGCTGAACGCGCGTGTGGCGCGTGCAATGACCGCTTCAACACTATTTTCCTCGCCGCTACGTTCATTCCAGGGCTTGAGGCTAACGAATGCCAGACCTGAGTTTTGCCCCTGACCGCTGAAGCTAAAACCGTTAACCGTGAAGACGCTTTCGACGTTAGCTTTCTCATTGGTCAGGTAGTACTGAGTAACTTGATCCAGTACTTTCTGGGTGCGCTCTTGCGTAGCTCCTGCCGGAAGTTGAATCATTGTCATAAACACACCCTGATCCTCCTCTGGCAGGAAGGAGGTCGGCAGGCGCATAAACAGAACCGCCATTCCGATCACGATGATCAGATAGACGACAAGGTAACGCCCTGTTTTACGCACAATACCGCTGACGCTATTGGTATAGTGATTGACGCTGTGATCGAATTTGGCATTAAACCAGCCAAAGAAACCGCTTTTTTTCTCGTGATGCTCAGCCGATACCGGCTTCAACAATGTTGCACAAAGCGCAGGAGTCAGGATCAGCGCTACCAGTACAGAAAGCGCCATGGCGGAAACGATGGTAATGGAGAACTGCCGATAGATAGCCCCAGTTGAACCGCCAAAGAAGGCCATCGGGATAAATACCGCAGACAGCACCATGGCAATACCAACCAGTGCCCCCTGTATTTGTGACATGGACTTTTCCGTCGCCTCTTTAGGCGGCAGATTATCTTCCATCATCACGCGTTCCACGTTTTCCACCACCACTATCGCATCATCGACCAATAGACCGATGGCGAGCACCATGCCGAACATCGTCAGGGTGTTTATCGAGTAGCCAAACGCGGCAAGTACGGCGAATGTGCCCAACAATACGACGGGGACAGCGATGGTTGGAATGAGCGTTGCCCGGATGTTTTGCAGGAACAAATACATGACCAGGAACACCAGCACGATCGCTTCAAACAGCGTTTTTACCACTTCATGAATGGAGATGGTCACAAACGGCGTCGTGTCGTATGGGTAGACCACCTTCATTCCCTGCGGGAAGAATGGTTGCAGTTCAACCAGCTTGGCTTTGATAGCGTTCGCGGTATCCAGCGCGTTTGCCCCGGTTGCCAGCTTGATCCCAAGGCCGGATGCAGGCTTACCGTTAATACGCGCCACGACGTTGTAGTTTTCCCCACCCAACTCGATACGCGCGACGTCTTTCAGGTGAACAACCGAACCATCGCTGTTCACGCGTAAAGTCACTTTTCCGAACTCTTCAGGGTCTTTCAGTCGCGTTTGCGCAATGATAGAGGCGTTCAACTGCTGGTTAGGTAATGCAGGCGTCCCCCCTAACTGACCTGCGGCAATCTGATCGTTCTGTACCTTCAACTGATTGATCACATCAACCGGCGTGAGCTGATATTTGTTCAATAAATTTGCATCCAGCCAGATGCGCATGGCGTACTGTGCACCAAACAGCTGCACGTCACCCACGCCATTCAGACGGCTGATGGAGTCTTTAACGTTCGAAGCGACGTAGTCGGAAATGTCATCCTGTGTGGTTTGTGGGTTGTCAGAAACAAAACCCGCGACCATCAAAAAGCTGCTACTCGATTTCTCGACGCTGATCCCTTGCTGCTGAACTTCTTGCGGCAGTAACGGAGTGGCGAGCTGCAGTTTATTTTGCACCTGTACTTGCGCGATATCGGGATCGGTACCGGACTGGAAGGTCAGCGTAATAGTCACACTCCCGGCTGAGTCGCTGGTGGAGGACATATACATCAGGTTATCGATACCATTCATATTCTGTTCGATAACCTGTGTGACTGTATCCTGAACCGTCTGCGCATCTGCACCAGGATAGGTGGCAGAAATGGCGACCGCAGGAGGCGCAATGGTCGGGTACTGTGCCACGGGCAGTTGCATGATTGCCAGAGCACCCGCCATCATCAGAATGATAGCCAGTACCCAGGCAAAGATAGGACGCCTGATAAAAAAGTTAGCCATGTCCGGTTACCTTATTGGGCTTTCGTGGCAGGAGTTTCGGTATCGGCGGTTGCTTTAACCTGAACGCCTGGACGTGCTTTCTGTAAGCCGCTCACGATAACTTTGTCACCCGGTTGCAGTCCTTCGCTGATAAGCCATTTGTCGCCAATGGCTTGTGCGGCAACGACTGCGCGAGACTCAACCTGACTCTTGTCATTGACGACCATTACGGTGGCATCGCCGCGAGGCGTACGCGTTACCCCCTGCTGCGGAACGAGAATGGCATTTGGCTGAACACCTTCATCAATGCGTGCGCGCACAAACATGCCCGGCAACAGCGTATGCTGTGGGTTAGGGAACACGGCTCTGAGGGTGATTGATCCGGTGCTTTCATCAACCGTCACATCAGAAAACTGCAAAGAGCCTTTTAGCGGGTATGACTGACCATTTTCCATCACCAGTTCGACCGTACTGCTGGTGCTGTCTTTATGCAGACTCCCTTGTTCAACAGACTGTTTGAGGCGCATAAAGTCGTTACTGGACTGTGTTACGTCGACGTAAATGGGATCGAGCTGTTGAACGGTAGCAAGCTCTGTAGCCTGGCCATTCGTGACTAATGCGCCTTCGGTGACGTTAGATTTACCGATGCGTCCGCTAATCGGCGATGTCACTTTTGTGTAGGCCAGATTGATACGCGCGCCTTCGACCGCCGCTTTTGCCGCGATCACGGAGGCATCGGCCTGACGAGCATCAGCAATTGCCTGATCGTACTCTTGCTGGCTGATGTACTTGGTGCCAACCAATGGCACATAGCGTTTTACCGTTAAATGCGCGATTGCAGCAGCCGCTTCACTCTTCGCCAGTTCACCTTTGGCGCTGTCATAGTCGGCCTGGTAAGTCGCGGGATCGATCTGATAAAGCGACTGTCCGGCTTCAATATCGCTTCCCTCAGTGAAATTCCGTTTAAGCACTATCCCGCTGACCTGGGGACGGACTTCTGCAATTCGGAATGCCGTTGTGCGCCCGGGTAATTCGGTCGTTACGGCTAAAGGAGCCTTTTCGACGACATGGACAGTCACCTGCGGTTCTGCGGGATGAGCTTGTGCTTCTCCCTGATCGTTACAACCGGCGAGTAATGCAGCGGAGACGATGATGAATGAGGGCAGGAGTGAAAACCTGGCATTTTTCGTCATTTCAATTCCTTAAAAAACCGAACGCTCGTTATTAACCGGGTAATGCAGGGGCGATAACGCGCACAAGAGAAAATAATAGTTGGCTATCCTACAAATTATTAGCTAGCGATGTAAGCAATACTTATTTATGGGTGCGATTCACGGCACGTAAAAGCAAAAAGAGATTAATCGACTGTTGTTTCATTGAGGTGTTAATAGCAATACTATGATGTGTATAAACACAAATTGAAATAAGTATTTGGTTTATGAATATATTGATTGTTGGTATTTGTTTTGTTTATTCGTGTGCAAAGTCAGTAATAATATTTTTTAGGGCTCGTTTAAATAAATGCTAAGTGATACATTTGTTCTGTACCGCAAATATTAGATAAGAAAGTTAATCATTCTCTACCTTACCCTTACCTCAGACAGCTGAAACCATGGCCAGAAAAACGAAAGCTGATGCCCTCAAAACGCGGCAGCACCTGATAGAAACAGCGATTGTACAGTTTGCCGCACGTGGCGTAAGCAATACGACGCTAAACGACATTGCAGACGCCGCCAGCGTGACGCGGGGGGCGCTGTATTGGCATTTTGAAAACAAGACGCAATTGTTTAATGAACTATGGTTACAACAACCGCCATTGCGCGATCTTATTCAGGACCAGCTTATTGGCCGTTGGGGAGATAATCCTTTACAGCGACTGCGTGAAAAGTTAGTTGTGGGGTTGCAATATATTGCGCAGAATCCTCGCCAGCAGGCATTAATGCAAATTTTATATCATAAATGTGAATTCCATAACGATATGATATCGGAACAGGCTATTCGTGAAAAAATTGGTATCAATCATCTGGGTATGCGCATTGCCTTGCAAAAATGTATGGACGACGGACTTATCGCAACCAGCCTTGATTTAGACGTTATAATAATTATTCTTCATGGGAGTTTTAGTGGCATTGTTAAAAACTGGCTCATTAATCCAATGAGTTATGATCTTTATAAACAAGCGCCAGTATTAGTTGATAATGTATTAAAAATGTTAAGCCCAGATGGTAGCGTAAGGCAATTAGCGCAGAGTGAGAGTCAGGTGGGGTAGTTTTAGCCGCCAGGCCTGACGGCTGCTGAAGTGGGGTTGGTGGCGCTATTCGAGGTCGACGCAGTTGACCAGCTTAAGGGGATTCACTGAGTTCATATTCCGGCACTTATCGTGCTCTGTTGTCATCAGCTCTATCCATTGGATGAGCAGCGCATCAAAAAGAAAAACGAATACTGCAAAAACAACCAGCCACCAATACTTGCGAATCATTACCAAACCCTGTGTATTCATGCCCAAGCGTGCAGGGAATATACACGAAATCTGTAACCTGAAAAGCAGACTTACAATGCCTTTACTTTGTTGAAAGATCGCCGCTCTTTGCCGTCAATCGACTCTTTTTAGACAGGTTTTTTGTCTTACGTTTTTTCACCTTGGCAAGCTCAATTTCTGAAAAATGAGAACCGATACTCAGTCTTCTGAGCCCCATTTTTACGTATTCAACATTGATCTCAATCCCGACAAACTTGCGACCCAATTCCACGGCGGTGGCACCGGTGGTGAAGCTGCCGGCAAACGGATCCAGTACCCTGTCATCTGGGTTCGAGGATGCCAGAATTATACGCTCCAGGAGGGCTTTGGGTTTCTGGGTGGGGTGGTTTTCGTATTCGTCCATCAGATAGCGAACGCGTGGGAACTCCCAGACATTTCCCGGCACTTTTTTCTGATTGTATGGCTGCGGTGGATTTTTTCTGTAGTCTATTAGCGCGCGTTGAGCCCCGGTTTTGGCTTCAACCAGAATATCGTCACGATTAAATGTGTAGTTTTTCTGATCTTTTACCATCATCAGGATCGGTTCATACATCGAACCAAAGTAATTTTTGGCCTGTACCCCTGAGCTATCGTATGACCACACGATACGGCTCTTGATAGTAAAGAGCTGGCGGCATTTGAGGTCAATATACGGCATGTTCTCCGTACTGTTCATGATGTACATGGTGCCGTGCGGTTTGAGAATGCGATGGCACTCGTCAATGCACTCAAACAGCCACGCCAGAAAAGCCTCTTCATCCCAGGACTCCACCATCCCGTCAAAATCTTTACCGATGTTATAAGGTGGATCGGCAAAAATGAGATCGACGCTTTCAGAAGACAGCTTTTTCAGTTCGGTCAGTGCATCACCCAGGATTATCTTTTTAGATTCATCGCCAAAATAGACAGGTTCACATCTTGCGTTCATCGCCAAAGCCTCCCGTGTGAAGTTAATAAAAAAGGCGCTTCCCCATGCCGAGTAGCGCCTTTTAAAACAAACATTTAACTGATTAGTATCAGTTCATGCCGTATTTTTTCAGTTTTTTACGCAGCGTACCACGGTTGATGCCCATCATCAGGGCAGCACGGGTCTGGTTACCGCGGGTGTATTGCATCACCATGTCCAACAGGGGCTGTTCTACTTCAGCCAGTACCAGCTCATAGAGATCGTTAACATCCTGACCATTCAATTGAGCAAAATAGTTCTTCAGTGCCTGTTTAACCGAGTCACGCAGGGGCTTTTGAGTTACCTGGTCCTGAGAGTTAACGGTAGAAACGGTCAGTACGTCAGAATTTACGCGTTGTTCGAACATAGTTCTGTCAGCTCTTTATTTCTGTTTACGCAAAATTTTCGAAGTATGCCTCCAACGCCGCCAGCTGTTCGCTGGAATCTTCAATGGCGTTGAATGTGCGCCGAAACTGGTCATCCGGAGCGTGTTCCTGGAGATACCAGGATACGTGTTTACGCGCAATTCGGTACCCTTTTGCCTGACCATAAAAGTCGTGCAGTTCCCGAACGTGCGCACAAAGCAAGCGCTTCACCTCTGCCAGAGGCAGCGGGGGCAGCAGCTCCCCAGTGTCCAGATAATGCTGGATTTCCCGAAAGATCCAGGGTCTTCCCTGAGCTGCACGTCCTATCATCAGGGCATCCGCCCCCGTATAGTCGAGTACAGCTCTGGCTTTATGCGGGTCAGTAATGTCGCCATTCGCGATAATCGGAATGGAAACTTTCTGCTTAACTGCCCGAATACTGTCGTACTCAGCATCTCCATTGAACAAACAGGCGCGGGTGCGTCCATGAATGGTCAGAGCCTGAATGCCACAATCTTCAGCCAGTTGGGCAATCTCTACGCAGTTACGGTGTTCCGGAGCCCAGCCGGTGCGAATCTTGAGTGTGACAGGAACGTCCACTGCATTGACGACCTCGGTTAGTATCGACTTCACTAAATCCGGGTACTGCAAGAGGGCTGAACCTGCGAGCTTACGATTCACTTTTTTAGCCGGACACCCCATATTGATATCAATAATCTGGGCGCCGCTTTCCACGTTAATACGTGCGGCATCGGCCATCTCAACAGGGTCGCTACCGGCAATTTGCACCGTGCGAATTCCTGGCTCATCAACGTGCACCATCCGTAAACGAGACTTGTCACTTTCCCAAACCTGCGGGTTAGAAGACATCATCTCGGATACCGTCAATCCTGCTCCCATCTCATAGCACAGCGTCCTGAATGGTCTGTCAGTGATGCCAGCCATAGGTGCTGCGATCAGGCGATTTCTGAGCTGGTATTGTCCGATGCGCATGAGTTAAGAAATGACCATACTGTGACTGCAAGGCGGCGTATATTACGCATTTTTCGCACGAGATGAAAGGCCAAACTTTGACCAATCCACTGAGGTGGATCAATGAATTGCCGTAAATGTGAACGCATGAAAATATTTAATCATATAAATCATTGCATTATAAAAATGTGTCGATTTTATATACACATATAATTTTGCGTAACTTCTCATTTTTTCTTCAGCTGCAGAAGGTACTGACAAGATATTCTGCTGAATTAATCAGCAAATTACCTCGCCATTGTGTGATCGCTACCTCATTTTAGTACAGGATCTCGGTATCCCCAGAATAGCTGTCCGTAATCTTGCGTTCATTCAACGGCTGCAGCGGGCGATTGTTTGCAGGCCCAACAATGTAGTGAAATTTATCCAACTGTTCGGCTGAAAGAGCAACAGGCGTTTTCAGGACAGCCCAGGTGACGCCTTCGGTGCAGGGTGGCGTTGTTAACGAACCACGGTAGCGCCAGTAGGTTTTATTGTCGGGTAAAAGCTGATTGATATTAACTGGTGAGAAGATGGGCATACTGCTGTCTTCCATGGCTGGAAAGGACTCCCACAAATTTTGAATCGCCTGGTTCGGTTCGCCGACGTCAAACATAACCGCCACGATAGCGATGTCTCCGGATTGATTTTTGTGGAGCAGCTGCAGCTCCAGCGGATAGGTTTTACCGTTGAGGGCATGTTCACTCGGGGCGTGGAATTCAAATTGTTTTAAATAATGAAGCGTTTCATCAATTTCAATGGAATTAGATGTATAGCTACTCATCGTTGCCTGCAACGTATGGTTAATGCTCCGAAATCTAGTTGGGCCATCGACGTACTGCATGTTGAGCGCGGGAAGACCGAGTTTACTGGTTGTGGTGGTCTGGATGTCTATGGGGGATTGGTTTATGCCTGTCTGGCACGTTGCATACGCTTTGCTGATTTCTCCCCACCGTGCGGGGCCGTTTTCTTCGGTATATCCCCATGGTACGGCCAGCGTGGTCAGTGGCATCAGGCATGCTGCCAGCAAAGTTGTTGTAAAACAGTTGAAACGCATACGTTTACTCAATGAAAATCAATATAAAAAATAACAAAATCAATTGATTATTATATCGCTGAGGAAAGTGTCGGTATGCTGGTCTATTGTCTGAAAATGGCGTGGTCAGATAACCACGCCGGAAGGGATTATTTTTTCTGGCCGGTAATGCGACACCACTCTTCTTTCTCAATAACCGGATCGAGCGTAAAGAGATCGGCATAGGCTTCACAGACGCTTTCCGCCTGGCTGGCAAGAATACCAGAAAGCCCCAGTAGACCACCCTCAACGGGCAGTACGCTGATTAACGGCGCCAGTTCACGTAATGGGCCCGCGAGGATGTTGGCGACCACCACGTCGGCTTTCATGGCTTCTGGCTGGTCTTTCGGCAGATAAAGCTCCAGACGCTCAGAAACGCCATTACGCTGGGCGTTATCACGGCTGGCCTGAATCGCTTGCGGATCGATATCCACGCCGATGGCTTTCGCCGCACCCAGTTTCAGTGCCGCAATGGCAAGAATGCCGGAGCCGCAGCCAAAGTCGATAACCGTTTTACCGTTAAGATCAAGACCGTCTAGCCATTGCAGGCACAGAGAGGTGGTGGGGTGCGTGCCTGTACCAAACGCCAGACCCGGGTCCAGCATCACGTTGACAGCATTCTCATCCGGGACATCGCGCCAGCTCGGGCAAATCCACAGACGTTCGCCAAAGCGCATCGGGTGGAAGTTATCCATCCATTCGCGTTCCCAGTCTTTGTCTTCGAGCTGTTCGATTTTATGCACGAAGCCTTCACCCAGCAGCGGATGCTGTTCCAGGATGGCAACAACTTCTTTCATGTCGGTTTCTGCATCGAACAAGCCGATAACGTCGGTATCACCCCACAGGCGAGTCTCGCCCGGCAGAGGTTCAAATACCGGCGTATCATGCGTATCCTGGAAAGTAATGGAAACGGAGCCCGCTTCCATCAGCGCATCGCTCAACTCTTCAGCGTTGGCACCGGTCGTGTTCAGTTTCAGTTGGATCCATGGCATGGCAAAACTCTTTATTTATCAGTAGTCAATATGGCGACTTGCGGGACGGCGGAACCGAAACGGTTGCCGATCAGGAAAGCCAGCAAGCTTATCAGTAACGAGGGCACGATTGGATGGAAGCCCAGGAACTGAACGTTAAAGGTGGCGAGTAAAGCATAAAGCACGCCGCCGACAATCATCGCGCTCAATGCGCCTGACGCGTTTGCCCGCTCCCAGTAGAGGCCCAGCACCAGCGGCCACAGGAAGACGGCTTCCAGCCCGCCAAACGCCAGCAGATTCAGCCAGATAATCATCTCTGGTGGTTTCCAGGCGGCCAGCAACAGTAACGCGCCCAGCAATAGGGTAATCACGGCTGACATGCGCTTCAGCCGGGTTTCATTTTTAAGCTGTTCCGGACGAAGGTTCAGGTACAGATCCTTAATGATCGTAGCGGAACTTTGCAGCAATTGGGCATTGATCGTCGACATGATCGCGGCCATGGGAGCCGCAAGGAAGATCCCGGCAGCGATCGGCGGCAAGACTTTGACCATCAGCGTAGGGATAACCAGGTCTGGTACCGTCAGGTCAGGGATTACCGCCCGTCCCAGAGCACCCGCCAGATGCATACCAAACATCAGGATCGCCACCACTATGGTGCCGATGATAATGCCGCGGTGTACCGCTTTACTGTCTTTATAAGAGATGCAGCGTACCGCCGTATGCGGCAGGCCAATTACGCCAAAACACACCAATACCCAAAATGAGGTCATAAACGTGGGTGACAAAATGTCATCAGCGCCCTGCGGCGAGACCAGTTTAGGATCGATAGTCTGCAGGGTTACCACCGCATTGCTAAGGCCACCGGCAGCATGGACGACGCCGACCAGCAAAACGATAGTTCCAATCAGCATCACCATACCCTGCATGGTATCGTTCAGTACACTGGCGCGAAATCCGCCGAACGCCGTATACAATGCGATACTGACGCCAAAAATCAGCAATCCAGTTTCGTAAGGAATGCCCGCTGCGGTTTCAAGCAGACGTGCGCCGCCAATAAACTGTACGGTCATTGCTCCGACAAACGCGACCAGCAGGCTGAGACTCGCCAGCCACACCAGCAGGCGGCTCTGGTAGCGCGCAAACAGCATATCGTTGAGGGTAACAGCATTATAACGACGCGCCAGAATCGCGAATTTCTTACCAAGAATCCCCAATGAGAGCCAGACGGCAGGCAACTGGATCATCGCCAGCAGCACCCATCCCAGTCCGTATTTGTAAGCAGCGCCAGGACCGCCAATAAACGAGCTGGCGCTAATGTAGGTTGCCGTTAGCGTCATCGCTAACACGACCCCGCCCATGGAACGGCTGCCAAGGAAATATTCATTCAGGAAGGTACCGGTCACTCTCTTACGCATGGCGTAAACAGAAAGACCGAAGACCACCAGAAGATAGGCGACCAGCGGTAAAATAACTTCAAGCTGCATCGTCATCCTCCAACGAAATGTCGCGATAGATAAACTTCACCATCGCCCAGCACAGCACGATGAAAACCAGCGGCGTTAGCAGGCAGGCCATTTCGAACCAGTGCGGTAAGCCGGTAAAACCCAGCGTTGAATCAGGTAAGTAAGCGGTCACTAACCATGTAACCAGATATAAAAGGGTTAGCCACAGCGCCCAGCGCGCCTCTTTATGGGCCTGAACAAAACGAGCGTCCATTTTTTGTCCCTTGTGGATAAAGAAAGCGGGGATTGTACCTTATGGCACGTGCGGGAGGGGAGAAAAACAAAAGGCCGGAATTTCCGGCCTTTTTGGTTAACGCACGCTTACTTTTCCTGAAGTCCGAGTTTTTTCTCCAGATAGTGGATATTGGTTCCACCGTGCTGGAAGTGCTCGTCATTCATGATACGGATCTGCAGGTCAACGTTGGTTTTGATACCGTCGATGATCAGTTCCTGCAAGGCGTTTTTCATACGGGCGATAGCGACGTCGCGGTTTTCGCCATAGCAGATCAGCTTACCGATCATTGAGTCATAGTACGGAGGTACGGTGTAGCCTGCGTAAATATGAGACTCCCAACGCACACCAAAACCACCCGGCGCGTGGAAACGCGTGATTTTACCCGGGCTTGGCAGGAAGGTGTTCGGGTCTTCGGCATTGATACGGCATTCTACCGCATGGCCTTTAACCACAACTTCGTCCTGCTTGATGGACAGCGGTTGACCCGCTGCGATGCGCAGTTGCTCTTTGATCAGGTCAACGCCGGTGATCATTTCGGTTACCGGGTGTTCAACCTGAATACGGGTGTTCATCTCAATGAAGTAGAACTCGCCGTTTTCGAACAGGAACTCGAAAGTACCCGCCCCGCGATAGCCGATATCAACACAGGCTTTGGCGCAACGCTCGCCGATGTAGCGACGCAGTTCCGGAGTAATGCCCGGTGCTGGTGCTTCTTCGACAACTTTCTGGTGACGACGCTGCATGGAGCAGTCACGCTCTGCCAGATAAATTGCGTTACCCTGACCGTCTGCCAGCACCTGAATCTCAATGTGGCGTGGGTTTTCCAGGTACTTCTCCATGTAAACCATGTCGTTGTTGAAAGCCGCTTTCGCTTCCGCTTTGGTCATGGAGATGGATTGTGCCAGTTCGGCATCGCTGCGCACGACGCGCATACCGCGACCGCCGCCGCCGCCGGAGGCTTTGATGATAACCGGATAACCGATGCGTTTAGCATGAGCGCGGTTAGCGTCCATGTCATCACCCAGCGGGCCGTCAGAGCCTGGGACTGTTGGTACACCTGCTTTCTTCATCGCGGTGATTGCGGACACTTTGTCACCCATCAGGCGGATGGTGTCGGCTTTCGGGCCGATGAAGATAAAGCCGGAACGTTCTACCTGTTCAGCAAAGTTGGCGTTCTCAGAGAGGAAGCCATAACCCGGGTGAATTGCCACCGCGCCAGTGATTTCAGCAGCGCTAATGATAGCCGGGATGTTCAGATAGCTTTTTACGGATGCTGCCGGGCCAATACAGACCGTCTCATCCGCCAGCAATACGTGTTTTAAATCGCGATCCGCGCTTGAATGCACCGCGACAGTCTTGATGCCCAGTTCTTTACAGGCACGAAGAATACGCAAGGCAATCTCGCCGCGGTTGGCGATAACAATTTTATCCAACATGTTCGCCTCGTTATTCGATGACGACCAGCGGCTCGTCAAATTCTACCGGTTGACCGCTTTCTACCAGAATCGCTTTAACTACGCCGGATTTGTCGGCTTCGATCTGGTTCATCATTTTCATGGCTTCAACGATGCACAGGGTATCGCCCGCATTCACTTTCTGGCCGATTTCGATGAACGCTTTCGCATCCGGGCTCGGGGTGCGGTAGAACGTACCAACCATTGGGGAGCGTACGATGTGACCACTGATTTCCGCTGCTGCCGGAGCTTCCATACTTGGAGAGGCAGTTTGTGCGACAGCGTTAGACAGAGCTGGCTGCTGCATCACTGGTGCAGCATAAGCCTGTTGCATCATCGGAAAACTTGCAGCTGGCGCTGCACGGCTGATGCGTACAGATTCTTCGCCTTCAGAAATTTCCAGTTCGGAGATGCCTGATTCTTCAACCAGCTCGATCAGTTTTTTAATCTTACGAATATCCATGAGTGGGTTCCGTACTCTTTGTTTAGTGAGATTGTGACAAGCGTTTTACCGCCGTCTGTATAGCATTTTTATAACAGTGAGTGACAAGATGCCACGCATCTCAGGCGCTGCACTGGGTGCTGCTGCCATTAAATGAGATTGCCAGACTTGTTAGTCATTGTGCGGCTATCTTCTGCCATTTTCGGGTAAAAGACAAAATATACCTTCAATATGCGATTGTCACCCTTTCAGCGCTTTAAAAACGCTACCGGGGATAGCAAAGTCGCACATTATAACTATTTCGTAGCAATTGGCAGCTAAATACTGGTCTTATCAGGGAAGATAATCAACCGTTAACATGTAAAGAAAATCGGATCGTCCGTGTTTTGCAACGCACTGCACATAACGTGAAACTACCGCCACCACTGGCGAAACTTCTTGTAACGGCACGCTAACAGCACCGCCGCGAGCGCTGCATAAATAATCGGTTGAGGGGAGATAATTTTTACCGACCACAAATAATGTATGGGTGCCAGGATCGCCACAAGATAGACGAAGTTGTGCAGATACTGCCATTTTTTACCCAGCATTCTCTGTGCAGCTTGCGTAGACGTTAAGGTGAGGGCGAATAATATGACCCAGCTAGCAACGCCCAATGTTAAATAAGGTCGCGTAAGTAATTCCCGCCCTAATAACGCCAGATTATTAATGCCCAGCTCCAGTAGTGCGTAGCTGGTTAAATGCAGCGTTGCCCAAGCGAAACACCATAGCCCTAACAGACGACGTGTGCGTATCAATAATGGCTGTTTAGCGTAGCGCGTGAGTGGAGAGACCAGCAAGGTCGCCAGCAAGAATTTCAGAGCTGTCCTACCGGTAAAGTGCTGGATATCTTTGACCGGATCGGCGCTCAGGCCGCCGTGATTTACCGCCCAAAATAGCCAGACAAACGGCAATAAACCGGCAAGATGCAGGCAAACTTTCAGCCCGATAATGTGCTTTGCGGTCAGACGCACTTAAAAATTCTCCTGCAAATTGAGTCCGCGATACAGTGATGCAACCTCTTCGGCATAGCCGTTAAACATCAGCGTGGGCTGACGCTGTACGTCCAGGATACCGCCTGCGCCAATAAAACGCTCAGTGGCCTGGGACCAGCGGGGGTGATCGACATGCGGATTCACGTTGGCATAAAATCCGTATTCATTGGGCGCGGCCAGATTCCAGGTTGTCGGAGGGCGTTCGCGCGTGAGTTTGATACTCACGATCGACTTAATGCCTTTAAATCCATATTTCCACGGCACAATTAAGCGAATGGGCGCGCCATTTTGTGGCGGAAGGGCCTTACCATAAACCCCCACAGTAAGCAGTGTGAGTGGGTGCATTGCTTCATCCAGACGCAGTCCTTCAACATAGGGATATTTTAGCCCGCCGCCAATAAAGCGATCTTTCTGTCCCGGCATATCATCCGGTGCGTACAGCGTTTCGAACGCGACATACTTTGCGTTGCTGGTGGGTTCAACCTGCGCCAGCAGTTTATGTAACGGAAAGCCGATCCACGGCACGACCATTGACCAGGCTTCCACGCAGCGCATCCGATAAATCCGTTCTTCCAGCGGGAAACGGGTGGTCAGCGAATCGTGATCGAGGGTGAGTGGTTTTGCCACCTCGCCACTGATTTGCAACGTCCACGGATCGGTTTTCAGGCTGCCTGCATTGGCTGCCGGATCCGCTTTATCGAGACCGAACTCGTAGAAGTTGTTGTAGCCAGAAACCTTATCCGCAGGCGTTAAAGGAAGTGAATTTTGCCAGGCGGAGGGCTTACTGAAATCAAGCGGCTTACCTGCAGGAGCGGGCGGGCGATCGTTGCCCTTAAACCAGCTCAGAAGATCGGCCTGTGCAGAGAGGGGCAAAGACAAGGCGGCAGCGCTGATCCCTAATGCTTTTAGTACCTGGCGGCGCTGCATAAAAAAAGCCGACTCATCAGTGACGTCGGCTTCTGTAAATGGACGTAATTTCTTCATAACAGACTCCCGGCTTACGCGTCATAACTGACAGGGGACGCGTAGTTAATATGGCAGGGAGTCTGTAGATGTGCCGCGAAATTTGGTTAATTAAGTGTAAATTTCTGCGCCAGGGCCTGTTACTTCACCTTCACCAGCGTACGGCCTTTCACCTGGTTATTGATGATGGCATCGGCGAACTTCGGCGCATCAGCCAGCGTAATTTCCGTTGCCGCCTGAGCATAGAAAGATTCCGGCAGATCCTTAACCAGACGCGCCCAGGCCTCTGCACGGCGTGCCGGCGGGGTCATCACCGAGTCCACTCCTTGCAAACGAACGTTACGCAGAATGAATGGCATCACCGTGGTCGGCAGAGCGAAACCACCCGCCAGGCCGCAGGCGGCAACGCAGCCACCGTAGTTCATCTGCGCCAGAACTTTTGCCAGAACTTTGTCGCCAACGGTATCCACCGCGCCAGCCCACAGCTGTTTTTCCAGCGGACGAGACTCGGCAAACTCATCGCGGCCAAGAATACGGTTAGCGCCCAGGCTTTTCAGGTAGTCGTGGGTGCTTTCACGGCCCGAAACCGCCGCAACCTGATAACCCAGCTTATGCAGTAACGCAACGGCTGTGCTGCCCACGCCGCCGCTGGCGCCGGTGACGACAATTTCACCGTCTTGCGGGCGAATACCTGCATCTTCAAGCGCCATTACGCACAGCATAGCGGTAAAGCCGGCGGTACCGATGACCATGGCTTTACGCCCATCCAGTCCTTTTGGCAGCGCAACCAGCCAGTCGCCTTTCACGCGTGCGCGCTCTGCCAGTCCACCCCAATGATTTTCACCCACGCCCCAGCCGGTCAGTAACACTTCCTGACCCGCATGAAAACGGGGATCTTCGCTTGCACGCACGGTACCGGCGAAATCGATACCAGGAATCATCGGAAAATTACGAATGATTTTACCCTTGCCAGTGATAGCCAGAGCATCTTTATAGTTCAGGCTTGACCAGTGGATATCCACCGTAACATCGCCTTCAGGTAGCTGATTTTCGTCGAGGGGTTGAACGGATGCGAGGGTTTTTCCGTCCTGCTGTTCTAAGATCAAAGCCTGCATAACCTGTCCTCAATTCGTATAGTGGATTGGAAAATTATTAATGAAGACTATACTCGCTAATCAAAACATGATGCCGATTCTGCGCAATAAATTGCCAGATATACCTGATTTGGTAGTATGCCCACACTGTATGTATAAATGGACGGATTTTGCGTTCAGTTTTGCATTTTTGGGTCGCTTTATCACTTTCAGGCCTGTTTCATAACTGTCGGAGTTAACACAAGGATGCGATTAACGACGAAATTTTCAGCTTTTGTCACGCTGCTTACTGGGTTAACGATCTTCGTGACTCTGATCGGCTGTTCGCTGAGTTTCTATAACGCTATTCAATATAAGTTCACCACGCGCGTGCAGGCGGTCGCGACGGCGATTGATACGCATCTGGTCTCCAGAGATGTCGTTGCGTTAACCCCGCAAATCGATGAGCTGATGGTTTCTGTTGATATCGTGCGCATCGAACTGTTGCAGGGCGAACACGTGGTGTATGACCACTCGCGCACCAGTAGCTACCGACCGGCAGGGACGAACAATCTCTACCGCGAGATCACCGTACCGTTGGTCAAGCATCCGGGCATGTCATTGCGTCTGGTTTATCAGGATCCGATGGGTAACTATTTCCATTCGCTACTGACCACCGCACCGCTCACGATAGCCATTGCTTTCATTATTCTGATGCTCTTTTTGTCTGTGCGCTGGCTTCAGCGCCAGCTTTCGGGTCAGGAGCTGCTGGAGATTCGTTCCACACGTATTCTGAACGGCGAACGTGGGCCGAACGTGCGGGGAACGGTCTATGAATGGCCTGCGCGCACCAGCAGTGCGCTCGATATGCTGCTGACTGAAATTCAAAATGCTCGCGAGCAACGCAGCCGCCTGGATACGCTGATTCGTTCCTATGTCGCGCAGGACACAAAAACTGGGCTAAGCAACCGCCTGTTCTTTGATAACCAACTGGCCACGCTGCTGGAAGATCAGGAAAAAGTAGGCTCGCATGGCGTCGTGATGATGGTACGCCTGCCGGACTTTACGCTGCTGCGCGATAGCTGGGGAATCACCCTCGCGGAAGAACAAATCTCGACGCTGATCAATTTGTTGTCGACTTTTATGACGCGCTATCCGGGCGCGTTGCTTGCGCGTTACCACCGTAGCGATTTTGCCATCCTGCTGCCACACCGCACGTTGAAAGAGGCGGAAAGTATTGCCGGGCAATTATTAAAAGCGGTAGATGCACTTCCGACTAATAAAATGATCGATCGTGCCGATATGGTTCATATTGGCATTTGCGTTTGCCGCAGCGGTCAGTCGCCGGAGCAAGTGATGGATCATGCTGAAGCAGCCACGCGGAATTCGGTATTGCAGGGCGGAAATAGCTGGTCGGTCTATGATGACTCGCTGCCGGAAAAAGGTCGGGGCAACGTACGCTGGCGAACGCTGATCGAACAGATGCTCAGCCGGGGCGGGCCGAGAATTTATCAAAAGCCTGCAGTAACCCGTGAAGGGCGGGTGCACCATCGGGAGCTGATGTGCCGTATTTTTGATGGTAACGAAGAGGTCATTTCGGCGGAATATATGCCGATGGTCCTTCAATTTGGCCTGGCTGAAGAGTATGACCGTTTGCAGATAAGCCGTCTGACCCTGCTTTTGGGTTACTGGCCGCAGGAAAATCTGGCGATGCAGATAACGGTTGAATCGCTTATTCGCCCACGTTTTCAGCGCTGGCTGCGTGATACGCTGATGCAGTGCGAAAAATCATTACGCAAACGCATAATTATTGAACTTGCTGAGGCAGATGTCTGTCAACATATCAGCCGGTTACAGCCCGTCATCAGATTGATGAATGCGCTGGGCGTGCGTATTGCCGTTACGCAGGCGGGGTTAACGCTGGTGAGCACCAGTTGGATTAAAGAGCTTAACGTTGAGTTATTGAAGCTGCATCCAAGTCTGGTGAGGAACATTGATAAGCGAACGGAAAATCAGCTTCTGGTTCAAAGCCTGGTGGAGGCCTGTTCGGGAACACCCACGCAGGTTTACGCTACGGGCGTACGTTCGCGTAGTGAGTGGCATACGCTGACAGAACGCGGAGTTGCGGGTGGGCAAGGGGATTTTTTTGCTGCATCACAACCACTTGACACTAACGTGAAAAAATATTCGCAAAGATACTCGGTTTAACCTGCCGTTTAATTTGTTTTCACGTAGAATAACGCGCGCTGTGCCTTCTGGGGGTGTGCTTGCCTGCTCGCCAGGTTGTAACAGCAAACATGCAGGTGAATGACCTTTGACAGGTTGCAAACAAAAGCGAGGAGTGCTGCTGATTTATTCAGCCCTGATGGACTCAGGCCGGTTTTGTAACAAAGGAAACGAACTGCACTAATTTTCACCGTAGCAGATGATTTTTGCGCCTTGTCGCTGCTGCGTGTGGTTGGTAAAGTAAGCGGATTTTGTTTTCCGCCCCAGCTTTCAGGATTATCCCTTAGTATGTTGAAAAAATTTCGTGGCATGTTTTCCAATGACCTGTCCATTGACCTGGGTACCGCGAATACCCTTATTTATGTAAAAGGACAAGGCATCGTATTGAATGAGCCTTCTGTTGTGGCCATTCGTCAGGATCGTGCCGGTTCGCCGAAAAGCGTGGCTGCAGTAGGTCATGACGCGAAGCAGATGCTGGGTCGTACGCCGGGCAATATCGCTGCAATTCGCCCAATGAAAGACGGCGTTATCGCTGACTTCTTCGTGACTGAAAAAATGCTCCAGCACTTTATCAAGCAAGTGCACAGCAATAGCTTCATGCGCCCAAGCCCGCGCGTACTGGTGTGTGTACCGGTTGGAGCAACTCAGGTTGAACGCCGTGCGATCCGTGAATCAGCTCAGGGCGCAGGTGCTCGTGAAGTCTTCCTGATCGAAGAGCCGATGGCGGCTGCGATCGGTGCGGGTCTGCCAGTTTCTGAAGCAACCGGTTCAATGGTTGTTGATATCGGTGGTGGTACCACTGAAGTTGCCGTTATCTCCCTGAACGGCGTGGTTTACTCCTCTTCTGTTCGTATTGGCGGCGACCGCTTTGATGAAGCCATCATTAATTATGTTCGTCGTAACTACGGTTCTCTGATCGGTGAAGCGACCGCAGAACGTATTAAACACGAGATCGGTTCCGCTTATCCGGGCGACGAAGTGCGCGAAATCGAAGTTCGCGGTCGTAACCTGGCTGAAGGCGTTCCGCGCGGCTTTACCCTGAACTCCAACGAGATTCTGGAAGCCCTGCAGGAACCGCTGACCGGTATCGTTAGCGCGGTAATGGTTGCACTGGAACAGTGCCCGCCGGAACTGGCGTCTGACATCTCCGAACGCGGTATGGTGCTGACCGGTGGCGGTGCGCTGCTGCGTAACCTTGACCGTCTGTTAATGGAAGAAACCGGTATTCCAGTTGTTGTTGCTGAAGATCCGCTGACCTGCGTGGCGCGCGGCGGCGGCAAGGCGCTGGAAATGATCGACATGCACGGCGGCGACCTGTTCAGCGAAGAGTAATCGGATGCAGGTTGGGTAGCCCCCGCGGGTTGCCCTTCCGCTCTGATACGAGAATACGCATAGACTATGAAGCCAATTTTTAGCCGTGGCCCTTCGCTACAGATTCGCCTTATTCTGGCGGTGCTGGTGGCGCTCGGCGTTATTATTGCCGACAGCCGCTTGGGTACGTTTAGTCAAATCCGAACGTACATGGATACCGCCGTCAGTCCTTTCTACTTTATCTCAAATGGTCCTCGTGAATTACTTGACGGCGTGTCGCAAACGCTGGCTTCGCGTGACCAACTCGAACTTGAAAACCGGGCATTGCGTCAGGAACTGCTGCTGAAAAATAGCGAACTGCTGATGCTGGGGCAATACAAACAGGAGAACGCGCGTTTGCGCGAGCTGCTGGGATCGCCATTGCGTCAGGACGAACAAAAGATGGTGACGCAGGTCATCTCAACGGTTAATGACCCTTACAGCGATCAGGTGGTGATCGACAAAGGGAGCGTTAACGGCGTCTACGAAGGTCAGCCGGTTATTAGTGACAAAGGCGTTGTGGGTCAGGTCGTGGCGGTGGCTAAACTGACGAGCCGCGTGCTGCTGATTTGCGATGCGACGCATGCGCTGCCCATTCAGGTTCTGCGTAACGATATTCGCGTGATCGCTGCGGGTAACGGCTGTACTGACGATCTTCAGCTCGAACACCTGCCGGCCAATACCGACATTCGCGTTGGCGATGTGCTGGTCACCTCGGGTCTGGGCGGACGTTTCCCTGAAGGTTATCCGGTTGCTGTTGTTTCTTCCGTTAAGCTGGACACTCAGCGCGCTTATACCGTGATTCAGGCTCGCCCGACCGCGGGTCTGCAGCGTTTGCGCTATCTGTTGCTGTTGTGGGGTGCCGATCGTAATGGCGCGAACCCGATGACGCCGGAAGAAGTACACCGCGTTGCCAATGAACGTCTGATGCAAATGATGCCGCAAGTTCTGCCAGCACCAGATGCCATGGGGCCGCCTGCGCCAGTGCCAACTCCTGCAACAGGTGTGACTCCTGCGCCTGTGGATACCACGCCGCCACAACCTGCTCCGCGTAAGCCGGGAGGACAGTAAGTGGCAAGCTATCGTAGCCAGGGACGTTGGGTTATTTGGCTCTCGTTCCTTATTGCACTGTTGCTGCAAGTCATGCCCTGGCCGGATGACATTCTGGTTTTCCGGCCAAACTGGGTACTGCTCATCTTGTTGTATTGGATCCTGGCGCTGCCGCATCGCGTAAATGTGGGCACGGGATTTGTGGTGGGTGCCATACTGGATCTCATCAGCGGCTCCACGCTTGGCGTGCGCGCATTGTCGATGAGTATCATTGCTTATCTGGTCGCGCTGAAATTCCAGCTATTCCGAAACCTCGCGCTCTGGCAACAGGCGCTGGTGGTCATGTTGTTATCACTGGTCGTGGATATTATTGTTTTCTGGGCCGAGTTTTTAGTGATCAACGTCTCTTTCAGACCTGAAGTGTTCTGGAGTAGTGTAGTGAATGGCGTGCTTTGGCCATGGCTATTCTTACTGATGCGTAAAGTCCGTCAGCAGTTTGCGGTGCAATAAGGTTGATATGAATACTCTGTATCTTGCTTCAGGTTCTCCACGTCGTCAGGAGTTGCTCGCTCAGCTTGGTGTTACGTTTGAACGGCTGATCCCTGGGATTGAAGAACAGCGGCACCCGCAGGAAAGTGCGCAGCAGTACGTTTCCCGTCTGGCGCGCGAAAAAGCGCAGGCTGGTGTAGCGCTGGCACCGCGCGATTTGCCGGTATTGGGTGCGGATACCATCGTTATCCTTAATGGCGAAGTGCTGGAAAAACCGCACGACGCTGCCCACGCCGCAGCAATGCTGCGCAAACTGTCGGGCAAAACGCATCAAGTTATGACGGCCGTGGCACTGGCCGATTGCCAGCACAGTCTGGACTGCCTGGTAGTGACGGAAGTGACATTCAGAGCACTAACCGATGAGGACATCGCGGGTTATGTTGCCAGCGGTGAACCAATGGATAAAGCAGGTGCATACGGTATTCAAGGGTTGGGTGGCTGTTTTGTCAGGAAGATAAATGGCAGCTATCACGCCGTAGTCGGCTTACCGCTGGTAGAAACGTATGAGTTGCTGACCAATTTTAACGCACTGCGTGAGAAAAGGGATAAACATGACGGCTGAATTGTTGGTAAACGTAACGCCATCGGAAACTCGGGTGGCTTACATTGATGGCGGTATTCTGCAGGAAATTCATATTGAACGTGAGGCGCGACGCGGAATCGTAGGCAATATCTACAAAGGTCGTGTAAGTCGTGTACTTCCGGGTATGCAGGCGGCTTTTGTAGATATTGGACTGGATAAAGCCGCATTTCTTCACGCTTCTGACATCATGCCGCACACCGAATGCGTGGCGGGTGAAGAACAAAAACAGTTCACCGTACGCGACATTTCTGAACTGGTGCGCCAGGGTCAGGATCTGATGGTGCAGGTGGTAAAAGATCCTTTGGGAACGAAGGGCGCACGCCTGACGACGGACATCACGCTTCCTTCCCGTTATCTCGTTTTTATGCCGGGGGCCTCGCACGTTGGCGTATCCCAACGTATCGAAAGCGAAACGGAACGCGAACGTCTGAAAAAAGTGGTGGCGGATTACTGCGATGAGCAGGGTGGTTTCATCATTCGCACGGCGGCAGAAGGCGTATGCGAAGAGGATCTGGCCTCGGATGCTGCCTACCTGAAGCGCGTCTGGACAAAAGTCATGGAGCGTAAAAAGCGCCCACAAACGCGCTACCAGATGTACGGTGAACTGGCACTGGCACAGCGCGTGTTGCGTGACTTTGCCGATGCGCAGCTTGACCGCATCCGCGTCGACTCCCGTCTGACCTATGAGGCGTTACTGGAATTTACGGCGGAATATATCCCCGAGATGACCAGCAAGCTGGAACATTACAGCGGGCGTCAGCCTATTTTTGATCTCTTTGACGTAGAGAATGAAATCCAGCGCGCGCTGGAACGCAAAGTTGAGCTGAAGTCCGGCGGTTATCTGATCATCGATCAAACTGAAGCGATGACCACCGTCGACATCAATACCGGCGCGTTTGTTGGGCATCGTAATCTCGACGACACTATCTTTAATACTAATATTGAAGCAACGCAGGCCATTGCTCGTCAGCTGCGTCTGCGTAACCTCGGCGGCATTATCATTATCGATTTTATCGACATGAATAATGAAGATCACCGTCGCCGGGTACTGCACTCCCTGGAGCAGGCTCTGAGCAAGGATCGTGTAAAAACCAGCATTAACGGTTTTTCACAGCTGGGCCTGGTGGAGATGACGCGCAAACGCACACGTGAAAGCGTGGAACATGTATTGTGCAACGAGTGTCCAACCTGCCATGGGCGTGGTACGGTGAAAACGGTGGAAACCGTATGTTATGAAATCATGCGCGAAATCGTGCGGGTACACCATGCATATGACTCCGATCGTTTCCTGGTTTATGCCTCTCCGGCAGTGGCTGAAACCCTGAAAGGTGAAGAGTCACATGCGCTGGCGGAGGTTGAGATCTTTGTCGGCAAACAGGTCAAAGTACAAATCGAACCGCTGTATAACCAGGAGCAGTTCGACGTCGTCATGATGTAAATCGTGTAGTGGCACCCGCGCATGTAGGCCGGATAAGGCGCAAGCGCCGTCATCCGGCAATATTCACTCAAGGGGTGTGAGTCATATTTTTTGGTAGACAAGGAGAGGTGCGTGAGGCGATTGCCGGGGATATTACTGCTCACTGGAGCCGCATTCGTTGTCATCGCAGCGCTGCTGGTCAGTGGACTGCGCCTTGCGTTACCTCATCTTGATAGCTGGCGTCCAGCCATTCTTGGCAAGATTGAATCCGCTACAGGTCTACCTGTTTCCGCCAGTCAGCTTTCTGCCAGCTGGCAAAATTTCGGTCCTACGCTTGAAGCGCGTAATATCCAAGCGCAGCTAAAAGATGGGGGAGAATTTTCGGTAAAACGCGTCACGCTGGCGCTGGATGTCTGGCAAAGTTTGCTGCACATGCGTTGGCAGTTTCGCGATCTCACCTTTTGGCAACTGCAGTTGCGCACCAATACTCCTATCCAGCGTAGTGAAGGCGGAGATGGAATTGAAACCGACCATCTCAGCAATCTCTTCCTGCGTCAGTTTGATCATTTCGATCTACGCGACAGTCATATCAGCTTTATAACCCTCTCAGGCCAACGTGCTGAACTGGCGATCCCACAGCTTACCTGGCTGAACAATAAAAATCGGCATCGCGCCGAGGGTCAGGTCAGCCTCTCCAGCCTGACCGGACAGCACGGCGTTATGCAGGTGAGGATGGATCTGCGCGACGATAATGGGCTATTGAATAATGGTCGGGTCTGGTTGCAGGCAGACGACATTGACGTCAAACCGTGGTTGGGCAAATGGATGCAGGATAATGTCGCGCTACAAACCGCGCGTTTTAGTCTGGAAGCATGGATGACGATCAGCAAAGGCGTCGTTTCTGGTGGCGATGTCTGGCTGAAAAAAGGTGGAGCAAGTTGGCTGGGTGAAAATCGTACGCACACGCTCTCCGTCGATAATCTGACGGCGCACATCAGCCGTGAAGAGGCGGGCTGGCAATTCTCTATTCCCGATACTCGTATTACCATGGATGATAAACCCTGGCCGAGCGGCGCATTAACGCTGGCCTGGATCCCTGAGCAGGAAGTCGGTGGTGAGAATAACAAGCGCAGCGACGAGCTTCGCATTCGTGCCAGCAATCTGGATCTGGCCGGATTAGAAGGTCTGCGCCCGATGGCGTCCCGGTTATCGCCTGCGCTGGGTGATATTTGGCGCGCCACGCAGCCGAGCGGCAAAATAGATGTGCTGGCGCTGGATATCCCGTTACAGGCGACAGAAAAAACCCGCATCCTGTCATCGTGGACCAATCTGGCCTGGAAACAGTGGAAGTTGTTACCGGGGGCTGAGCATTTCTCCGGTACGCTTGCGGGCAGTGTTGAAAATGGGGCGCTCACCGCCTCCATGAAGCAAGCCAAAATGCCGTATGAAACTGTCTTCCGCGCGCCGCTGGAAATAGAGAACGGCGTGGCGACGCTAAGCTGGCTGAAAAATGATAAAGGTTTTCAGTTAGATGGGCGCAACATCGATGTTAAAGCGAAAGCGGTACGCGCGCGCGGTGGTTTTCGCTATCTGCAGCCCACTGGAGATGAACCGTGGTTAGGCATTCTGGCTGGCATTAGCACCGACGACGGCTCTCAGGCCTGGCGCTATTTCCCGGAAAACTTGATGGGCAAAGAGCTGGTTGACTACCTCAGCGGCGCTATTCAGGGCGGCGAAGCGGATAACGCCACGCTGGTGTATGGCGGTAACCCGCATCTGTTCCCGTATCTGCACAACGAAGGGCAATTTCAGGTTCTGGTGCCGCTACGTAAGGCGAAATTTGCTTTCCAGCCCGACTGGCCTGCGCTAACCGATCTCAATATTGAACTGAACTTCATTAACGATGGTCTGTGGATGAAGACGGATAGCGTCAATTTAGGCGGCGTGAAGGCCAGTAACCTGACGGCTAATATTCCCGACTATGCTAAAGAAAAACTGCTGATTGATGCCGATATCAACGGGCCGGGCAAGGCGGTCGGACCTTATTTTGATGAGACGCCGTTGAAGGACTCCCTCGGCGCTACGCTTGAGCAGTTGCAGATTGACGGCGATGTGAATGCTCGCTTACATCTGGATATTCCGCTAGACGGCTCGCTGGTTACCGCCAAAGGCGATGTCAACCTGCGTAATAACAGCCTGTTTATTAAACCGCTCGACAGCACGCTGAAGAATTTGAATGGTAAATTCAGCTTTATCAACGGCGATCTGAAGAGCGAGCCGATGACGGCGAACTGGTTTAATCAGCCGCTGAACGTCGACTTCTCCACCACCGAAGGGGCGAAAGCCTATCAGGTAGCCGTGAACCTGCAAGGCGACTGGCAGCCAACCCGCATGGGGATTTTACCAGCGCAGGTCAACGATGCCTTAAGCGGCAGCATGGCGTGGAATGGCAAGGTGGGTATCGATCTTCCGTATCATGCCGGACCGACCTACGACATTGAGCTTAAAGGCGACCTGAAGAATGTAAGTAGTCACTTACCTGCTCCGCTGAATAAGGCAGCCGGTGAGGCGTTACCGGTGAACGTTAAGGCCAACGGCAATCTGCGCAGTTTTGAACTGACCGGCAACGCGGGCAGTAAGAACCACTTTAACAGCCGCTGGCTGCTGAATCAGAAACTGACGCTTGACCGCGCAATCTGGACGTCGGAAAGCCGCACCGTGCCCGCGTTACCCGATCAGCAAGGCATTGAGCTTAACCTTCCCCCTATGGATGGCGCGCAATGGCTGGCGTTGTTCCAGAAAGGCGCAGCAGATAACGTTGGCACCAACGCCAACTTCCCGCAGCGCATCACGGTGCGTACGCCATCGTTATCCCTGGGCGGTCAGCAGTGGAATAACTTGAGTATCGTGTCTGAGCCTGCGAGCAATGGCTCCATCGTGCAGGCGCAGGGACGTGAAATTAATGCCACGCTGGCTATGCGCAATAATGCGCCGTGGCTGGCCAATATTAAGTATCTTTATTACAACCCCAGCGCGGCGAAAGCGTCGCCGACGAAAGCACCACTGAATAGTACTCCAGCCTCGCCGTTTTCCGCCGTGGACAACGTCAGCTTCCGCGGCTGGCCGGATGTTCAGTTACGCTGTGCCGAGTGCTGGATGTGGGGACAGAAATATGGGCGTATTGATGCCGATGTGGCGATTAAAGGCGACACGCTAACGCTGAGTAACGGTCTGTTGGATACAGGCTTTGCCAGACTGACCACCGATGGTGTGTGGGTGAACGCGCCGGGCAAAGAACGAACGTCACTGAAGGGTAAACTGAGCGGCAGTAAAATTGACTCCGCTGCCAGTTTCTTTGGCGTATCGACCCCGATTCGTAACTCTTCGTTCAACGTGGAGTATGACCTGCACTGGCGTAACCCGCCATGGGATCCAGATGAAGCTTCGCTGAATGGGATTTTGCGTACCCGGTTGGGCAAAGGTGAGCTTACTGAACTCAGCACTGGACATGCGGGGCAACTCTTGCGACTGCTGAGCTTTGATGCGTTGCTGCGTAAACTGCGTTTTGATTTTAGCGATACTTTCAGCGAAGGTTTCTATTTCGACTCGATTCGCAGCACGGCCTGGATCAAAGATGGCGTGATGCATACCGATGACACGCTGGTGGACGGTCTGGAGGCAGACATTGCGATGAAAGGCTCGGTGAACCTGGTACGCCGGGAGCTGGATATGGAAGCCATTGTCGCGCCGGAAATTTCTGCCACCGTAGGCGTTGCCGCTGCGTTTGCTGTCAATCCGATTGTCGGCGCGGCGGTGTTTGCTGCCAGTAAGGTTCTGGGACCATTGTGGAGCAAAGTGTCGATTCTGCGCTATCGCATCACCGGTCCGGTCGATAAGCCGCAGATTAACGAAGTTCTGCGTCAGCCGCGCAAAGAAAGCCAGCAATAATTTGACGGGGGCGAGTAATTGCCCCAATCTCAACATAGATCCTCTACCGCAGTCCGTAGGCCGGATAAGGCGTTCACGCCGCCATCCGGCATTGAAGTGCCTGATGGCGACGCTGGCGCGTTTTATCAGGCCTACAACAGTAACTAATGAGTAGCAAAACGATGAGTCTGAACCTGGTAAGTGAACAATTGCTAGCGGCAAATGGCCTGAAACATCAGGATCTGTTTGCCATCCTGGGCCAACTGGCCGAACGCCGTCTTGATTACGGCGATCTCTATTTTCAGTCGAGCTATCACGAATCCTGGGTTTTAGAAGACCGCATCATTAAAGATGGTTCTTACAATATCGATCAGGGCGTTGGCGTGCGCGCCATCAGCGGCGAAAAAACAGGGTTTGCCTATGCAGACCAGATTAGCCTGCTGGCGCTGGAGCAGAGTGCTCATGCTGCCCGTACTATCGTGCGTGACAGCGGTGACGGCAAAGTAAAAACGCTGGGAGCTGTGGAGCATCAGGCGCTTTACACCTCGGTTGATCCCCTGCAGAGCATGAGCCGCGAAGAGAAACTGGATATTCTGCGCCGCGTAGACAGCGTGGCGCGTGCCGCCGACAAGCGCGTCCAGGAAGTAACCGCCAGCCTGACCGGTGTTTATGAACTGATCCTGGTAGCAGCGACCGACGGTACGCTGGCCGCTGACGTTCGCCCGCTGGTACGCCTGTCCGTAAGCGTACAGGTGGAAGAGGACGGTAAGCGCGAGCGCGGCGCCAGCGGTGGCGGCGGTCGTTTTGGCTATGACTATTTCCTGGGCGACCTTGATGGTGAAGTTCGTGCTGACGCATGGGCGAAAGAAGCCGTACGCATGGCGTTGGTTAATCTCTCTGCGGTAGCTGCGCCTGCTGGTACGCTGCCAGTAGTACTCGGCGCTGGCTGGCCTGGCGTTCTGCTGCATGAAGCGGTCGGTCATGGTCTGGAAGGCGACTTTAACCGCCGTGGTACCTCGGTATTCAGCGGTCACATGGGGGAGCTGGTAGCGTCAGAACTGTGCACCGTGGTGGATGACGGCACAATGGCGGACCGTCGTGGCTCTGTGGCTATTGATGATGAAGGCACACCGGGTCAGTACAACGTGCTGATCGAAAACGGTATTCTGAAAGGCTACATGCAGGACAAACTGAATGCGCGCCTGATGGGCGTTGCGCCAACGGGTAACGGTCGCCGCGAATCTTACGCGCACCTGCCGATGCCACGTATGACCAACACCTATATGCTGCCGGGGAAATCTACGCCGCAGGAAATCATCGAATCCGTTGAATACGGTATTTATGCGCCTAACTTCGGCGGCGGCCAGGTGGATATCACCTCCGGGAAATTTGTGTTCTCTACGTCTGAAGCATATCTGATTGAAAACGGTAAAGTCACCAAACCGGTGAAAGGCGCGACGCTGATTGGGTCTGGTATCGAAGCGATGCAGCAGATTTCGATGGTGGGTAACGACCTGAAACTGGATAACGGGGTTGGCGTGTGCGGTAAAGAAGGGCAGAGCCTGCCGGTGGGCGTGGGCCAGCCGACGCTGAAGGTGGATAACCTGACCGTGGGTGGCACCGCATAACATCATGATGTATGCCCGATAAGCACCAGTGCCATCGGGCATCTTTCCGGATGCGGCGTCAATGCCTTATCCGGCCTACACTTTTTTTATTTCTCTTTTCCCCGACCGTACATTCCCTGAAACAGCTGCGCTACATCGACAAAATAGTCTGTCAGATAGTTAATCACCACCTGCACCTTGAGCGGCAATTTGTCTTTTTCGGTATACAGCGCATAGACCGGACGCGGAT
Source organism: Citrobacter freundii ATCC 8090 = MTCC 1658 = NBRC 12681 (assembly GCF_011064845.1). NCBI lineage: Bacteria > Pseudomonadati > Pseudomonadota > Gammaproteobacteria > Enterobacterales > Enterobacteriaceae > Citrobacter > Citrobacter freundii. The sequence goes on along the minus strand of NZ_CP049015.1, from coordinate 4,461,486 downwards.
CCGACTGGTAGCGGGGAAGCAGAATCTCCACTTCGCCACGATTGATCTCATTGATCACCCACATCAGCGGTACATAGGCAATGCCCGCGCCTGCGGCCAGCCAGCGCACCAATGTCATCGGATCGTTAGTCACAAAACGACCCTCTGGGATCAGGCGGGTGGAAATTCCTTCCGGAGCGATAAGCTCGAATTCATTATCCGGGCGCACGCTGTATTCCAGCCACGAGTGGTTGCTGAGATCGGCAGGTTTCTCCGGGGTGCCAAACTGTGCGAGATAGCTTTTCGCCGCGCAGACCACCATCGGCATAGCCCCCAAACGGCGTGAAAACAGGCTGGAGTCCTGCAACGCGCCGACGCGGATAACCACGTCCAGACCATCAGCGATTAAATCCGGGGCCGGGATGCCGGTCACCAGATTTACCGTCAATCCCGGATACTCTTTCAGCATCGTGGCGGTTAATCCGGCGAGGACATTTTGTGCCATAGTTGAAGAACAGCCAATGCGCAGAGTGCCGATGGGCGTGTTGTTAAAGGCATAGAGTTGCTCGTGAACATCCTGCGCTTCGTGCAGCATTCTCCGGCAGCCCTGATAATATATTTTACCGGCTTCAGTTAGCCCAATGCTACGCGTGCTGCGGTTTAGCAGCTTGACCTGTAGCTCATCTTCCAGTTTTGAGACCGTCTGGCTTATCGATGAAACGCTCATTTGTAGCTGTCTTGCGGCGGCAGTGAAGGAGCCCATTTCGACAACTTTGGCGAACACCGACATACGTTTTAATCGTTCCATTGTTCACTCTGGCTTAAAAGTGATTTAGATCACATAATATAGATAACAGCATAACAGTTACGTTAATATATTATTATTCAAATAACGGCTATGTCGCTCTCGCCTGGCTCATCCTTGCCCTTCTCTGCGGTGACATACGCTAGAAAATCTATCATCTGCACTCTCTTACGTTACCAAGGTCAACATGAGTCTGTTTCCCGTTATCGTGGTGTTTGGTCTGTCCTTCCCACCGATTTTTTTCGAATTACTTTTGTCACTGGCGATTTTCTGGCTGGTGCGTCGGGTGCTTGTTCCGACTGGCATCTATGATTTTGTCTGGCATCCGGCTCTGTTTAACACCGCGCTGTATTGCTGTCTGTTCTATTTAATAACGCGCCTGTTCGTTTGAGGTTGAAGTGAAAACACTAACAAGAAAACTCTCCCGCACGGCCATTACCGTGATACTGGTCATTCTGGCCTTCATCGCTATTTTTCGCGCATGGGTGTTCTACACCGAGTCGCCGTGGACGCGTGATGCGCGTTTCAGCGCCGATGTCGTCGCGATTGCGCCGGATGTTGCGGGCCTTATTACCAACGTTAACATCCATGATAACCAACTGGTGAAAAAGGATCAGATCCTGTTCACTATCGACCAGCCACGCTATAAGAAAGCCCTCGAGCAGGCCGAAGCTGACGTGGCCTATTATCAGGTACTGGCGCAGGAAAAACGCCAGGAGGCCGGTCGTCGTAACCGACTGGGCGTGCAGGCTATGTCTCGTGAAGAGATTGACCAATCAAACAACGTCCTGCAAACCGTATTACACCAGCTTGCGAAGGCACAAGCGACCCGCGACCTGGCGAAATTAGATCTGGAACGTACCGTTATTCGCGCGCCAGCAGACGGCTGGGTGACTAACCTGAACGTCTATAGCGGCGAATTTATCACGCGCGGTTCCACGGCGGTGGCGTTGGTCAAACAGCATTCTTTCTATGTGCTGGCGTATATGGAAGAAACCAAACTGGAAGGCGTCCGCCCTGGGTATCGCGCTGAAATCACCCCGCTTGGCAGTAATAATGTGCTGAAGGGCACGGTTGATAGTGTGGCGGCTGGCGTAACGAATGCCAGCAGCACGCGGGACGCCAAGGGTATGGCGACCATTGATTCCAATCTTGAATGGGTGCGTCTGGCGCAGCGTGTGCCGGTGCGAATTCGTCTTGATGAGCAGCAGGGAACCTTGTGGCCTGCCGGGACGACTGCGACCGTCGTCATTACCGGCAAGCAGGATCGCGATGCCAGTCAGGAATCTTTCTTCCGTAAAATGGCGCACCGCCTGCGCGAGTTTGGTTAATCGCGATGAGTATTTTCTCCATTGCCAACCAGCATATCCGCTTTGCGGTAAAACTGGCCTGCGCGATTGTACTGGCGCTGTTCGTTGGCTTTCACTTCCAGCTTGAGACCCCGCGCTGGGCGGTGCTGACCGCGGCCATTGTGGCGGCAGGTCCAGCCTTTGCCGCTGGCGGAGAACCTTATTCAGGTGCTATCCGCTATCGAGGCATGTTGCGTATTGTCGGGACATTTATCGGCTGTATTGCCGCCCTGATCATTATCATCAGCATGATCCGCGCCCCGCTATTGATGATCCTGGTGTGTTGTATCTGGGCCGGTTTTTGTACCTGGATCTCGTCGTTAGTGAAGATCGAAAACTCTTATGCCTGGGGGCTTTCAGGCTATACGGCGCTGATCATCGTCATTACTATCCAGGCTGAACCGCTGCTGACGCCGCAATTTGCGCTCGAACGCTGTAGTGAAATTGTGATGGGTATTGTCTGTGCCATTGTTGCCGACCTGCTCTTTTCGCCCCGTTCGGTGAAACAGGAGATTGATGTCGAACTGGATAGCCTGCTGGTGGCGCAATATCAGCTTATGCAGCTGTGCATTAAGCATGGCGACAGTGAAGAAGTAGACAAAGCCTGGGGAGATTTAGTCCGGCGTACGGCGGCGCTGGAAGGGATGCGTAGTAACCTGAATATGGAGTCCTCGCGCTGGGTGCGGGCTAACCGCAGACTCAAGGCATTGAATACGCTGTCGCTTACGCTTATCACACAATCCTGCGAAACCTATCTTATTCAGAATACCCGACCAGAACTGATCACCGATACCTTCCGCGAGTTGTTCGATACGCCGGTTGAAACGGTACAGGATGTCCATAAACAGCTGAAGCGGATGCGTCGGGTGATTGCATGGACCGGTGAACGTGACACACCTGTCACAATTTACACCTGGGCCGGGGCGGCAACGCGCTATCTGTTACTTAAACGTGGAGTTGTCAGCAACACCAAAATTAGCGCAATCGAAGAAGAGATCCTGCAAGGTGAACCGGTGGTGAAAGTGGAATCTGCCGAGCGTCACCATGCGATGGTTAACTTTTGGCGCACCACGCTTTCTTGTGTGCTGGGAACCTTATTCTGGCTGTGGACCGGCTGGACATCCGGCAGCGGCGCAATGGTGATGATTGCGGTCGTCACCTCGCTGGCAATGCGTTTGCCCAACCCGCGCATGGTGGCGATAGACTTTATCTACGGTACGTTGGCGGCGTTACCGCTCGGGGCACTCTATTTCTTGGTGATTATCCCTAATACGCAGCAAAGCATGTTGTTGCTGTGCCTGAGCCTGGCAGTGCTGGGATTCTTTCTGGGGATTGAAGTACAGAAACGACGGCTGGGTTCGATGGGGGCGCTGGCCAGCACCATTAATATCATCGTGCTGGATAACCCGATGACCTTCCACTTTAGCCAGTTCCTTGACAGTGCACTGGGGCAGATTGTTGGCTGCATGTTGGCGTTTATCGTCATTCTGCTGGTGCGTGATAACTCTCGTGACAGAACGGGTCGTGTGTTGCTCAACCAGTTTGTCTCGGCGGCGGTTTCAGCGATGACCACCAACGTGGTACGTCGTAAAGAAAACCACCTCCCGGCGCTTTATCAGCAGCTGTTTTTGCTGATGAACAAATTTCCGGGCGACCTGGCGAAGTTTCGCCTGGCGCTGACAATGATCATCGCACACCAGCGCCTGCGCGATGCGCCGGTGCCGGTAAACGAAGATCTCTCCGCATTCCACCGCCAGCTTCGCCGCACTGCCGATCGCGTGATTTCCGCAGGAAATGACGACAAGCGTCGACGCTATTTTAGCCAGTTGCTGGAAGAGCTTGAGATCTATCAGGAGAAATTAATCATCTGGCAAGCACCACCACAGGTGACCGAGCCGGTAAAACGACTCAGTGGGATGTTGCACAAATACCAGCATGCGCTGGTCAGTAATTAAGAGTTGAAAACCGACGCTAAAAGCGTCGGTTTTTTTATGGCTATACTTACCTGAAAATGCGAGAGACCCCTACATATTGGCGGTCTGTAGAGTGGCTGGCGTCGGGATGGTGGCTATAGATGAATATCTATACATTTGATTTTGACGAGATAGAAGACCAGGGTGATTTCTATCGTGAGTTTACGCGCACGTTCGGTCTCGCCAGGGAGAAGGTGGTTGATTTAGATTCTCTGTGGGAGGTGGTTATCGGGGAAGTTTTACCGTTGCCGCTGGAGATTGAATTTGTCCATTTACCGGACAAGCTGCGCAGGCGATACGGCGCGCTGATTTTACTGTTCGATGAAGCGGAAGAAGAGCTGGAAGGGCAGTTGCGTTTTAACGTTCGTCACTCAATGTAAGACATAAAAAAGCCCCCGGCAGGCGGGGGCAAGTCGTCGGACTTAGACGACGAGGGTTTATTTGTACAGTTCTGCAGTAGCGTGCCAGTGAGCACCTTCACGGAGTTCGGTGACGCGATAGCTGCTGGCGCCTGCTTTTTCAGCCTTAGCGGCGATGGCCTGACGCATGTCCATTGGTGAACTACCGATCTGAGATACGGAGATGCTACCCATAGATTGCAGATTCTGTGCTTCTTGTGAGTTCACCTGAGTAACCGCGGCGCTTGCACCGAAGGAGAGAACAGAAAGAAGGCTTAAGGTTGCAATAGTAGTTTTGATTTTCATGATATTTACCTCGTCGAATTCTTTTATAGGGGTCTGCGTTTCGTGACCCTCATCACAAAATCAAGTATACACTAATAACCTGATAAATTAATACCACGCTAATTGTTTCTGTGGGTATTAAGTGTTAAGAAAAATATTTTTTATAACCAAATGGAATTAAAAAGAGCGTTTCGAACATTTTAAAAGAAATAAATTAAATAAAATCAATTGGATATGGTTTTTTTGCAAAATGTGCGTTTTTAAGCCTTCATATTCACTATGTGAATGGTTTTTGACGGTTAAACGCACCATTTGTTAAATGCATAGCAGTTAAAAATAGACGGAAGGGGGTAGAAAGAGAGTGTTTTCCCCCGCCGCGAGGCGACGGGGAGGCGGTATTACAGTTCTTGTTCGAACAGTTCCAGAATGGCTTCGTAGAGATCTTTTACCGTAAAACCCTTAGCTGGGGTGGTGAAGATGGTATCGTCACCGGCAATCGTACCCAGGATACCTTCCGCTTTCCCCAATGAGTCCAGCAGACGTGCAATCAACTGAGCAGCGCCAGGACTAGTATGAATAACCACGACCGCATCGTTATAGTCGATATCCAGCACCAGATTTTTCAGCGGACTGGAGGTTGTAGGCACGCCCAGTTCCGCCGGAAGGCAGTACACCATTTCCATTTTCGCATTGCGGGTACGCACGGCGCCAAATTTGGTCAGCATGCGTGAAACCTTGGACTGATTGATATTATCAAAGCCCTGATCCTGCAATGCGAGGACGATTTCGCCTTGAGAGCTGAACTTTTCTTCTTTAAGCAGCGCTTTAAACGCCTTTACTAATTCTTCTTGTTTTGCCGAGCTTCGCATAAGTCACCCGTAATATGGCGGTAGAAACAACATTATTGTGCATACAGATGAATTTTTATGCAAACAGTCTGCCTTGTTCAAGGCTGAAATAATGTTATGAAAGAGCGGAATTTTATCAAATTTCGTTATCAAGAAACATGCCTGTGTCACGGCTCGCAAATAAGGTTAAAAGTAAATTAAATGTTATCAAATTGATGTTGTTTTGAGAGGTGGGTAGGGTATATTGTCAGCACCTGTTGGAAAGTTGCTCTACTGTGCGGGTGGTTTTGAATTACGTAACTTAGGTTTTATTTTACGTAAGTTAAATGCATAAAAGCCAAATTTGCGTGACTACGCATTCTTGACGCGTGGTTGTTGTATTCGTTGGATTTGTGAATTAAGGTCGCCGCCGCGGAGCAATAGACACTTTGCTTATCAATATAATAAGGAGTTTAGGATGAAAGTTGCAGTCCTCGGCGCTGCTGGTGGTATCGGTCAGGCGCTAGCATTACTGTTAAAAACCCAACTGCCTTCAGGTTCAGAACTCTCCCTGTACGACATCGCTCCAGTAACGCCTGGTGTGGCCGTTGATTTGAGCCATATCCCTACTGCTGTGAAAATCAAAGGCTTCAGTGGCGAAGACGCTACCCCTGCACTGGAAGGTGCTGATGTAGTACTGATCTCCGCGGGCGTCGCACGTAAACCGGGTATGGATCGTTCCGACCTGTTCAACGTTAACGCCGGTATCGTGAAGAATCTGGTGCAGCAGGTTGCTAAAACCTGTCCGAAAGCATGTATCGGTATCATCACCAACCCGGTGAACACGACCGTTGCTATCGCTGCAGAAGTCCTGAAAAAAGCAGGCGTATACGATAAGAACAAACTGTTTGGCGTGACCACGCTGGACATCATCCGCTCCAACACCTTTGTTGCGGAACTGAAAGGCAAGCAGCCTGGCGACGTTGAAGTCCCGGTTATTGGCGGCCACTCTGGCGTGACCATTCTGCCGCTGCTGTCACAAATTCCTGGCGTAAGCTTCACCGAGCAAGAAGCAGCTGACCTGACCAAACGTATCCAGAATGCGGGTACTGAAGTTGTGGAAGCTAAAGCCGGTGGCGGATCTGCAACCCTGTCTATGGGTCAGGCCGCAGCACGTTTCGGACTGTCACTGGTTCGCGCACTGAGCGGCGAAAAAGGTGTGGTTGAATGTGCTTACGTTGAAGGCGATGGTCAGTATGCTCGCTTCTTCTCTCAGCCGCTGCTGCTGGGCAAAAACGGCGTAGAAGAGCGTCAGTCTATCGGCAAGCTGAGCGCGTTTGAACAAGCTGCGCTGGAAGGTATGCTGGATACGCTGAAGAAAGATATCACTCTGGGCGAAGAGTTCGTTAAGTAACGAACTGCCCAAAAGTAAAAAACCGGAGCACTTGCTCCGGTTTTTTTATATCCGTATTAGTTGGTCGCCGGATATTCCTGAATCGTGACCTGCAGCGTCAACTGCTTGTCATCGCGCATCACGACCACGGAGATAACTGAACCTGGTCGAATCTCTGCCACCTGGTCCATCGTTTCCAGTGCAGATACCGCCGGTTTGTTATTGACCGAGATAATCAGATCGTTAACCTGAATACCTGCCTGCGCTGCCGGACCGTCCGGGGCTACTTCGTTAACCACAATCCCCTGAATTTGATCCATCCCGCCGCCCTGGGCGTGCAGTGGCGCAATTTCTCGGCCGCTGATGCCGATATAGCCGCGAATCACGCGCCCGTCACGAATCAGCTTATCCATGATTTTGGTTGCCAGTTGAAAAGGAATAGCAAAGCCGATCCCTTCCGGGGTTTCGCCATCGTTGCTCTTATCAAATGACAGGGTGTTAATACCCATCAACTCGCCCAGCGAGTTGACCAGCGCGCCGCCGGAGTTACCGTGGTTGATGGAGGCATCGGTTTGCAGGAAGTTTTGCCGCCCCGTCGGGTTCAGGCCAATACGACCGGTGGCACTGATAATCCCCTGAGTGATGGTTTGCCCGAGGTTGTACGGGTTCCCGATGGCGAGAACCACATCGCCGATGTGCGGTACGCGTTTGTTATTAATTGGAATTGTCGGCAGTCCACCAGTGGCGTTGATTTTCAGCACCGCAAGGTCGGTTAACGTATCAGACCCCACAAGCAGCGCTTCAAATACGCGACCGTCCTGCAATGCGACGATGATTTGGTCGGCATCGTTAATGACGTGCTTATTGGTAATGATGTAGCCGCGCTGATCCATGATAACGCCTGAGCCGAGCGTGCGGATCTCAAGCTGGTTATGCGCTGTGCTGTTCATACTGCGGTTATAAACGTTAACGACGGCAGGTGCTGCACGGCGAACCGCCGGGTTATAGCTGGCGGGCGTTTCATCTGCACTGTCGAACTGCGGTGCGGTAAGCGTATTAATTTTGCGCAGCGAGGGCATCGCGGCCAGCAGAATAGCGCCGACGATTAAACCAATCGCGACCGAACGTAAAAGCTTCACAAACATGATGGCGGCGTCATTAATAAAGGGAACGGCTGCAGCATATCACGAGTTTACCGGACATCACACGAGGGGCTGATGTCCGGTTGCATGCGTTAACGCAGGAGCAGGTAAATACTCTCGTTACCGCGCACCACCTGCAGGGCAATGATCGACGGTTTCGCTTCCAGCACTTTACGCATTTCAGCGATCGAGTTTACGCGATCGCGGTTAACGCCAATAATAACGTCATCTTTATGCAGTCCGGCCTGTGCGGCAGGGCTGCTTTTTTCAACGTTATCAATTCTGATGCCTTTGGTACCGTCTTTTAACTGACCGTCGCTGAGCGTGGCCCCTTGCAACGCAGGCGCAATCATCTCTGCGCTGGCGGACGATGATGTGCTGGTATCGAGGGTGACTTCAACCTCCAGCGGTTTACCGTTACGTAGCAGGCCCAGTTTGACTTTGGTCCCTGGTTCGGTTGTCGCAATACGTGAACGAAGTTCGGCGAAGCTGTTAAGCGGTTTACCGTTGAGACTGGTAATGACGTCACCTGATTTCACCCCCGCTTTTGCGGAGCCGGAGTTAGGCAGAACCTCACTGACAAACGCGCCACGCTGTACGTCCAGTTTGAACGCTTTGGCGATATCGGAAGTCATCTCGGTGCCTTTGATGCCCAACAGACCGCGTTTGATTTCACCAAACTGCATCAGCTGCTGTGCCAGCGTGCGCGCCATGTTGCTCGGGATTGCAAAACCAATACCGATGCTGCCGCCACCGGGGGCCAGAATCGCGGTGTTAATACCGATCAGCTCACCGTTGAGGTTAAGCAATGCGCCGCCGGAGTTACCGCGGTTGATAGAGGCGTCAGTCTGAATAAAGTTTTCCAGACCTTCCAGGTTCAACCCACTGCGACCCAAAGCCGATACAATCCCGGAGGTGGCTGTTTGACCCAAACCGAACGGGTTACCCACAGCCACCGCGAAATCACCCACGCGGAGTTTATCAGAGTCAGCAATGGCAATTTGCGTCAGGTTGCTGGGGTGTTGAATTTGTAGCAGTGCGATATCGCTCTGATCGTCGCTGCCAATAAGCTTTGCGTCGAATTCACGACCATCATTAAGCTGAACGCTGATTTTTTGCGCCTGATTAATAACGTGATTATTGGTCAGGACGTAGCCTTTGGCGGCATCAATAATGACACCTGAACCCAGTCCTTCAAAAGGTTGGGAAGGTTGATCGGGAAGTTCATCACCAAAAAACTTTTTGAACTCTTCCGGGACTTTCTGCCCCTGAGTGGCGGTGCCTTCGACCCTTACACTCACCACGGCTGGCAACACTTTCTCCAGCATCGGGGCGAGGCTGGGGAGCGCAGCCTGACCGGGAACCTGGCCGGGAATCGACGCGACGGCCGGGAATGGCGCCGAGAGAGTTAACCCGACACTTAACGCTAATGCACTCAACAGCTGGGTTTGTTTTTTCATGGATCCTGCTCTCGTACCTTGAGTAAACGGAAGATGATTCAAAACAGTTTGATGTTATTGAATTTTCGGTTTGGTCACAATGAGGCTAACGACTAAATAATAGCTGGGACGGGAAGAGAAGCGGAGGGCGCAATTGCTGCGCCCAATAAATTTCTTAACGATGTGCGGTTAGTCGCGCTTTGCGCCACTACGCAGCAGGCCAGATGCCCCTTCAGAATAGTCACGTGGCATCTGAACCGGCGCCTGATCGTTGCCTGCTTCAGACTCTGCCAGACGATTACGGAACGGGTTGTTTTCCGGCGACATACCCGGCAGCAGGTTGCTGGAGCTTTTCGCCATATGCTGGTAAATCTGACGATAATCGTCCGCCATGTTATCCAGCAATTCAGCGCTGCGGGCAAAGTGGCTCACCAGTTCTTCACGGTACTCTTCCAGCTCAGCTTTATTTTTTTCCAGTTCGTACTGCAATGCCTGCTGTTGGCGTAATTTCCGATTACCAAAACGCATGGCTACAGCACCAATAATGATACCGACGACTAACCCAATTAGCGCATATTCCCAGGTCATGAACATCTCCCGTTGTCTTGTGTTTCCGTAGGGTGTTGGCTTTAGGCTCCATGCCTGCGCCTGATTATGCCACTATAACCGCTAATCCCGTAGAAGTGGAATCCCGTGTTTATATCACGTAATGTAGAACGGCCTTTTTTTCGTCAACCGTGAGCGACGGCACATCGATTCTCAAGGAATAACAATAACATCATGCAAAGCCTTTCCCCGACATCGCGTTACCAGCAAGCCCTCAACGACGGCAGTCATCAGCCCGACAATGTACAACAAGAAGCCGTGAATCGACTGGAAACAATTTTCCAGGCGCTTACGACGCCAGCGCGACCTGCGCCGCAGGAGAGCGGACTGATGGCGCGTTTTGGCAAATTGCTGGGCAAGCGTGAGTCGCCGATCAACACACCGGTGCGTGGTTTATATATGTGGGGCGGAGTTGGGCGCGGAAAAACCTGGCTGATGGATCTGTTCTACCATAGTCTGCCGGGCGAACGTAAACAGCGTTTGCACTTTCACCGTTTTATGCTGCGTGTGCATGAAGAGCTTACTGCCTTACAGGGGCAGAGCGATCCGCTGGAAATCATCGCCGATCGCTTTAAGGCAGAAACGGACGTGCTGTGCTTTGACGAATTTTTTGTTTCTGATATTACCGACGCCATGCTACTCGGCGGCCTGATGAAGGCACTGTTTGCCCGTGGCATTACGCTGGTGGCGACCTCCAATATTCCGCCAGACGAGCTGTATCGCAACGGTTTACAACGCGCGCGTTTTCTTCCTGCCATTGATGCTATCAAACAGCATTGCGACATCATGAATGTTGATGCTGGCGTCGATTATCGTCTGCGCACCTTAACGCAGGCGCATTTGTGGCTGTCGCCACTGAATGAGGAAACCCGCCAACAGATGGATAAACTCTGGCTGGCATTAGCGGGAACCAAAGGTGAACATGCGCCGACGCTGGAGATCAATCATCGTCCGATGCAGACGCTGGCCGTCGAAAACCAAACGCTGGCGGTGTCATTTACCACGCTCTGTGTCGATGCGCGTAGCCAGCATGACTACATTGCGCTGTCGCGTTTGTTTCACACGGTACTGTTGTCTGATGTGCCGGTCATGACCCCGCTGATGGAGAGTGAAGCGCGGCGCTTTATCGCATTGGTGGATGAGTTCTACGAACGCCACGTCAAGCTGGTGGTCAGCGCGGCATCGCCACTCTATGAAATTTATCAGGGCGAGCGTCTGAAGTTTGAATTTCAGCGCTGTTTGTCGCGTTTGCAGGAGATGCAAAGCGAAGAGTATCTGAAGCGGGAACATTTAGCCGGTTAAACCTGCCGCAAATCACATAAAGGGGTCGATCTTTGACCCTGACTTCTCTATAATCTTGCGACCCCACGTTACGAGAGAGTTTTTTTCCCAAAACTTTCTATGCGCCGGCATAGGCTATTCGAAGGGGTAGGTTTGCTGGACAATGTCGTGTGAACCTCAACTGACAAAACGTTTGGGTGTTCACCAACGTGTAACTTATTTATTTGGGTAAGCTTTTAATGAAAACTTTTACAGCTAAACCAGAAACCGTAAAACGCGACTGGTATGTTGTTGACGCGACCGGTAAAACTCTGGGCCGTCTGGCTTCCGAACTGGCTCTGCGCCTGCGCGGTAAGCACAAAGCGGAATACACTCCGCACGTAGATACCGGTGATTACATCATCGTTCTGAACGCTGACAAAGTTGCTGTAACCGGCAACAAGCGTACTGACAAAGTGTACTATCACCACACCGGCCACATCGGTGGTATCAAACAAGCGACCTTTGAAGAGATGATTGCTCGCCGTCCTGAGCGTGTGCTTGAAATCGCGGTTAAAGGCATGCTGCCAAAAGGCCCGCTGGGTCGTGCTATGTTCCGTAAACTGAAAGTTTACGCTGGCAACGAGCACAACCACGCGGCACAGCAACCGCAAGTTCTTGACATCTAATCGGGATTATAGGCAATGGCTGAAAATCAATACTACGGCACTGGTCGCCGCAAAAGTTCCGCAGCTCGCGTTTTCATCAAACCGGGCAGTGGTAAAATCGTAATCAACCAACGTTCTCTGGAACAGTACTTCGGTCGTGAAACTGCCCGCATGGTAGTTCGTCAGCCGCTGGAACTGGTCGACATGGTTGAGAAACTGGATCTGTACATCACTGTTAAAGGTGGTGGTATCTCTGGTCAGGCTGGTGCGATCCGTCACGGTATCACCCGCGCTCTGATGGAGTACGACGAGTCCCTGCGTGGCGAACTGCGTAAAGCTGGCTTCGTTACCCGTGATGCTCGTCAGGTTGAACGTAAGAAAGTCGGTCTGCGTAAAGCACGTCGTCGTCCTCAGTTCTCCAAACGTTAATTGTACTCTGCTTCGGCAGACGACAATTTGCGAAAAAACCCGCTTTGGCGGGTTTTTTTATCGTTATTTCTCGCCTCAGATCCACGGTAATCCGCTGATTGCCACCTCTTTTTCCCCATTTCAAGAATCGACTCACCACAAAGGTCACAAAATCTGGTAAACTATCATCCAATTTTCTGCCCAAATGTCCGGTATCGTTCATTTTTTGTTTGTATTTTGAACAGCAATGACTTTCCCGAGTCTGGGTGACATCACTTCTGGCTGGCCACTGAGTGGCTGGTAGCAGTAAAAATTCTGAATATACCTGGAGGTTTTCATGGCTGTCGCTGCCAACAAACGTTCGGTAATGACGCTGTTTTCTGGTCCTACTGACATCTATAGCCATCAGGTCCGCATTGTGCTGGCTGAGAAAGGTGTTAGTTTCGAGATTGAGCACGTGGAGAAGGACAATCCACCTCAGGATCTGATCGACCTCAACCCGAATCAGAGCGTACCGACACTGGTGGATCGTGAGCTGACCCTGTGGGAATCTCGCATCATTATGGAATACCTGGATGAGCGCTTCCCGCATCCGCCGCTGATGCCGGTTTACCCGGTTGCGCGTGGTGAAAGCCGCCTGTACATGCAGCGTATTGAAAAAGACTGGTACACGCTGATGAATGTCATCGTGAACGGTTCTGCATCTGAAGCCGAAGTCGCGCGTAAGCGTCTGCGCGAAGAACTGCTGGCAATTGCGCCAGTATTTGGCCAGAAACCTTACTTCCTGAGCGATGAGTTCAGCCTGGTAGACTGCTACCTGGCGCCGCTGCTGTGGCGTTTACCGCAGCTGGGTATTGAATTCAACGGTGCAGGTTCGAAAGAACTGAAAGGGTACATGACTCGCGTCTTCGAACGTGACTCTTTCCTGGCTTCTCTGACTGAGCCTGAACGTGAAATGCGTCTGGGCCGGGGTTAACCTGTATGGATTTGCCACAGCTAACACCACGCCGTCCGTATCTGCTGCGCGCATTCTATGAGTGGTTGCTAGACAACCAGCTCACGCCGCATCTGGTGGTGGATGTGACGCTCCAGGACGTGCAGGTTCCAATGGAATATGCGCGTGACGGGCAAATTGTTCTGAATATTGCACCGCGTGCGGTGGGCAACCTGGAACTGGCTAACGATGAAGTGCGCTTTAACGCGCGCTTCGGTGGTGTGCCGCGTCAGGTGTCTGTGCCGTTGGCTGCTGTTCTGGCAATTTATGCACGTGAAAATGGCGCTGGTACGATGTTCGAACCGGAAGCCGCCTACGATGAAGATGTCGCCAGCTTAAATGATGACGACAACGACGCGTCTGGTTTTGAGAGTGAAACAGTCATGTCGGTCATTGATGGCGATAAGCCTGACAATGGCGACGACAACGATCCTGATGACACTCCGCCGCCACCTCGCGGTGGGCGTCCGGCGCTGCGCGTAGTGAAATAAATAGTGAAATAAAAAAACAGGCCCTTTCGGGCCTGTTCTGTTTTCTGGCTTCGGGATCAGTAAAACAGCGCGATGGTGGCTACCATATTCACCACAAATCCTACTGCCATCGGGATTGCTGTACGTTTTACTACTTCAAAGGGCGATACGCCGGCAATACCTGATGTCACGACAATTACAGCGGTTATGGGTGACACCGCGCGGGCAAGCGTAGTGGCAAAATGCATCGGCATAATCATCACTACTGCAGGAATATGCAGCCCGGCGGCAATATCCGGAATGAGGCTGGCAAAAGACATAAACGGTGCGTTGCCTGACCCCATGACAATCGCACAGGCGGCGATGACCACCGCCATGATGATCATCACGCCGATGCCGCCAAGACCGGAATGCTCTGCGCCTTTTATTACGGCGTCGACAGTCCCGATAGTCGTCAACCCTTTCGCAAAGATTTCACCGGCGACCACCAGCGTGACAACGTTGGCAAACTGCGTCCCCATGCCGTCAAAAAAAGCCTGCACATCATCCATCGTTTCGCGCAGATTATGTTTATGCAGGAATTCAACAAACATAGTCAGCGTCATGCTCATCAACATCACCACCACCAGATTCAACTCTGCTTTCATTAGTCCCATTTGCGCAAGGGCAAGCGAGCCCAGCATCAGGATCAGCGGCATGACGGGTAGAATGGCGTAATAGAGCGGAGGTACGTTTTCCAGCATCTTTTGTTCAGCAAATCCGTTGCTTTCCGGTGCGGCTTTTTTATCAAACTGACGCTGAACGAAAAAATGCGCAATGGCGACGGCGACAATGACACACGATGCGACGGGCAACTGATATTGAAAGAAATAAGTGGCGATTTTCATACCCGCGACCTGCGCGGCAAAAATAGAATTGGTTTCCAGAATGCCCCATTCAATCGACATCGAAGTGGCAATGACCGCAACAGCGGATAAACGGCTCACGCCAAGACTGACCAGCGTTGGGAACAGCGTCACCATCAGCAACATACCTAACCCGGATGCGCTGGTAATGAACTGCGCCATGATCTGACCAATAACATAGGTGGCGGCAAGCACAACATAGGGTGAGCGGATTAGCTTGAGCGGGCGGCTTAACAGGCTAACCATCGCTCTGCTGGCTCCCATTCTATCCATATAGCGGGCATAACCACCCACTGCCATGATTGATAACCCCAGTCCGGCTGCGCGGTTGGAGAGCATACGCAAAATTTCGTTGTAAATATCGACCAGTAGATAGCCACTGCTCTTATCGTCAGCGACCAACACGCCGTAGCCCAGCCAGACGCCGCAGATCATCAGGAAGATCCCGGCGGCGGCCAGCACGACCTGCGGTTTGTAGTTTTTGAGGATCAGGTAACCCATCGTTAATAAAACGATGACAGAGATAATGATGCCGAACATTGTTTCACTCCATGCCAGAGAAGAAGATAAATCCGGTAATAACGCTGTTATCCCAACGGATGTTATATTTTTCTGGGCATTTTTTATGGAGTGAATATCTTATTTTTAATTCAAGGGTTTAATTATTTATCGTTATAAAATAGATGGTTATGATAAATTATCACGTTAATGTTCATAAATTTCATGAAGATGATATAACACTATTAAATTAAAAATAGGCGGAAGATACTCGCTTAAAATAATATTGCTGTTACGTATATTATCAATAAGCCAGCGGGGGCGGATCGACCATCATTTCACCCTGCTTTCGATCCTGTGTTAGGATAAACCCGCTGTTGTTTGTCACCATGACTTAGCTGAATGGACCCTATGAACGCATTTGATTCGCAAGCTGAAGACTCTCCATCCACCATTGGCCGTAGCTTACGCAATCGCCCGCTGGCGCGTAAAAAACTGTCTGAAATGGTTGAGGAAGAACTGGAGCAGATGATTCGTCGTCGGGAATTTGGCGAGGGCGAACAGTTGCCGTCTGAGCGGGAGCTGATGGCCTTCTTTAACGTGGGCCGTCCTTCTGTACGAGAAGCGCTGGCCGCGTTAAAACGCAAAGGTCTGGTACAAATCAACAACGGCGAGCGCGCCCGCGTTTCGCGTCCTTCAGCTGATACCATCATCAGCGAGCTGTCTGGTATGGCGAAAGATTTCCTCGCACATCCCGGCGGCATTGCCCACTTCGAGCAGTTGCGACTGTTCTTTGAATCAAGCCTGGTTCGATACGCCGCCGAACATGCGACAGATGAGCAAATCGCCAGGCTGGCGAAAGCGTTGGAGATCAACAGCCAGTCGCTCGATGACAATACGTTGTTCATCCGTTCGGACGTTGATTTTCACCGCGTACTGGCGGAGATCCCGGGCAATCCCATCTTTATGGCGATCCATGTTGCGCTGTTAGACTGGTTAATTGCTGCCCGTCCGGCCGTTGCCGATCAAGAATTGTATGAGCACAATAACGTGAGTTATCAGCAGCATATCGCTATTGTCGATGCGATTCGTCAGCGCGATCCTGAAGAAGCAGACCGCGCACTGCAAGAACATCTCAATAGCGTTTCCGCAACCTGGCACGCCTTCAGCAAAAGTAAAAAATTGCGTAAGTAATCGCGATCCTGACGATCTTTTAAACCCAAAATCATTCAAGTTGCATCAAGGCGGCAAGAGAGCGAGTCCCCTGGAGCATAGATAACTATGTGACAGGGGTGAGCGAACGCAGCCAACGCAGAGGCGGCTCGAAGGATGAAGTGTTTAGTGAGGTAGATCGCACTATAAGCGTTCTCTATTGTATTGCTGCTTATTTGATCTGGTATAACAGGTATAAAGGTATGCAGTCAGATAACACTAATCATCGTCAGAGGTCGTTATGGCAAGAAATTTAAAAGGCGTAATGCCAGCGTTATTAACTCCATTCGATAACCAACAGAAACTGGACATCGAGAGCCTGCGCCGTCTGGTGCGTTTCAACATTGGGCAGGGGATCGATGGGCTCTACGTTGGTGGCTCAACGGGTGAGGCTTTTGTCCAGAACCGCGCTGAAAGAGAGCAGGTTCTGGAAATTGTTGCTGAAGAAGCAAAAGGCAAGGTGACGCTGATCGCCCATGTTGGCACGGTGAGCACCGAAGAGAGCCAACAGCTGGCGAGCGCTGCGCATCGCTACGGATTTGATGCGGTTTCGGCCGTCACGCCGTTTTACTATCCGTTCAGCTTTGAAGAGCACTGCGATCACTACCGCGCAATTATTGATTCCGCCGATGGCTTACCGATGGTGGTCTATAACATCCCGGCACTGAGCGGCGTAAAACTGACGCTGGATCAGATCAACACGCTGGTGACGTTGCCGGGCGTTGGCGCACTGAAGCAAACTTCGGGCGATCTCTATCAGATGGAACAGATCCGCCGCGCTCATCCCGATCTGGTGCTTTATAACGGTTATGACGAGATCTTCGCTTCTGGACTGCTAGCAGGCGCAGATGGAGGTATCGGTAGCACTTACAACATCATGGGATGGCGTTATCAGGGAATTGTGAAAGCGCTCAAAGAAGGCGACATCCGCACGGCGCAAAAGCTGCAAACCGAGTGCAATAAGGTTATCGATCTGCTTATTAAGGTTGGCGTGTTCCGCGGCCTGAAAACAGTACTGCACTATATGGATGTGGTTTCTATTCCACTGTGCCGTAAACCCTTTGCTCCGGTAGATGAACGCTATCTGCCGGAACTGAAAGCGCTGGCAAACCAACTGCTGGCGGAAAAGGCGTAATCGCGGGTCGCCGGGGGCGCTTCGCTTGCCCGGCCTGGATTTTTCGACCGTAAGCCGGGTAAGGCAAAGCCACCACCCGGCACAACAACAAAGATCGTCGGGAGAGTAAAATGAGTACTTCTACCCAGAGCATCCCGTGGTATCGCCATCTCAATCGGGCACAATGGCGGGCATTTTCCGCCGCCTGGCTGGGATATTTGCTTGATGGTTTCGATTTTGTGTTAATCGCCCTGGTGCTGACAGAAGTGCAGGGCGAATTCGGACTGACGACGGTGCAGGCCGCCAGCCTGATCTCGGCCGCCTTTATCTCCCGTTGGTTTGGCGGGTTAATGCTGGGGGCAATGGGCGACCGTTACGGACGCCGCCTGGCAATGGTCACCAGCATCATTCTGTTCTCCGTGGGGACGCTGGCCTGCGGCTTCGCGCCGGGCTACACCACCATGTTTATCGCCCGCCTGGTTATTGGTATGGGAATGGCGGGTGAGTACGGCTCCAGTGCAACCTATGTTATTGAAAGTTGGCCTAAACACCTGCGAAATAAAGCCAGTGGCTTCCTGATTTCCGGTTTCTCTGTTGGCGCGGTGATCGCCGCGCAGGTCTACAGCCTGGTGGTTCCGGTCTGGGGGTGGCGTGCGCTGTTCTTCATCGGCATCCTGCCAATTATCTTCGCCCTGTGGCTGCGTAAAAATATTCCGGAAGCGGAAGACTGGAAAGAGAAACACGAAGGCAAAGCGCCAGTGCGCACGATGGTGGATATTCTCTACCGGGGCGAGCATCGGGTAATTAATATTCTGATGACGATCGCCGCTGCAACCGCGCTGTGGTTCTGCTTTGCTGGCGACCTGCAAAATGCGGCTATCGTGGGGGTCCTCGGCCTGATATGTGCGTTTATTTTCATTAGCTTTATGGTGCAAAGCAGCGGGAAGCGCTGGCCGACGGGCGTCATGCTGATGGTGGTCGTACTATTCGCCTTCCTGTACTCGTGGCCGATTCAGGCACTGTTGCCAACCTATCTGAAAACCGAACTGCTGTACGATCCTTCCACTGTGGCCAGAGTGCTCTTCTTTAGCGGTTTTGGCGCGGCGGTCGGTTGTTGCGTCGGCGGTTTTCTTGGCGACTGGCTGGGCACGCGCAAGGCCTATGTCTGCAGTCTGCTGGCCTCGCAGTTGCTGATTATTCCGGTATTTGCGATTGGCGGCTCAAACGTCTGGGTGCTGGGTTTGCTGCTGTTTTTCCAGCAAATGCTCGGCCAGGGGATCTCCGGGATCTTACCAAAACTGATTGGCGGCTATTTCGATACCGACCAGCGTGCGGCGGGCCTGGGCTTCACCTATAACGTGGGCGCACTGGGTGGGGCTCTGGCACCGATCATCGGCGCGCTGATTGCCCAACGTCTGGATCTGGGCACGGCGCTGGGATCGCTCTCTTTCGGTCTGACATTTGTGGTGATCCTGCTGATTGGTCTCGATATGCCGTCCCGCGTACAGCGCTGGCTGCGTCCTGAAGCGTTGCGTACGCATGATGCCATTGATGGTCGACCGTTTAGCGGGGCTGTGCCGTTCGGCGGTGACAAAAGCACCATGGTGAAATCCAAAAGTTAATCCCATTGCCCGGTGTTGAACCGGGCTATTAGCGTAAGGGAAGAAGTATGTCGTTACTTGAGCAACGGGATAAAAAGCGTATCACCGCGATGCAGAAGGCGGTGTCATGACCACATTGGCAATTGATATCGGCGGTACCAAACTGGCTGCCGCGCTGTTAGACAGTAATCTGCAAATTCGCGAGCGGCGTGAATTGCTGACGCCCGCCAGCAAAACGCCGGAGGCGCTGCGCGCTGCGCTGCAAGCACTGGTTGCACCGCTACAGGGGCGTGCTAATCGGGTGGCGATCGCCTCGACGGGGATTATCCGTGAGGGGGCTTTACTGGCGCTGAATCCGCATAACCTTGGCGGGTTGATGCATTTTCCGCTGACACAAACGCTGGAACAAATCACCGGTCTGCCGACGCTGGCAGTCAATGACGCACAGGCAGCGGCCTGGGCGGAATACCACGCTCTGGCGGATGAGATAAGCGACATGGTTTTTATCACCGTGTCGACAGGCGTCGGCGGCGGCGTGATCAGCAACGGCAAGTTACTCACCGGGTCTGGTGGTCTGGCTGGACACTTAGGACATACGCTGGCGGATCTCAATGGACCGGCCTGCGGCTGCGGGCGTGTGGGCTGCGTCGAGGCGATTGCTTCCGGTCGAGGGATCGCGGCTGCAGCCGAAGGTACACTTGCTGGATGCGATGCCAAAACCATTTTTAGCAGCGCCGGGCAAGGAGATGAGCAGGCAAGCAGGTTGATCCATCGCTCGGCGCGTACTTTGGCAAGGCTTGTCGCCGATGTGAAGGCCACGACCGATTGCCAGATTGTGGTGATCGGCGGCAGCGTTGGGCTGGCTGAAGGGTATCTGGCGCTGGTGGAACATTATCTGGCACAAGAGCCTTTGGTCTATCACGTGGAATTACTGGCAGCGCATTACCGCCATGATGCTGGATTACTGGGGGCCGCGTTGTTGGCCCAGGGAGATTTATTATGATGTCAGATGAGTTGCGTTCACTGCCTTCTGCCGGATTACATCCGGTCTTGCAGCAGGCATTAACGCTTGCCATTGCGGCGAATCCTCAGGAGAAGACCCCAGGGCGCTACGCGTTGCAGGGCGATACTATTTTTATGAATGTCATGCAGTTTGCGACGCAGAGCCCAGAGCAAAAGAAAGCGGAACTGCATCAGCAGTACATTGATATTCAGGTGCTGTTGTCCGGCGAAGAACGTATTCTGTTCGGGATGACCGATTCTGCTCGCCAGTGCGATGAGATGCATGTTGAGGATGACTATCAGCTGTGCAGCGAGATTGCCGATGAGCAGGCGATCGTACTGAAGCCGGGAAGATTTGCGATTTTTATGCCGGGCGAGCCGCATAAACCGGGCTGTATGGTGGAAGGGCCGGGGGAAATCAAAAAGGTCGTGATCAAGGTGCGCGCCAGCTTATTACAAGCCTGACGATGAGAGACCGTGTCGGATGGCAAGGCTTGTGCCATCCGACACTGGATAGAACAATTTAGCGCTTAAACGTCACTGCTTCCGGCTGCGTCAGATGCAGCGTGGTCTGGCTTGGCACTGTCTCAGCAATGACTCGCCCGTGACGAATGGAATAACGGGCAGGCGTCTGGCGACGAACCGCGTCAAACCCATTTTCTGCCGCTAAAATCACCAGATTTCCGGAGTTTCCCACGTTCAGACCGTAATCCTGCAGGTGCAAGGTTTTCGCACTGTGGGTGGTAACCAGGTTCAGCCCATCGTTGATCTGTCCGTATCCCATCAGCTGACACACATGTAATCCCATATGCAGTACCTGCAGCATATTGGCGGTGCCCAGCGGATACCACGGGTCGAAGACGTCATCATGGCCGAAGCAGACGTTGATCTCCGCTTCCAGCATCTCTTTGACGCGCGTTACGCCGCGACGTTTAGGATACGTATCAAAGCGCCCTTGTAGGTGAATATTTACCAGTGGGTTCGCGACAAAGTTAATGCCGGACATTTTCAACAGGCGAAAGAGGCGGGAAGCATACGCGCCGTTATAGGAATGCATTGCTGTGGTATGGCTGGCGGTCACGCGTTCGCCCATATTGTCACGATGCGCCAGCGCCGCGACGGTTTCAACAAAGCGTGACTGCTCATCGTCAATTTCGTCGCAGTGCACATCGATAAGCCGATCGTATTTCTGCGCCAGAGCGAAAATTTTGTGCAGCGACTCAACGCCATATTCACGCGTAAATTCAAAGTGGGGGATCGCGCCAATGACGTCTGCGCCCAAACGCACGGCTTCCTCTAATAGCGCTTCACCGTTGGGGTAAGAAAGAATGCCCTCTTGCGGGAAGGCGACAATTTGCAGCTCTACCCACGGCGCGACTTCTTGCTTCACCTCCAGCATGGCTTTCAGTGCAGTCAGCGTTGGATCGGAAACGTCAACGTGCGTGCGGACATACTGGATGCCGTTGGCCATCTGCCACTTCAGCGTCTGCATGGCGCGCGCTTTGACGTCTTCGTGCGTGAGCATTGCCTTACGTTCGGCCCAACGCTCAATGCCTTCAAATAACGTTCCAGACTGGTTCCAGCTCGGCTCGCCTGCAGTTTGCGTGGTGTCCAGATGGATATGTGGCTCAACGAACGGTGGAATGGCCAGGCCGCCTTCGGCATCAAGCACTTCGCCCTGCGGTAACGTGGCGGTGTCCTGTGGCTCAATCCGGCTGAAGCGCCCGTTTTCAATCGTGAGCTGCCACAATCCTTCGCGTCCCTGTAAACGTGCCTGACGAAGGGTGATGTTATTATTCTGCATGGCTGACCTCTGGTGATTTAGCAAGGCTGCGATTGAAAAGTGGATTCAGCAGGATATAGCTGAATACGCCGCCAAGTACGGCGTTGACGGGCACAATACCGGGAATATAGTGACCTGCGGCAATGCCCAATGCAACGGACAGGATCGCTATCCAGTTTACGGAAATAAATTGCGCTTTGCTGAAGTCGGCATAGCGACGATGGTTCAGCAGATAGTCGGCGATGATCACCCCGCCAATCGGGGGAATTGCTGCCGACAGAAAAGTCAGCCAACCGACAAAGTTATTGTAAAGCCATAGCGCACACAATGTGCCGATAATACCGTTAGCCACCGACAGCGTACGGCTGGAAAGGCCGGTAATATTGGCAAATCCCAGACCTGAGGCATACAGCGCATTGTCGTTAGTCGTCCAGATGTTCAGACCGAGCACTACAATCGCGGGCAGCAGCAGTCCCTGGGCAATCATCACGTCAGAGATATCCGCCTGTCCAACCGCAGCCGCGCCCGCAGCGCCGAAGATAAACATCAAGGAGTTGCCAAGGAAAAACGCCACCATGGCAATCAGCACCGCGCCTTTGGCGTTGCGACCAAAGCGAACGAAGTCGGCGGTTAATGTTCCTGCGCTGACAAACGAACCGACCACCAGCGCCAGGGCGGTGGAGAAATTCAGCGGCGTCTGCGGCACTATCTCTTTTAAATGGTCTAAACCGCCGACATCACTCACCGCCAGCCAGACGGAGTAGCTGCCAAGAACGACGATGGCAGGCACGGCGATGATAGATAAAACGGTCAGCGCCGAGATGCCAAAAAAGATGGTCAGGGTCATCAACAGACCAGAAACCGCAATCAGGATATTGACGTCAATTCCCGTCGCTTTGCCCACCGGGATAGCAAACATAGCCACACCCACGCCAAACCAGCCTACCTGCGTACCACCTAACAACAGTGAGGGAAGCCATGAACCTTTCAAACCAAATGAGTAACGCGCCAGAAGGTGGGTTGAGAGCCCTGTTTTTGCGCCGATAAAACCGAGAAATGCAGTGTAAATACCGAGGAGAAGATTACCGAAGAGAACTGCCAGGAAGAAATCATTATAGGAAAGACCGGTACCGAGTGTGCCACCGGTCCACATACTGGCGGAAAAAAATGTAAGTCCCAACATAACAAATGTTAGTGGAACCACGCCTTTCCGCGCCGCCAGAGGGACGGGGCCCTGGCTATAATTGTTGTCCTGCGACACAACGCCTCCATGAATTTTGCCCAAAAAATCCGCCGCATAATATACAGTTCTCAGAATAAAGCAAACGATTACGTATAATCTTTACATGGTTATTATTTATGGTGTTGATGATTGTGTTGATTTTCGGGCATCGGCATTTTTAACCGACAAGAGGCGGACATACACCGACCAGGGTAGTGTGAAAGATTTAGCCAGTTGCGCCAAATGGTAAGATTCTGCAGACACTGTCTGCGGAATTTCAATGTACTGAATATACAGCTGTATTTGTGAGCGGTTTTCGAAAAATGATACCGCATGTATTTAGTGGAGGAATATTGGCTCCCCATCTATCAGCGTCAGGGGAGCCAGATGTATTACACTTCCAGGTAATTCAGAATCCCGTCTGCCGCTTTACGACCTTCGGCAATCGCGGTGACCACCAGATCCGAACCGCGCACGATGTCGCCACCGGCGAAGATTTTCGGGTTGCTGGTCTGGAAAGCGTTGTCGCTACGTTCCGGGGCAATAATGCGCCCCTGTGAATCCAGTTCGACGCTGTGCTCTTTCAACCATTCCATGCTGTGTGGGCGGAAACCAAACGCCAGGACCACGGCATCAGCCGGAACAACGTGCTCGGAGCCAGCGACGATCTCCGCACGGCGACGTCCCTTCGCATCCGGTTCGCCCATTTCAGTGCGCGCCATTTTCACGCCGCACACTTTCCCGTTGGCATTCACTTCCACACCTAAAGGCTGGACGTTGAACTGGAACTCGACGCCTTCTTCGCGCGCGTTTTTCACTTCGCGTTTCGAACCCGGCATGTTCTCTTCATCGCGACGATAGGCGCAGATAACGTGCGATGCTTCCTGACGTACGGAGGTGCGCACGCAGTCCATCGCGGTATCGCCACCGCCGAGCACGACGACACGTTTGCCTTCCATGCTGATATATGGCTCATTGCTGCTTTCGCCAAAGCCCATCAACTGTTTGGTATTGGCAATCAGGAACGGCAGGGCATCAAACACGCCATCAGCGTCTTCGTTTTCCAGCCCGCCGCGCATCGACTGATAGGTTCCTACGCCAAGGAACACGGCGTCGTAATCCTTCAGCAAATCATTGAGCTGTACGTCACGGCCTACTTCCACGTTGAGTTTGAACTCAATGCCCATGCCGGTGAAGATTTCACGGCGACGGGTCATGACCTCTTTTTCCAGCTTGAAGGCTGGGATACCGAAGGTCAGCAAGCCGCCGATTTCCGGGTGACGGTCAAATACCACCGCCTTTACGCCGTTGCGGGTCAGCACATCAGCGCACGCCAGACCTGCAGGACCGGCACCGATAATGGCGACGCGCTTGTCCGTCTGGCGAACACCGGTCATATCCGGACGCCAGCCCATCTCAAACGCTTTATCGTTGATATAGCGCTCAATATTGCCGATAGTTACCGCGCCAAACTCATCGTTCAGCGTACAGGATCCTTCACACAGTCGATCCTGCGGGCATACACGGCCACAGACTTCCGGCAAGGTGTTGGTCTGGTGCGAAAGCTCTGCCGCTTCAAAAATACGTCCCTCATTCGCCAACTTCAGCCAGTTCGGGATGTAGTTATGCACCGGACACTTCCACTCGCAGTACGGGTTACCGCAGGACAGGCAGCGATCTGCCTGTGCTTTGGCCTGACCTTCAGAAAACGGCTCGTAGATCTCGATAAATTCGATCTTACGGATCTTCAGCGGCTTCTTCGGCGGATCAACACGCTGCAGGTCGATAAATTGGTATACGTTCTGACTCATTGCTGCTACCCCTTACTGCGCCTGCACACGCAGCTCTGCTGCGCTACGACTACGGTGACCCAACAGTGCTTTCACATCACTGGATTTTGGTTTTACCAGCGCGAATTTCGCCGAGAATGCTGGCCAGTTCGCCAGGATCTCTTCGCCGTGAGAAGAACCGGTATGCTGTACGTGCTCGGTAATCAGGCCGCGCAGGTGCTCTTCGTGGATCGCCAGCGAGTCCACGCTCAGCACTTCGACCAGTTCCGGGTTTACGCGTTTGCGGAATTCACCGTCTTCGTCGAGTACGTAGGCGAATCCGCCGGTCATGCCCGCGCCGAAGTTAACGCCGGTTTTGCCGAGAATACAGACGATGCCGCCGGTCATGTATTCACAGCCGTTGTCGCCAATACCTTCAACCACGGTGATTGCGCCAGAGTTACGCACTGCAAAGCGCTCACCCGCACGACCCGCAGCAAACAGGCGACCACCGGTGGCGCCATACAGGCAGGTGTTACCGATGATGCTCGCTTCATGGCTACGGAAAGCAGAGCCAACCGGAGGACGCACTGCCAGCAGACCACCCGCCATGCCTTTACCGACATAGTCGTTGGCATCGCCGGTCAGATACAGCTCCACACCGCCCGCGTTCCACACGCCAAAGCTCTGGCCTGCAGTACCGCTGAAGTGCGCTTTGATCGGGTCAGACGCCAGCCCCTGATCGCCATGCGTCTGAGCGATATAGCCCGACAGCGATGCGCCGACGGAACGGTCGGTGTTGCGGATATCGAACCAGAAGGTTTTGCTCTGGCGCTCGTCGACGAACGGCTTCGCCTGCTGTAACAGCTGGGCGTTCAGCACGCCATTATCAAACGGCGGGTTGTTCTCGGTGCAATGCAGCGCTTTACCAGGATGCGGTTCGGCGGTTTCCAGCAGACGAGACAGCTCCAGCTTTTGCTGCTTGGCGGTAAACCCTTCCAGCTCTTTGAGCAGGTCGGTGCGACCAATCAGATCCACCAGGCGGGTAACGCCCAGCGAGGCCATCAGCTCGCGCACTTCACGGGCGATAAATTCAAAGTAGTTGGTCACTTTGAACGGCAGGCCGTGATAGTGATTCTTACGCAGTTTCTCATCCTGAGTTGCAACACCGGTTGCGCAGTTGTTCAGGTGGCAAATACGCAGATATTTACAGCCCAGCGCCACCATCGGGCCGGTACCGAAGCCAAAGCTTTCTGCACCCAGAATTGCCGCTTTAATGATATCGACGCCGGTTTTCAGACCGCCATCGACCTGCAGACGAATCTTGTGACGCAGACCGTTAGCCACCAGCGCCTGCTGGGTTTCCACCAGGCCGAGTTCCCACGGGCAGCCCGCATATTTCACTGATGAGAGCGGGCTTGCGCCAGTGCCGCCATCGTAGCCAGCAATGGTGATCAGATCCGCATAGGCTTTCGCTACGCCAGTAGCGATGGTACCAACGCCTGGTTCGGAAACCAGCTTCACCGAGATCATCGCCTTCGGGTTGACCTGTTTCAGGTCGAAAATCAGCTGCGCTAAATCCTCGATAGAGTAGATATCGTGGTGCGGCGGCGGGGAGATCAGCGTCACGCCCGGCACTGAATAGCGTAGTTTGGCGATGTACGGGGTGACTTTATCACCTGGTAACTGACCGCCTTCGCCAGGTTTCGCGCCCTGAGCGACTTTAATCTGAATGACATCGGCATTGACCAGGTATGCCGGGGTTACGCCAAAGCGACCGGAAGCAACCTGCTTAATGCGTGACACTTTATTGGTGCCGTAGCGCGCCGGGTCTTCGCCGCCTTCACCGGAGTTCGAGTTGCCGCCGATGCTGTTCATCGCTTCGGCCAGCGCTTCGTGTGCTTCGGGGCTTAATGCGCCGATAGACATGGCGGCGGTATCAAAGCGTTTAAACAGTTCGGTCGCGGGTTCTACTTCGCTAATGCTTACGGCTTCATCGCCAGGCGTAATCGCCAGCAGATCGCGCAGCGTGGCCGCCGGACGCTCATTAACCAGCTTGGCGTATTCCTGATAGTCGCTGTACTCGCCGCTTTGTACCGCCTGCTGCAGAGTGCGTACCACGTCCGGGTTGTAGGCGTGGTATTCGCCGCCGTGGACGTACTTCAGCAAACCGCCCTGGCTGATAGGTTTACGCGCCAGCCATGCATGTTTGGAGAGGTTCAGCAGATCCTGCTGGAAGTCGGTAAACCCTGCACCGCTAATACGGCTGACCACGCCCTGGAAGCACAACGCAACCACATCATCGTGCAGACCAACGGCTTCAAACAGCTTCGAGCAGCGGTAGGAGGCAATGGTCGAGATGCCCATTTTGGACATGATTTTGTACAGACCTTTGTTGATGCCGTTACGGTAGTTCAGCATCACGGTCCGGTAATCTTTGGCAATCGCCTGAGTGTCGATCAGACGTCCCAATGTTTCATACGCGAGATACGGATAGATTGCCGTCGCGCCAAAACCGAGCAGGACGGCAAAATGGTGCGGATCGCGGGCACTGGCGGTTTCAACGATGATGTTGGCGTCGCAGCGCAGGCTTTGTTCTACCAGACGCGTTTGCACTGCGCCCACGGCCATCGGCGCCGGAACCGGCAGACGATTTTTGGCGATGTTGCGGTCAGAGAGTACCAGCAGTACCGTGCCGTTGCGCACCATCTGTTCCGCCTTATCGCACAATGCTTTGACGGTCTCTTCGAGCGTAGTTTCGGTCGCGTCGAAGGTGATATCCAGACGGTCAGCGCGATAATGCTCCTCTTTCATGGTGGTAAGCTGGGTGAAATCGGAGTACAGCAGGATCGGCGATTTAAAGCTCAGGCGGTGTGCCTGACCTTCGGCTTCGCAGAAGACGTTCATCTCACGACCGATGCTGGTGGCCAGCGACATAACGTGCGCTTCACGCAGCGGATCGATCGGCGGGTTAGTCACCTGCGCGAACTGCTGGCGGAAGTAGTCATAAATGATGCGCGGCTGGCTGGAGAGTACGGCAAACGGGGTATCGTCACCCATTGAACCGACCGCTTCCTGGCCATTTTCGCCGAGCACGCGGATCACGGAATCCAGCTCTTCAGCGCTGTAGTTAAACTGTTTCTGATAGCTGGCGAGGGTGTCATCGTCCAGTTCACGGCTGCCGACCTGATCGTCAGCCAGGTCTTCGAACGGCACCAGACGGCGGACGTTTTTCTCCATCCACTCTTTGTATGGGTGACGGCTTTTCAGGTCATCATCGGTTTCGGCGGAGTGGAGAATGCGCCCGCTGCGAGTATCGATAACCATCAGCTCGCCAGGGCCGACGCGGCCTTTCTCTACCACTTCATCCGGCTGATAATCCCAGATCCCGACTTCAGAGGCGCAGGTAATCAGCTTGTCTTTGGTGATGACGTAGCGTGCCGGACGCAAGCCGTTACGGTCAAGGTTACAGGCGGCAAAGCGGCCGTCGGACATGACGATGCCCGCCGGGCCGTCCCACGGTTCCATGTGCATGGAGTTAAAGTCAAAGAACGCGCGCAGCTCCGGATCCATATCCGGGTTGTTCTGCCATGCCGGTGGAACCAGTAAGCGCATGGCGCGGATGATGTCCATCCCGCCTGCCAGCAGCAGTTCCAGCATGTTATCCATCGAACTGGAGTCTGAGCCGGTTTCGTTAACAAACGGCGCGGCGTCGTGCAGATCCGGGATCAACGGGGTCTGGAACTTATAGGTACGGGCGCGCGCCCATTGGCGGTTGCCGGTGATGGTGTTGATTTCACCGTTGTGCGCCAGATAGCGGAACGGCTGCGCCAGCGGCCAGCGCGGTACGGTGTTGGTGGAGAAGCGCTGGTGGAACAGGCAGATGGCCGATTCCAGACGCAGGTCTGCCAGGTCCAGGTAGAAGCGCGGCAGATCCGCCGGCATACACAGACCTTTATAGATATTGACCAGATTCGACAAGCTACAGACGTAGAAATCTTTGTCTTGCAGGAGGCGTTTTTCGATACGACGACGCGCGATGAACAGGCGACGCTCCATATCACGCGGACGCCAGCCCGCAGGGGCGTTAACAAAAATTTGCTCGATACGAGGCAGGGAGGAGAGCGCAATTTCACCGAGAACACCTTCGTTGGTCGGCACGTCGCGCCAGCCGACAATCGACAGGGTTTCCTGCTGTAATTCTTCTTCAACAATGCGACGAGAAGCCGCAGCCAGCTCAGGGTCTTTATTTAAAAAGATCATGCCGACGGCGTAGTTTTTGGCTAAACGCCAGCCGCGCTCTTGCGCCACGATGCGGAAAAAGCGGTCAGGTTTTTGTAACAGCAGGCCGCAACCATCGCCGGTTTTTCCATCGGCAAGAATTGCGCCACGGTGCTGCATACGGGCCAGTGCGTGTATGGCGGTACGCACTACCTTGTGGCTAGGTTCGCCTTCTATGTGGGCGATCAGGCCGAAACCACAGTTATCCCTCTCAAGGGATTTATCGTACAACATATCAGTGAACCTCCCCAGGCTCTGAGGGATTCCCATCTGGACCGTTGCGCACGGGCACACC
This sequence comes from Citrobacter freundii ATCC 8090 = MTCC 1658 = NBRC 12681, assembly GCF_011064845.1. Lineage (NCBI taxonomy): Bacteria > Pseudomonadati > Pseudomonadota > Gammaproteobacteria > Enterobacterales > Enterobacteriaceae > Citrobacter > Citrobacter freundii. Next base: position 4,431,808 of record NZ_CP049015.1, on the reverse strand, counting down.
AAGAGCATGGCGACGGGGTTTGCGTGTCATACGCTTACCTCGCATTCGCCCTCTTTATCCTTTTCGCACAGGTCAAACAAGTTTGAGGACTTGCTTCAGAGGGAATCTCAATTACTGCATAAATATGATGAGCAGACTGCTCATCCAGAAAGCTTCCAGCGGATTTCCAAGTTATCGGGAATCCACACACAGGTCAAATGGCAATCTTATTTATGCAAAAATGTGCTATAGGGCAATTAACTTTATGAAAATATTGAAATAAAAGGATTTTTTACATTGATTTAACCTAAGGGGAATCCCCCAGGAAGTGTGATCTGTCTCACTGTCAGAAAGGCTGGATATCCCTCGTCCTCCCTTTATTTATCGAGATGACTGGCATTTTATGCTGGTTTTTAGAGTTCAGGCGTCTTAAAGATACTGTTTTTACGCTGAGAGTATAAGAAGATAAAAAAAACCGCTGAATATAAGGAAAAGTAATTAAATTTTGAGTGAATGAAATTTCAATTATTTTGATTTGTTATGCAATAAATAAAGGCTCGCCAGGGCGATTGATCCAGGTCATCGCCGACTGGGGCAAAAAATGGCAGGCTTTGGCCTCTTTTCAAGGCGCGGTCTACCAGATTATGCAGTTACAGAAATTAGTCAATATGTTTGGTGGGGATCTTTCTCGCCGTTATGGGCAAAAGGTTCATAAACTCACGCTGCACGGCGGCTTTAGCTGTCCAAATCGTGATGGCACCATCGGACGTGGCGGATGTACTTTCTGTAATGTCGCCTCGTTTGCCGATGAAACTCAGCAGCATCATTCCATTGCCGAGCAGCTTGAGCATCAGGCGCAATTGGTCAATCGCGCCAGACGCTATCTGGCCTATTTCCAGGCCTATACCAGCACCTTTGCTGAAGTACAGGTGCTGCGGTCGATGTATCAGCAGGCGGTCAGCCAGGCCAGTATCGTCGGGTTATGCGTTGGGACGCGCCCCGACTGCGTGCCGGATGCGGTACTCGATCTGCTTTGCGAGTATAAAGACCTGGGTTATGAGGTATGGCTGGAACTTGGTCTGCAAACCGCACATGACAAAACCCTGCACCGTATTAACCGCGGTCATGATTTTGCCTGCTACCAGAACACCACGCGACTGGCGCGTGAACGCGGGCTGAAAGTCTGTTCGCACCTGATTGTCGGTCTGCCGGGAGAAGGGCAGGCAGAATGCCTACAAACCATGGAGCGTGTGGTGGAGACGGGTGTCGACGGTATTAAGCTGCATCCGCTGCATATTGTGAAAGGCAGTACGATGGCGAAAGCCTGGGAAGCCGGGCGGCTGAACGGAATTGAACTGGACGATTATACGGTTACCGCCGGGGAGATGATCCGCCATACGCCGCCAGAGGTGATTTATCATCGCATTTCCGCCAGCGCGCGTCGCCCAACGCTGTTAGCACCGCTATGGTGTGAAAATCGCTGGACTGGGATGGTTGAACTGGATAAGTACCTTAACGAGCACGGCGTGCAAGGCTCGGCGCTGGGTACGCCATGGGTGCAGCCGGGGATCTAACCCTCCGTAGGCCGGATAAGGTAAAGCCGACATCCGGCAATCTGCGCCTGCTTGCCTGATGGCGCTTCGCTTATTAGGCCTACGATTAACCTTCTACGGTCATTTCACTGATAACCTCCGCATTTCTTGCACATTCTCAAACGTCACGCCAAGAATTGAGTATTATTGTGCCAAGTTGTCGTGAAGGAACCCTCTATGAAGCAAATCCGTATGCTGGCGCAATATTACGTCGACCTAATGATGAAGTTGGGTCTGGTGCGCTTTTCGCTGCTGTTGGCGCTGGCTCTGGTCGTGTTGGCAATTGTGGTGCAGATGGCTGTCACCATGGTGCTGCATGGCCAGGTAGAAAGCATTGATGTTATCCGTTCTATCTTTTTTGGTCTGTTAATTACCCCTTGGGCTGTCTATTTCCTGTCAGTGGTGGTGGAGCAACTGGAAGAGTCCCGGCAACGCCTGTCACGACTGGTACAAAAGCTGGAAGAGATGCGCGAGCGCGATCTCAAGCTCAATGTGCAATTGAAAGATAATATAGCCCAGCTCAATCAGGAAATTGTTGAGCGCGAAAAAGCCGAAGCGGAGCGCCAGGAAACGTTCGAGCAACTGAAGGTTGAAATCAAAGAGCGCGAAGAAGCGCAGATCCAGCTCGAGCAACAGTCTTCCTTTTTACGCTCTTTCCTTGATGCCTCGCCGGATCTGGTTTTTTATCGCAATGAAGATAAAGAATTTTCCGGCTGTAACCGTGCCATGGAACTGCTGACTGGCAAAAGCGAAAAGCAGCTGGTGAACTTAAAACCGGCTGACGTTTACTCTCCTGAAGCGGCTGAAAAGGTAATTGAAACCGACGAGAAGGTATTCCGTCATAACGTCTCACTCACCTACGAACAGTGGCTGGACTACCCGGACGGGCGCAAAGCCTGCTTTGAAATTCGTAAAGTGCCGTACTATGACCGCGTAGGTAAGCGACATGGCCTGATGGGTTTTGGGCGCGATATTACCGAGCGTAAGCGCTATCAGGACGCGCTTGAACGTGCCAGCCGTGATAAGACCACCTTCATTTCCACCATCAGCCACGAGCTGCGCACTCCGCTTAACGGCATTGTCGGCTTAAGCCGGATCCTGTTGGATACAGACCTGACCGCTGAGCAGGAAAAATACCTGAAAACCATCCATGTCTCTGCCGTGACGCTGGGGAATATTTTCAACGATATCATAGATATGGATAAGATGGAGCGACGTAAAGTCCAGCTCGATAACCAGCCTGTTGATTTCACCAGCTTTATGGCGGATCTGGAAAACCTTTCTGGCCTGCAGGCGCAGCAAAAAGGGCTGCGTTTTGTACTTGAGCCAACGTTACCGCTACCGCATAAGGTCATTACCGACGGCACGCGTTTGCGCCAGATTCTGTGGAATCTGATCAGCAACGCCGTGAAGTTCACTCAGCAGGGACAGGTGACCGTGCGGGCGCGCTATGACCAAGGCGATATGCTGCATTTCGAGGTTGAAGATTCTGGGATCGGCATTCCGCAGGATGAGCAGGATAAAATCTTCGCCATGTATTATCAGGTGAAGGACAGCAACGGCGGTAAACCGGCCACAGGAACCGGGATTGGTTTGGCCGTGTCGAAGCGTCTGGCGAAAAATATGGGCGGCGATATTACGGTTTCCAGCCAGGCAGGTAAAGGCTCCATCTTTACGCTGACCGTACATGCGCCTGCGGTAGCGGAAGAGATTGAAGACGCCTTTGAAGACGATGACATGCCGCTGCCAGCCCTGAATGTGCTGCTGGTGGAAGACATTGAACTAAACGTTATTGTTGCGCGTTCCGTGCTGGAAAAATTAGGCAACAGCGTGGATGTCGCGATGACCGGGAAAGCCGCGCTGGAAATGTTTACGCCGGGTGAATATGACCTGGTGCTGCTGGATATTCAGCTACCGGATATGACCGGTCTGGATATCTCGCGGGAGCTCACGCAAAAATACGCTCGTGAGGACCTTCCGCCGCTAGTTGCACTCACCGCCAACGTACTGAAAGATAAAAAAGAGTATTTGGACGCGGGAATGGATGACGTGCTGAGTAAGCCGCTGTCGGTTCCGGCGCTAACCGCCATGATCAAAAAATACTGGGATACCAGAAACGAAGAGGAGAGCACTGTGACATCTGAAGAAAGCAGTAAATCGCAAGCGCTGTTAGATATTCCTATGTTGGAACAATACCTCGAGCTGGTGGGACCGAAGTTAATTACCGACGGGCTGGCGGTGTTTGAGAAGATGATGCCGGGATATTTGAGCGTGCTGGAGTCAAACTTGACCGCACGGGATAAAAAAGGCGTGGTTGAGGAAGGTCATAAAATTAAAGGCGCAGCAGGTTCTGTGGGGCTGCGTCACCTGCAACAGTTAGGTCAGCAAATCCAGTCTCCGGACCTTCCCGCCTGGGAAGATAACGTTGCTGAATGGATTGAAGAGATGAAGCAGGAGTGGCAGCACGACGTGGCGGTATTAAAAGCCTGGGTGGCGAGCGTGGAAAAAAAATGACCCCGGCTTGACCGGGGTGCGCGAATACTGCGCCAACACCAGGGAAATCGTGGCTGCGCCGTAAATTATTATCATTGTTTACAAGGGCGCAGCCCTAATTTTCAGGCCGCACGCAGTTAAGATAGCAAATCTTAAATAATTTGTTACATGAATCAGTTAAATGTGTGAAGCGTAGCATTTAAATCATAATAACTAATATGTTTCAGCCAGTTGAGAAAGGAGTATCACGATGAAAAAAGTGGGTGTAGTGCTCAGTGGATGCGGCGTGTATGACGGTGCAGAGATCCATGAAACTGTTCTCACGCTTCTGGCCATTGCCCGCAACGGCGCTCAGGCCGTCTGCTTTGCTCCGGATAAACAGCAAGCGGATGTGATTAACCATCTGACCGGCGAGCCGATGCTGGAAACGCGTAATGTACTGATTGAAGCCGCACGTATAACACGCGGTGAAATTCGCCCGCTCGCTCAGGCAGTCTCAGCGGAACTGGATGCGTTGATCGTGCCGGGCGGGTTTGGTGCGGCCAAAAATCTGAGCAATTTTGCCAGTCAGGGCAGCGAATGCCGGGTTGATAGCGACTTAGCCGCGCTGGCGGTGGCCATGCATCAGGCGGGTAAGCCGCTGGGATTTATGTGCATTGCGCCCGCTATGTTACCTAAAATTTTTGATTTCCCGCTGCGTCTGACCATCGGTACTGATATCGATACGGCAGAGGTGCTGGAAGAGATGGGCGCTGAACATGTGCCTTGTCCGGTTGATGACATTGTCGTCGATGAAGACAATAAAATCGTCACCACGCCCGCCTATATGCTGGCGCAGGACATTGCTCAGGCTGCGAGTGGCATCGATAAACTGGTATCGCGTGTGCTGGTGCTGGCTGAATGAGAACAGGAGTTACCGCCTTTCTGCGACGTATCTTTCTGCGGGCGGTCATTGTCCTCGGCGTATTCTGGGGCGGAGGCATCGCACTTTTCAGCGTGATGCCTGTACCTTTCTCGGCGGTGATGGTTGAACGGCAACTGGGCGCATGGCTGTCCGGTGATTTTGGTTATGTGGCGCACTCAGACTGGGTGAGCATGGACGAGATTTCACCTTGGATGGGACTGGCCGTCATTGCCGCGGAGGACCAGAAGTTTCCCGAGCACTGGGGATTCGATGTCTCCGCCATAGAGAAAGCGCTGGCACACAATGAACGCAATGAAAACCGTATTCGCGGGGCGTCGACGTTATCGCAACAGACGGCGAAAAACCTCTTTCTGTGGGATGGACGTAGCTGGGTACGTAAAGGTCTTGAAGCCGGGCTAACGCTGGGTATGGAAACCGTCTGGAGCAAGAAACGTATTCTGACCGTTTACCTGAATATCGCTGAGTTTGGCGATGGGATTTTTGGCGTGGAGGCGGCGGCGCAGCGCTATTTCCATAAGCCTGCCAGTCGGTTGAGTCTGTCTGAAGCGGCCTTGCTGGCGGCGGTATTACCTAATCCTTTGCGTTTTAAAGCGAATGCGCCTTCTGGTTATGTGCGTAGCCGCCAGGCGTGGATCATGCGTCAAATGCGCCAGTTAGGCGGTGAGTCGTTTATGCGGGAAAATAAGTTGTATTAGTCGCTACTGTCGCTGTTTTTGTTGGCCTGATTTAAGTGCAGCGCATCAGGCACAATACGACACAATGGCATTGCCGGATGCGGCGTAAACGCCTTATCCGACCTACTGGCTACGTGTTAAAACCACTTGACTAATCTTCATCAAAACCTGAATTAAACAGGGCAACCACTGCGGCAAGGGCTTCAACTTCCTGCGGACCCGTGGCTTCAACTTCTATCTGACGCCCTTTGGCTGAATCCAGCATCAGCAGAGCGATAACGCTGTTGGCCTCGGCTTCCGTTCCTTCATCATTACGCAGCAAAACTTCTGCTTCGAAACCCTGCATCAATTCAAACAGTTTCATAGCTGGACGGGCATGCATGCCCAGCTTATTAGTGATTTCAACGGTTTGCTTCACGGTCATGATTTACGTTTTTCCAGCGTACGATGGCGTGACTGCACGTTTTTACCGCGTGAGCGGAAGTAGTCTGCCAGCTGCTCTGCAATATACACCGAACGGTGCTTCCCGCCGGTACAACCGATGGCTACGGTGAGATAGCTACGGTTGTTGGTCTCCAGCATGGGTAACCATAGCTCAAGATAGCTGCGCGTCTGGTAGATAAAATTGTGTACTTCTGTGTGCCTGTCGAGGAACGCGGCGACGGGGCGGTCAAGACCGGTCATTGGGCGCAGCTTCGGATCCCAGTGCGGGTTAGGCAGGAAGCGCACGTCAAAGACGTAATCCGCGTCAATCGGGATACCGTGTTTGAAACCAAAGGATTCGAAAACCATCGTCAATTCACGTTCACGTTTGCCCAACAGTCGGGTACGCAACATTTCCGCCAGTTCGTGTACGGACATTTCGGAGGTATCAACGATCAGGTCAGCGCGAGAGCGCAAAGGCTCAAGCAAATCGCTTTCCTTATCGATAGCGCTTTCCAGAGACAAGTTCTTGCTGGAGAGTGGGTGCAGGCGACGCGTGTCACTGTAGCGACGAATCAGCGTGTTACGGTCAGCATCAAGGAACAGCAGCTGTGGTGAGAAGCCTTCAGGCAGATTGTTCATTGCCTGCTCGAAAATCTCCGGGGACTCAGGCATGTTGCGCACATCAATGCTGACGGCCGCAGAAATCTGGCGATCGGCCAGAGTACGAGCCAGATCGGGCAACAGCACTACGGGAAGGTTATCCACGCAGTAAAAACCCATATCTTCCAGCGCACGCAGAGCGACAGATTTACCTGACCCTGAACGGCCGCTGACGATCATCAGTACCATGTACTGTTTCTCCTCACAACGACAAAAAAGGATGCCATTGGGTTGTTATGCTTCATCCTGTCCACCTTCGGTGTCCGTGATGATTTGATACAACTCCTGGTCACTCTGTGCGGCGCGCAGACGACGACAGATGGTTTTATCCGCCAGACGTTTTGCGACCAGTGACAACGTATGCAAATGCGTCTTGGTTTGGTCCGCCGGAACCAGCAGGGCGAACAGCAGATCGACTGGCTGATTATCAATAGCGTCGAAGGCGATAGGCGTTTCAAGTTGCACAAACACACCAACCGCGCGCATCGTGTCTTCTTCCAGCTTTCCATGCGGGATAGCAATACCATTACCGATGCCGGTACTGCCCATTTTTTCACGCGTCAGAATGGCCTCAAATACCACCTGAGAAGGCAAGCTGAGCTGTTTTGCCGCCAGTTCACTAATGATTTCCAGTGCGCGTTTCTTGCTTTGGCAGTGAACACCTGCGCGTGTACATTCCTGGTTAAGAACAGTGCTCAGTTGTAGAGTCGTATCGTTATTTGTCATAATTTCACCTAAGCGCTAACTGTACAAATGGCCTGTTGTGCTACACAACAGGCCGTCCTGCACCCGCTAACTGCCCGGACAAGTTAGTGCTGTTTCAGTTTATCTTTATGTTTTGTTAACTGCCGAGCCAGTTTATCAATTAAACCGTCAATGGCTGCGTACATATCCTGACCTTCCGCGCTGGCATGAATTTCGCCACCGTTCACATGCAGCGTTGCATCCGAGATATGTGTAACCTTCTCCACTTTCAACACAATATAGACCTGATTAATCCGGTCGAAATATTGTTCAAGCTTGGCAAATTTTGTATTAACAAAATCGCGCAGGGCTTCAGTGATTTCGACGTTGTTTCCAGTGATGTTGAGCTGCATAGTGTCTTCCTTATCGGTTGGGTCAGACCAGCTGTTTGCGCTGGTTAGACGGCGGAATGGATAAAGACTCTCGGTACTTCGCAACGGTGCGGCGTGCCACCATGATACCCTGTTCTGACAGCATAGAGGTTAACTTGCTGTCACTCAGTGGTTTCGCGGGGTTTTCCGCAGCAATTAATTTCTTCACCAGCGCACGGATCGCCGTGGATGAGGCTTCGCCTCCACCTTCAGTATTAACGTGACTGGAAAAGAAATACTTCAATTCAAAAATGCCGCGCGGACTGTGCAGATACTTTTGCGTGGTCACACGGGAAATGGTCGATTCGTGCATCTCGACGGCCTGGGCGATATCCGCCAGCACCATCGGTTTCATAAACTCTTCGCCTTGCTCAAAGAAGGCTTGCTGTTGTTCAACGATGCAACGACTTACGCGCAGCAGTGTATCATTGCGGCTTTCCAGGCTTTTAATCAGCCACTTCGCATCCTGTAGATTGCTACGGATAAACTGACTGTCGGCATCGTTGCGCGCGCTATTGCACATAGCGGCGTAGTGCTGGTTAATCTGCAGTCGTGGGATGCTGTCGCTGTTGAGTTCGACCACCCAGCGATCGTTATGCTTACGCACCAGCACATCCGGAATAACGTATTCTGGTTCGCCAGTCTGGATCGACTGCCCAGGCCTTGGATCCAGTGACTGAATAAGATTGACGGCTTCTTTTAGCACGTCTTCTTTCAGTCGGGTCACGCGCATCAGCGTGCGGAAGTCATGGTTGGCTAACAGATCGAGATGATCGCTGATGATCAGGCGCGCTTCTTCCAGCCACGGTGTGGCTTTATCAAACTGCGAAAGTTGGATCAGTAAGCAGTCGCGGAGATCTTTGGCGGCCACGCCTACGGGATCAAAGCGCTGAACGCGTTTAAGCACGGCTTCGATTTCGTCCATACCGACGTCGTCATCGCCCATGCTTTCGAGAATATCGTCCAGGGTCACGGTGAGATAACCGGTTTCGTCTACCGCATCCACAATGGATGTCGCAATGGCGCGATCGGTATCCGAGAACGGGGTCAGTTCCACTTGCCACATCAGGTAATCCTGTAGTGATTGCGTGGTCTCACCCTGATACACAGGCAGCTCGTCGTCGATGTAATCTCCGCTGGTGCCCGAAGGCGTCCCGGCGGTGTAAATTTCATCCCAACTGGCATCAAGTGGCAGCTCCTCAGGCATCTCTTTTTGTTCGAGAGCATCGGCGGTGTCGAGGGTTTCGCTGTCCTGTTTTTCCTGGGTATCAATTTCGTCGTGAAGATCGGTTTGCTCGAGCAGTGGGTTACTTTCCAGCGCTTGCTGAAGTTCTTGCTGAAGTTCCAGCGTGGACAGCTGCAACAGACGGATAGCCTGTTGTAGCTGAGGCGTCATCGCCAGTTGTTGGCTAAGCCTGAGTTGCAAACCTTGCTTCATGTTCAGAGTTGTTTTCTCCTGCGGTGACGTGAAGTCTTCTACCCTATCAGAGTCTGAAGTCTTCCCCAAGGTATACGCGCTTAACGTGCTCATCCTGCAGTATTTCTGTTGGCGTGCCGTGCGCGATCAGGTGCCCCTGACTCACGATATAGGCGCGCTCACACACTGCCAGCGTTTCGCGGACGTTATGGTCGGTAATCAGCACGCCAAGGCCGCTGTCGCGCAGGTGTTCGATGATCCGTTTGATATCAATAACGGAAATCGGGTCAACACCGGCAAACGGTTCATCCAGCAGGATAAATTTCGGATTAGCGGCCAGTGCGCGGGCGATCTCCACGCGGCGTCGTTCACCACCGGAGAGCGACTGCCCCATACTGTCACGCAGGTGCTCGATGTGGAATTCTTCCATCAGCTCGTTGGCGCGATCTTCCCGCTGCTCGCTGGTCAGATCGTCACGAATTTGCAGTACCGCCATCAGGTTATCAAACACGCTCAGGCGACGGAAAATCGATGCTTCCTGCGGTAAGTAGCCGATGCCGCGACGCGCGCGCGCATGCAGAGGCAGCAGGCTGATGTCTTCGTCATCAATGATAATGTTACCCGCATCGCGCGGGACAATGCCGACCACCATGTAAAAGGTTGTTGTCTTGCCTGCACCGTTAGGACCGAGCAGACCGACGATCTCCCCGGAGTTGACGGTCAGACTGACATCTTCCACCACACGACGGCCTTTATAGGCTTTTGCAAGGTTCTTTGCAGTTAATGTTGCCATAACGAATCAGTTACCTTTTTTCTCTGCCGGAGCCTTGTTTTTGTCCTGCAACTGCGACGGAACCAGAACGGTGGTGACGCGTTTGCCTTTATCGCTGAAGGCCTGCATTTTCTGCTCTTTTACCAGATAGGTGATCTTATCGCCCGTGATGTTGCTATCGAGCTGTTCCAGATACGCCTTGCCGGTTAGCACGACAAAGTCTTTCGCCAGTTCATAGTGCATCTGCGAGGCGCGGCCTTTAACCGGTTTACCGTTGTCCTGCATCTGGTAAAACGTCGCTGGATTGCCATAGCCGTCAATCACTTCTTTGCCGTCTTCGCCGCCAGGACGGGTCACGACGACTTTATCGGCGTTAATTTTGATGGTGCCCTGAGTCACAATCACGTTGCCAGTAAACGTTACCACGTTGCCCTGCATATCCAGGGACTGCTGGTCCGACTCAATGTGAATCGGCTGCTCGGTATCGCCGGTGACGGCAAATGCCGGAATGCTGGCGACCAGAAGTGAGCTGGCAAGTACAAGATTAAGGCTGAGTTTGTTTGTTTTGGATTTCATATGAGGTTCTAACCTTTTCAATCAGCTCGGCGTTCTTGCTGCGTAAGTTGCCGCGCATCTTCAGTCCGCTGGAGTTAAATGTTGTGCCATACAACGTCACCAGATCATCGGAAGTGACATCTTGTGTCACCAGGTTAATCTGCGCGTTATCGGTCGTAATTCTGCGTAGTTGAGAGTCAGGCACCAGGGCGTTAACCTCAACATGGCCGTACAGATACAGCATCCGATCGTTGGTCAATTTGGCTTTATCGGCCTTGATCGTCCAGGTCGGTACTTTATCCTTATCAAATGTGGTTAATACTGGTTGAGTAAACCACGAAACCGCTTGTTCCGAATAATATTCAACGTGTTGTGCGATCAAGTGATAGCTCAGCGCGCCTTCCGGACTATACACGACGGTATCAGTATGTTCGCTCTTATAGGTTGGCTCGTTGTTATTGACGACGACCTGAGCGGTGTCCTCTTTGTCTGCCAGATTAATACCAATCATCACAAGGACAGCCAGCGACAGTAGAATGATAACCCAACGTCTGGTTTTGCTCATATCGATTGCCCTTTGGCCTCGTCCAGTTTGCCCTGCGCCAGGAGTAATAAATCGCAGACTTCACGCACAGCGCCACGTCCCCCATTAATACGGGTGACATAATCGGCCCGTGGGATCAGCAAAGGGTGGGCATCTGCCACCGCGACGCTCAATCCCACTTGTGCCATCACCGGCCAGTCGATCAGGTCATCGCCAACGTAGGCGACATTCTCCGGTGCGATCGCCAGTTTGCTAAGGAGATCGCCAAAGGCAATCAGTTTGTCTGGCTGCCCCTGATACAGGTGGGTGATCCCCAAAGTGGCACAGCGATCTTCTACAAGTTTAGCCTTTCGTCCGGTAATAATGGCAACCTCAATACCGGAAGTGAGCGCACAGCGAATTCCGTAACCATCGCGGACGTTAAAAGCCTTCAGCTCTTCACCGTTGTTGCCCATATAAATCAGACCATCAGACAGTACGCCATCCACATCCAGGATCAGCAAACGGATGTTTTCTGCCCGGGTGATAACGTCTGCGCTGACGGGTCCATAACAGGTCGCAAGCGACGCACCTGCTTTACTCATTTTCGTTATCCTTGAGTTTCTTACACTACACCTGCACGTAGCAGATCATGCATATGTAACACACCGAGTAACTGGTCGCCATCAGCAACCATTACCGAGGTGATATGGCGGGACTGCATTAAGTTCAGGGCATCGACGGCAAGAATACCCGGACGCACGCGAATGCCTCCAGGGGTCATCACATCGGCAATGCCTAACTGGCGTACATCAACGCCCATATCGAAGACACGACGTAAATCACCATCGGTGAAAATACCGTCAATCCTCATGGCATCATCGCAAATGACGGTCATGCCGAGATTTTTACGCGTGATCTCAATTAAGGCGTCACGCAGGCTGGCGTTTTTGGTTACATGCGGGATCTCGTCGCCCGTATGCATAATATCGTTAACGCGCAGTAAAAGCTTACGGCCCAGTGCCCCACCGGGATGAGACAACGCAAAATCTTCCGCGGTAAAGCCGCGCGCTTTTAATAATGCCACCGCAAGGGCATCGCCCATCACCAGTGTTGCTGTCGTGCTGCTGGTCGGCGCCAGGCCTAACGGACAAGCTTCCTTGGGCACTTTAACACACAGATGCACATCTGCTGCACGCGCCATACTGCTTTCCGGACGACCGGTCATGCAGATAAGCGGTACATGAAGACGTTTTAATACCGGGATCAGCGCCGCTATCTCATTGGATTCACCGGAGTTAGAGATGGCGATGACCACATCCTGCGGCGAGACCATACCCAGATCGCCATGTGCAGCTTCGCCTGGGTGTACAAAAAATGAGGGGGTGCCGGTGCTGGCAAATGTGGCTGCCATTTTCCGCCCGATATGGCCGGATTTCCCCATTCCCATCACCACGACTTTGCCCGGGCAACTGAATATTTTCTCGCATGCGAGGGTAAAATTTTGGTTGATGTACTGATCAAGCTCCGCCAGGCCTTCACGTTCAATTGCCAGGACTTCCTTGCCTGCTTGCTGAAAGTCAAAACCCGGTTGCAACTCTAAGTGCGACATAATGCGTTTCCAGTTATCCAACGAGAAGTGGCGATAACCAATACAGCATCGCCAGCCATATGATAAAACCGCCGGTCAGCAGCGCGCCCGCGCCGCGACCAATCTGGCGCGGACGTCGCCAGCAGAGTAATGCAAAAATAACGCTCACCAGCAGCATGACGCTGTAGTCCCGGACGAAGGCCATAGGATTGACTTCGCCCGGCGTAATCAGCGCCGGTAGCCCGAGGACGATAACAATATTAAAAATGTTCGCGCCGATAATGTTACCGACGGCAATATCGTTTTCACCTTTACGCAGACCCGCAATCGCCGTTGCCAGTTCCGGCAGGCTGGTACCAATGGCGACCACCGTCAACCCGATGGTGAGTTCGCTCATGGCGAAATAGTTCGCCAGTACGGTAGCGTTATCTACCACCATACGCGTAGCCATAGGCATAATAATCAGCGCAATACCCAACCACAAAAATGCGACGGGTAACCCGCCTTCGCGCGGCAGCTCAGCTATCTGCTCGCGTGTCAGGCTGTCATTGCCTTGTCGCTCGGCCAGACGGGCGATTTTAACAATGAATAGCAGCCATAGCACGGCCAGGAGCAGAAGAAAGAAACCGTCGCTGCGGCTCAACTGCCCGTCATATAGGACGGATGCAGCTAAAATACTTACCAGCAACATTAGCGGTAATTCACGACGCAGAACATCAGAATGCACGGTAAAAGGATGAATCAGCGCCGACAGGCCTAAAATAAGCAGAATGTTGGTGATGTTAGAACCTATGGCGGTCCCGACAGCCAGATCGAGTTGCCCATTCATCGATGCGGCAACGGAGACAATGATCTCGGGTAACGACGTACCAATGCTGACCACGGTCATTCCGATGATAATGGGTGGAATACCGACGTTTCGACATAAAATGGATGCGGCAAATACCAGACGGTCGGCACCGTAGACCACCAGAAGTAAACCAATTATTAACAGCGCCGTCGCTAAAAGCATCTAAAGTCCTTTCTTCAGGTATACTCGCCGGTCCTCTTGAAGGATCTTCTGGAAGCCGTAACGAAGTCTTAATTTTGACTTTATGCGGCTAAAAAGTAAAACAAATGCCAGCTTTCGCTAACCAGGACAGGCAATAATCTGTAAATATGTTGAGTTCAGGGCTAAATTGAGCGCCAAACTCTTCGATCAATAAGGCAATAGTAAAGGATGAATCAATGGGGCAGTCTGTGGCGAATCTAGTCGATATGCGCGATGTCAGCTTTTCCCGGGGTGACCGCTGCATCTTTGATAATATTTCCCTGACGGTACCGCGCGGTAAAGTGACGGCAATCATGGGGCCATCAGGCATCGGCAAAACGACGCTGTTGCGTCTGATTGGCGGACAGATCTCACCGGATAAGGGCGAGATTCTGTTTGACGGTGAGAACGTCCCGGCCATGTCCCGTTCGCGTTTATTTACCGTGCGTAAGCGCATGAGTATGCTGTTTCAGTCAGGTGCGCTATTTACCGACATGAATGTGTTTGACAACGTTGCGTACCCTCTGCGCGAGCATACGACGTTGCCAGCGCCGTTGCTGAAGAGCACGGTGATGATGAAGCTCGAGGCCGTCGGTCTGCGGGGTGCGGCCAAATTAATGCCTTCTGAATTATCCGGCGGGATGGCGCGCCGCGCTGCGTTAGCGCGTGCTATCGCGCTGGAGCCTGACCTCATTATGTTTGATGAGCCGTTCGTCGGTCAGGATCCCATCACCATGGGCGTGCTGGTGAAGTTGATTTCAGAACTGAACAGTGCGCTGGGTGTCACCTGTGTGGTGGTATCCCATGATGTGCCTGAAGTACTGAGTATTGCGGATTACGCCTATATAATGGCGGACAAAAAAATAGTGGCCTACGGTAGTGCTCAGGCACTACAAGAAAATGCCGATCCGCGCGTACGCCAGTTCCTTGACGGCATTGCCGATGGACCGGTTCCGTTCCGTTACCCGGCGGGTGACTACCATATCGATTTACTCTAAACAGGGAGTTAAGCCACCCATGTTGTTAAATGCGCTGGCATCACTCGGACATCGGGGAATAAAAACCCTCAGGACGTTCGGGCGAGCCGGATTAATGTTGTTCAATGCGGTTGTCGGCAAACCGGAGTTTCGCAAACATGCGCCGCTGCTGATACGCCAGCTTTATAATGTCGGTGTCTTATCGATGCTGATCATTATTGTGTCAGGCGTATTCATCGGTATGGTGTTGGGATTGCAGGGATACCTGGTGCTGACGACCTACAGTGCGGAAACCAGCCTCGGTATGCTGGTGGCGCTGTCATTGTTACGTGAGCTGGGGCCGGTTGTTGCGGCGCTGCTGTTTGCCGGGCGGGCCGGATCGGCCTTAACTGCAGAGATTGGCCTGATGAGAGCGACCGAGCAGCTTTCCAGCCTGGAAATGATGGCCGTCGATCCACTGCGCCGGGTGATCTCTCCGCGTTTTTGGGCCGGTGTCATTTCATTGCCGCTGCTAACGATTATATTTGTCGCCGTGGGGATCTGGGGTGGTTCACTGGTTGGCGTAAGCTGGAAGGGTATTGATGCGGGCTTTTTCTGGTCGGCTATGCAAAATGCCGTCGACTGGCGTCTGGACCTGGTCAACTGTCTGATTAAGAGCGTGGTGTTCGCCATTACGGTCACCTGGATTGCATTGTTCAATGGTTATGATGCGATCCCGACCTCTGCCGGGATTAGCCGGGCAACGACACGCACCGTTGTGCACGCCTCTCTTGCCGTTCTGGGGCTGGATTTTGTGCTGACCGCACTGATGTTTGGGAATTGAGTTCATGCAAACGAAAAAAAATGAAATTTGGGTCGGGTTATTCCTGCTGGTTGCGCTGCTGGCTGCGCTGTTTGTCTGCCTGAAGGCGGCGAACGTTACCTCAATGCGTACTGAACCGACTTACACGATTTATGCGACCTTTGATAATATCGGCGGCCTGAGAGAGCGTTCTCCGGTGCGGATTGGCGGGGTGGTAGTTGGACGCGTATCGGACATCTCGTTAGATCCGAAAACGTACCTGCCGCGCGTGACGCTGGAAATCGAATCGCGTTTTAACCATATTCCTGACACCAGTTCTCTGAGCATCCGTACTTCCGGTCTGCTGGGCGAACAGTATCTGGCATTGAACGTGGGTTTTGAAGATCCTGAGCTGGGAACGTCTATCCTCAAAGATGGTGGTACGATTCAGGACACGAAATCCGCGATGGTGCTGGAAGATATGATTGGTCAGTTCCTTTACAACAGCAACAGCAAAGGTGATGACAATAAGAATTCTGGCGATGCGCCAGCCGCAACTGAAGGCAATAATGAAGCCACTACGCCTGCGGGCGCAACGAAATAATATCAGGAGAATCGACGTATGTTTAAACGATTGATGATGGTGGCTATGCTGGTGATTGCTCCACTTAGCGCGGCAACCGCAGCAGACCAGACTAACCCGTACAAACTGATGGATGAGGCGGCGCAAAAGACCTTTGACCGTCTGAAGAACGAGCAACCAAAAATCCGTTCCAACCCCGATTACCTGCGTCAGGTCGTCGATCAGGAACTGCTGCCTTATGTGCAGGTTAAGTATGCCGGCGCGCTGGTGCTGGGCCGTTACTACAAAGATGCGACTCCTGCCCAACGTGAAGCCTATTTTGCTGCATTCCGTGAATATCTGAAGCAGGCTTACGGCCAGGCACTGGCGATGTACCACGGCCAGACCTATCAGATTGCCCCTGAGCAGCCGTTGGGTGATGCGACCATCGTACCTATCCGCGTAACCATTATCGATCCAAACGGTCGTCCTCCGGTACGTCTGGATTTCCAGTGGCGTAAAAACTCCCAGACCGGTAACTGGCAGGCGTATGACATGATCGCCGAAGGCGTAAGTATGATCACCACCAAACAAAATGAGTGGAGCGACCTGCTGCGTACCAAAGGTATTGATGGCCTGACGGCACAGCTGAAATCTATTTCTCAGCAGAAAATCACTCTGGAAGAGAAAAAATAATGACGCAGTCACTCACCTGGACGCGCGAAGGCGACAAGCTGGTGCTGGTGGGAGAGCTGGATCAGGACGTGTTAAATCCCTTATGGGATGCGCGAATTGAGGCGATGAAAGGGGTATCCTGCATCGATCTGAACCAGGTATCCCGGGTAGATACCGGCGGTCTGGCGTTACTGTTGCATCTGATTAATCAAGGCAAGCAGCAGGGAAACAGCGTTTCGCTCACTGGTGTTAACGATAAAGTGTACACGCTGGCGCAGCTTTACAATTTGCCTGACGACGTCCTTCCGCGTTAATTTTTCCAGGCCGGATAAGGTCTTGTGCCGCTATCCGGCAAAACCCCTGAGGGGGATCTGCCACTAAAGCCTTGTCTGATTTATCAGCGAGGCTTTTTGCTTATTTATGACAGCGCCACTTTGCTCTAAGATGTTGGGCTGTTTTCACTATCTGACGAATGAAGAGCCCATGGAAAATAATGAAATTCAGAGCGTGCTGATGAATGCACTCTCCCTCCAGGAAGTCCACGTTTCTGGCGACGGCAGTCACTTTCAGGTTATTGCCGTGGGTGAGATGTTTGAAGGCATGAGCCGGGTCAAGAAGCAGCAATCGGTCTATGGCCCGTTGATGGAGTACATTGCGGACAACCGCATTCATGCCGTGTCGATTAAGGCGTTTACCCCAGCGGAATGGGCGCGCGATCGCAAACTTAACGGTTTTTGAGCTACGGGTGATGTGCCGGTAGCGAAGATAAATTCTAAACAGAGAACAGAATAATGGATAAATTTCGTGTTCAGGGGCCAACCAAGCTCCAGGGCGAAGTCACAATTTCAGGCGCTAAAAACGCCGCACTGCCGATCCTGTTTGCGGCGCTGCTGGCTGAAGAACCTGTAGAGATCCAAAACGTCCCGAAACTGAAGGACGTTGACACATCAATGAAGCTGTTGAGCCAGTTGGGTGCGAAAGTTGAGCGTAATGGTTCCGTGCACATTGATGCGCGTGATGTGAACGTCTTCTGTGCGCCGTACGATCTGGTGAAAACCATGCGTGCATCCATTTGGGCGCTCGGGCCGCTGGTTGCCCGCTTTGGTCAGGGCCAGGTTTCACTGCCGGGCGGCTGCACCATCGGCGCGCGTCCGGTGGACCTGCACATTACCGGTCTGGAGCAGTTAGGCGCGACTATCAAGCTGGAAGAAGGCTATGTGAAAGCGTCCGTTGATGGCCGTCTGAAAGGCGCGCATATTGTCATGGACAAAGTGAGCGTCGGTGCGACTGTCACCATCATGTGTGCAGCAACGCTTGCCGAAGGCACCACCATCATCGAAAACGCTGCGCGCGAGCCGGAGATTGTGGATACCGCGAACTTCCTGATTGCGCTGGGCGCGAAGATCACTGGCCAGGGCACCGATCGTATTACGATCGAAGGCGTTGAGCGTCTCGGCGGCGGTGTGTATCGCGTTCTGCCAGACCGCATCGAAACCGGTACCTTCCTGGTGGCGGCGGCAATTTCTCGTGGCAAAATTATCTGCCGTAATGCACAACCGGACACACTGGATGCCGTTCTGGCGAAACTGCGTGATGCGGGTGCGGATATCGAAGTCGGCGACGACTGGATCAGCCTTGATATGCACGGCAAACGTCCGAAAGCGGTTAATGTGCGTACTGCGCCGCATCCGGCGTTCCCTACCGATATGCAGGCCCAGTTCACGCTGCTGAACCTGGTGGCAGAAGGGACCGGCTTCATCACGGAAACCGTGTTTGAGAACCGCTTTATGCACGTGCCTGAGCTGAGCCGTATGGGCGCTCACGCAGAAATCGAAAGCAATACCGTGATTTGCCACGGCGTGGAAACACTCTCAGGCGCACAGGTTATGGCGACCGATCTGCGTGCATCTGCAAGTTTAGTGCTGGCAGGTTGTATTGCTGAAGGTACAACAGTGGTCGATCGTATTTATCACATCGATCGCGGCTATGAGCGCATCGAAGATAAACTGCGTGCGCTGGGCGCAAACATTGAGCGCGTGAAAGGCGAGTAATCGTCAACGTCTCTTGTAACCCCCAGTTCAGTTGGCCGGGGGTTACAGCTCAATGTTCATTCCGGATTCTTTTTCTCTCTGCGACTCCTCATCATCCGCGTTCTGTCGATGAACTCATGCGTTTTGGCATCGTGATAGCGTGACGGCCAAATCACCCAGGGATCAGTTCCCAGTGCCCGGGCGATAATCAACTCACCTTTTGGCCATGGTCTCGTTAACGCATTTGCCAGCGTTGATGAACTCAATCCATTTTTACGTGATTCAGCGGCCATTGAGGTCCCTTTCTTGCGCAGTCCGGCGATGATGTCGGCCGGATGCCAGTCAATCAGCTTGTTTTCCATAAATTCATCTCTCCTTTGGTTAACGACTTACGGTTCCACGATCGGTTGTGGCGACACTATAACGCCCGAAGAACGAATGTTCTAAAATGTTCATGTAAAGTGTCTGTATATTCAGAATATGCCAAGGTTCTGCGTGATTATCCGGAGGAGAGTGGGGGGGTTACTAGAACTTATAAAAAAATCCCGTGCAGAGCACGGGATGAGGGAGGATGCTGTAGGGAATTAACGGTCGCGCTGTACGGCGATATGTGCCAGACCAATCAGCGCTTCTCTCCACGGCGTATCAGGCAGCACCTGCAACGCAGCGATGGCCTTATCAGCCTCTTCTTCTGCACGTTGGCGCGTCCACTCCAGGGAACCACAGGCGTTCATCGCTTCCAGAACCGGCTCCAGAAGGTGACGACCATTACCTTGCTCAATGGCCTGGCGGATCATTAGCGCTTGTTCTGGAGTACCGTGGCGCATGGCATGCAGCAGCGGCAGCGTAGGTTTACCCTCGTTGAGGTCATCACCGACGTTTTTACCCAGCTGCTCGCCATCTGCGCTGTAATCCAGCAAATCGTCAATTAACTGGAAAGCTGTACCGAGATAACGGCCATAATCCTGCAACCCTTTTTCTTGTTCTTCGCTACAGCCAGCCAGAATGCCTGAACATTGGGCTGCCGCTTCAAACAACCGCGCCGTCTTACTGTAGATGACGCGCATATAGTTTTCTTCGGTGATGTCTGGGTCGTTGACGTTCATCAGCTGCAAGACTTCACCTTCGGCGATGACGTTGACTGCTTTCGACATGACTTCCAGCACTTTCAACGAGCCAAGGCTGGTCATCATCTGAAATGCGCGGGTATAGATAAAATCGCCAACCAGCACGCTGGCCGCATTACCAAACGCCGCATTTGCCGTAGCTTTCCCACGGCGCATGTCTGACTCATCCACAACATCATCGTGCAGCAGGGTCGCTGTGTGGATAAACTCGATGAGGGCCGCAATCGTAACGTGCGCATTTTCCTGGTAACCAACGGCCCGCGCTGCGAGGACGGCGATCATTGGGCGAATGCGTTTTCCGCCACCGCTAACGATGTAGTACCCCAGTTGATTGATCAACTGAACGTCAGAATTGAGCTGTTCAAGGATTGTCGCATTGACCCCCGCCATATCTTGCGCGGTTAACTCATTGATTTTTTCTAAATTCATCGCAAAAGCCGGGCTTCTCGCCCCGATTACCTTACTGTATGAGAAGGTAACGTCGGGTTTAGGGTTATAAATATATGCTGATTGTACTGAAAAAACGCCGTAGATAAACGTTACCGTACGTGTTGTGTTTTTTTTCTTCATGTATTGACGGTAGCACTTGTCAAAGGCTCGCGTTTTGCGTAATATTCGCGCCCTATTGTGAATATTTATAGCGCACTCTGAATCATCAAAAAGGTGTGCGCGGAAGCGGAGTTTTTTATGTACGCGGTTTTCCAAAGTGGTGGTAAACAACACCGAGTAAGCGAAGGTCAGACCGTTCGCCTGGAAAAGCTGGACATCGCAACTGGCGAATCTGTTGAATTCGCAGAAGTTCTGATGATCGCAAACGGTGAAGAAGTCAAAATCGGCGTTCCTTTCGTTGATGGCGGCGTTATCAAAGCTGAAGTTGTTGCTCACGGTCGTGGCGAGAAAGTTAAAATTGTTAAGTTTCGTCGTCGTAAACACTACCGTAAGCAGCAGGGCCATCGTCAGTGGTTCACTGATGTGAAAATCACTGGCATCAGCGCTTAAGTTAAGGGGAGCAGATTAAATGGCACATAAAAAGGCTGGCGGCTCGACTCGTAACGGTCGCGATTCAGAAGCTAAACGTCTGGGCGTAAAACGCTTCGGCGGTGAAACAGTTCTGGCTGGTAGCATCATCGTTCGTCAACGTGGTACTAAATTCCACGCTGGCTCTAACGTTGGTTGCGGCAAAGACCACACTCTGTTTGCTAAAGCAGACGGTAAAGTGAAATTTGAAGTGAAAGGCCCGAAAAACCGTAAATTCATCAGCATCGTTGCTGAATAAGTTTTTCGCGTCCCGGTAACGGATAAAAGCCCCGCAACACGTTGCGGGGCTTTTTACATTCGACGGCCGGTAAATACGCTCGTCACGCCGTGACAACCCGGAAACGAGCCCTTGCAGGGAATACGGCATGAAGCAACAGGCAGGCATTGGTATTCTGTTAGCACTCACAACGGCAGTATGTTGGGGGGCTTTGCCAATAGCAATGAAGCAAGTGCTGGAGGTGATGGAGCCTCCTACCGTGGTGTTCTACCGTTTTTTAATGGCAAGCGTTGGCCTTGGCGCTATTCTTGCGGTTAAAAAAAAGCTCCCTCCATTGCGTATTTTTCGCAAAGCGCGTTGGCTGGTGTTGCTGGCTATCGCAACCGGTGGGCTGTTCGGTAACTTCATTCTGTTTAGTTCATCCTTGCAGTATTTGAGCCCAACGGCTTCGCAGGTTATCGGTCAGCTGTCACCGGTTGGTATGATGATCGCTAGCGTCTTTATCCTGAAAGAAAAGATGCGCGGCACGCAGGTGATTGGCGCCATTATGCTTCTGAGCGGCCTGGTCCTGTTTTTTAATACCAGTCTGATCGAAATTTTTACCCGACTCACCGATTACACCTGGGGCGTTATCTTTGGTGTCGGTGCGGCGATGGTCTGGGTGAGCTATGGGGTCGCACAAAAGGTGTTATTGCGCCGCCTGGCATCACCGCAGATCCTGTTTTTACTGTACACTTTATGTACGATTGCGTTGTTGCCGCTGGCTAAACCCGGTGTCATCACGCAGCTCAGCGACTGGCAGCTGGCATGCCTGATATTCTGCGGCCTGAATACGCTGGTAGGATACGGCGCTCTTGCGGAAGCGATGGCGCGTTGGCAGGCGGCGCAGGTGAGCGCTATTATCACGCTCACACCGCTGTTTACGTTGTTATTTTCAGATTTATTATCACTGGCCTGGCCCGATTTCTTCGCCAGACCGATGCTAAACCTATTAGGTTATCTCGGTGCGTTTATCGTGGTTGCGGGCGCGATGTATTCCGCCATTGGTCATCGAATTTGGGGCGGTTTACGTAAGCATGAAACGGTGGTTTCGCAACCCCGCTCAGGCGAATGATTTACGGAGAGTAAAATGAAGTTTGTTGATGAAGCATCGATTCTGGTCGTTGCAGGTGATGGCGGTAATGGTTGCGTCAGCTTCCGCCGCGAAAAGTACATCCCAAAAGGCGGTCCGGACGGTGGTGATGGTGGTGACGGTGGTGACGTTTGGCTGGAAGCCGACGAAAACCTGAACACGCTGATCGATTACCGTTTTGAAAAATCATTCCGTGCGGAACGTGGTCAGAATGGCGCGAGCCGTGATTGCACCGGTAAGCGTGGCAAAGACGTCACGATTAAAGTGCCTGTTGGTACGCGTGTTATCGATCAGGGCACGGGCGAAACCATGGGCGACATGACCAAACACGGTCAGCGTCTGATGGTCGCTAAAGGCGGCTGGCATGGTCTGGGCAACACCCGTTTCAAATCATCGGTTAACCGTACTCCGCGTCAGAAAACAATGGGTACGCCGGGTGATAAGCGCGATCTGATGCTGGAGCTGATGCTGCTGGCAGACGTGGGTATGCTGGGTATGCCAAATGCTGGGAAATCGACGTTTATCCGTGCAGTATCTGCGGCGAAGCCGAAAGTCGCTGATTATCCGTTCACCACCCTGGTGCCGAGCCTGGGCGTGGTGCGTATGGACAACGAAAAGAGCTTCGTGGTTGCCGACATTCCGGGTCTGATTGAAGGTGCGGCTGAAGGCGCAGGCCTGGGTATCCGCTTCCTGAAACATCTGGAACGTTGCCGCGTGTTGCTGCACCTCATCGATATCGATCCGATTGACGGTTCCGATCCGGTAGAAAACGCACGTATCATTATTGGCGAACTGGAAAAATACAGTCAGGATCTGGCATCTAAACCGCGCTGGTTAGTGTTCAACAAAATTGATTTGATGGACAAGGCTGAAGCGGAAGAGAAAGCGAAAGCGATCGCCGAAGCGCTGGGCTGGGAAGGTAAATATTACCTGATCTCTGCCGCCAGCCAACTGGGCGTGAAGGATCTTTGCTGGGATGTGATGACCTTTATCATCGAGAACCCGATTGTTCAGGCTGAAGAAGCGAAACAGCCAGAGAAAGTTGAGTTCATGTGGGATGATTATCACCGCCAGCAGCTCGCTGAAGTCGAAGACGAAGCGGAAGATGACTGGGATGACGATTGGGACGAAGAAGACGACGAAGGCGTCGAGTTCATCTACAAGCGTTAATCGCATGAAAAACCCCGGCCATGTTGCCGGGGTTTTTGTTTCCAGTTTGCGTAGGCCGGATAAGCGTAAGCGCCATCCGGCATCTTCAAAATCTAGTTATTCTGATAAATGTCTTTGTACAACCGGCTCTCGAAGCGCACCAACGGAATACGGCGATTACGCTGGTCAGCCGGCTCTACCGCATAACCAGACAAATACTGCACGAATGCCATGCGTTGGCCGCTTGCCGTGGTAATGAAGCCAGCAAGGTTATAGACTCCTTGCAGCGAGCCTGTCTTCGCCGATACTTTGCCATCCACACCAGCCTGATGCAGACCCGCACGGTATTGCAGGGAGCCGTCGTGCCCCGCCAGCGGCAGCATAGTGATAAAGTTCAGCTCGTTATCGTGTTGAGCGATATATTGCAGCACCTGCATCATGGTCGCCGGGGCAATCAGGTTATGCCGGGAGAGGCCTGAACCGTCGGCAATAATGGTGTTGCCGATATCAACGCCCGCCTGCTGACGCAAAATCTGGCGTACGGCATCAGAACCCGCCCGCCAGGTGCCTGGCACGTTAAATCGGACATGACCAATCATACGGAAAACGGTATCGGCAATCATGTTGTCCGATTTTTTCAGCATAATCTTAAGCAGGTCATGCAGTGGCGCTGACTGCTTACTGGCGACCACCGTTCCCGGCTCGTTGACCAGCGTCTGGCGCAGCAGCGTACCGCTGTAGGTGATACCTGCTTGTTTTAGCTCATCTTTGATAATCGCCCCGGCATAGCTGGCTCCGTCCTGAATGGCGAACGCCAGCGGCAGCGGATCGGCTCGTTGGGGCAGGCATCCGGTTAGCGTATAGCGGTTGAGATCGCCGGGAACCACATCCAGTTCACAATATTGCGCTTCCGCAGAACCTCGGGCGAGAGTACGCACCTGACTGAACATGGTGACCGGGTAATAAGATGCCACGCGAATAAAGGCGAGATCGTTGGGTTTTTGCGCGCTGTAGAGTGAAACCGAGAAACAGTTTCTATCGACAATAGCCGCTGCGGGCGGTGCGCTAAAACACTGCGTCATGTCGTTCCAGGGCCAACCGGGCGCTTTATCATGACTGGCGAAAATAGAGGTGTCGATCAGGACATTTCCGGCAATTTGCGTCACGCCTGATTTTTTCAGGGTTGCCACCATATTGCGAATATCCTGGCGTTTTAGCGTCGGATCAGCACCAAATCGTGCCACTAAGTCACCTTTCAATACGCCGCCTTCCACGTTGCCTTTAGTCTCAAGCGTAGTGGTAAAACGAAAGTCAGGCCCGAGCTGAATCAATGCCGCCAGCGCGGTGATCACTTTCTGGGTACTGGCCGGCAGCGCCATCTGCTGGCTATGAAAATCAATAGCGGGTGCAGGTGCGCCAACCTTCTGTACCATAAGGGCGAGGTTGGCCCCGGCAGGGAGCTGATTGATATACTCGTCGACGTTCGCAGCCTGAACACTGAACGCTATACTGGCAGTCAATCCGATGGTAAATCTGGAAAATCGCATAATCTCGCGCTAACAACCTGGAAACAGGCCGTCATACTACGGCGCAACGCCCCAAAAAGTAAACGATGACCCATAAGGAACTCCAGGGTAAAATGATCATCAAATAGAGAATTGTAGCTGACCTGGGACCTTGAGCCCCGGGTCGGTATTTTTTTGCTTCTGACTCTGGCATGACATTCGCCAGGGTGGGCTTAGCAGCCGGGGTGAGAGCAACTGCCCCCTACAGGAATGTTCAAGAGGTATAACAAATGCAAGCTATCCCGATGACCTTACGTGGTGCTGAAAAACTGCGCGAAGAGCTGGATTTTCTGAAATCTGTGCGCCGTCCTGAAATTATTGCCGCTATCGCTGAAGCGCGTGAGCACGGTGACCTGAAAGAGAACGCGGAGTATCACGCGGCGCGCGAACAGCAGGGTTTCTGCGAAGGACGCATTAAAGATATCGAGGCTAAACTGTCCAACGCGCAGGTAATCGACGTTACTAAAATGCCGAACAATGGCCGCGTTGTTTTCGGCGCGACGGTTACTGTGTTGAATCTTGATAACGATGAAGAGCAGACCTGGCGTATTGTCGGCGATGATGAAGCCGATTTTAAACAGAACCTGATTTCAGTGAACTCGCCTATCGCTCGTGGCCTTATCGGTAAAGAGCAGGATGACGTCGTGGTTATCAAAACGCCGGGCGGCGAAGTGGAATATGAAGTGACGAAAGTAGAATACCTGTAATTCGCATCTTGGTTAAGATGTTGATACATTGTAAAGAAAGGAAAAAGGCCGCATAGCGGCCTTTTATCAACGAAGAGAGCGTGGCATTTTGCTCTCCTGCTAGCGGAAAACCCCGCGTTTTACACAAACTTCGTGTTCAACTTTGGGATATTCTTAGCGTGGCAGCGAGATTTTACGTTCTTTAGTCGGGCGATACAGTACCAGCGTTTTGCCGATGACCTGCACATTACAGGCGCCGGTTTCGCGTACGATAGCTTCCACGATCAAGGTTTTAGTATCGCGATCTTCCGAGGCGATTTTCACCTTGATAAGTTCATGGTGCTCTAACGCTTGTTCAATCTCGGCCAGTACCCCTTCGGTCAAACCATTGTTGCCAAGCATAACTACAGGCTTGAGCGGATGTGCCAGACCTTTCAGGTGCTGTTTTTGTTTAGTACTCAGATTCATCGTATATTTTTGCTTACGTTGGGATTGAAAACGGGTCATTCTACCGCCATCTCCCATATATCACCAAATAGCTGTGTAGAAATTTACACCATTGGTTACGATGAACTGCCCTTTGGGAATGTGAAATGACAGGTAAAAAGCGTTCTGCCAGCTCGAGTCGCTGGCTTCAGGAACACTTTAGCGATAAATATGTTCAACAGGCGCAGAAAAAGGGGTTACGTTCCCGTGCCTGGTTTAAACTTGATGAAATACAGCAAAGTGACAAAATTTTTAAACCGGGGATGACGATAGTTGATCTCGGAGCTGCACCCGGTGGCTGGTCGCAATATGCAGTTACGCAGATCGGCAACACCGGCCGCATTATCGCTTGCGATCTTTTACCTATGGATCCAATCGTTGGTGTGGACTTCCTTCAGGGCGACTTTCGTGATGAATTAGTCCTGAAAGCGTTACTTGAACGCGTAGGTGACAGTAAAGTACAAGTTGTCATGTCTGATATGGCGCCAAATATGTGTGGAACACCGGCGGTGGATATTCCCCGGGCCATGTATCTGGTAGAGCTGGCGCTTGGAATGGCTCGTGATGTATTAGCGCCAGGTGGTAGTTTTGTAGTGAAGGTGTTCCAGGGCGAAGGCTTCGATGAGTATCTAAGAGAGATTCGCTCCCTGTTTACGAAGGTCAAAGTTCGTAAGCCGGACTCTTCTCGCGCCCGTTCGCGTGAAGTGTATATTGTAGCGACCGGGCGTAAACCATAACCGGCAGATTTCAAACGAAAGTTTGAAAGAAACTGGATATAGAGTATCCTGACGCTGTTTTTAACACAGTTGTAATATGAGGTTAATCCCTTGAGTGACATGGCGAAAAACCTAATTCTCTGGCTGGTCATTGCCGTTGTGCTGATGTCAGTATTCCAGAGCTTTGGGCCCAGCGAGTCTAATGGCCGTAAGGTTGATTACTCTACCTTCCTGCAAGAGGTCAATCAGGACCAGGTTCGTGAAGCGAAGATCAACGGACGTGAGATTAACGTTACCAAGAAAGATAGTAACCGTTACACGACCTACATCCCGGTTAACGATCCGAAGCTGCTTGATAACCTGCTGACCAAAAACGTCAAGGTTGTTGGCGAACCACCTGAAGAGCCGAGCCTGCTGGCTTCTATCTTCATTTCCTGGTTCCCAATGCTGCTGCTGATTGGTGTCTGGATCTTCTTCATGCGTCAGATGCAGGGCGGTGGTGGCAAAGGTGCCATGTCGTTCGGCAAGAGCAAAGCGCGCATGCTGACGGAAGATCAGATCAAAACGACTTTTGCTGACGTTGCGGGTTGTGACGAAGCAAAAGAAGAAGTCGCTGAGCTGGTTGAGTATCTGCGCGAACCGAGCCGTTTCCAGAAACTGGGCGGTAAAATCCCGAAAGGCGTCCTGATGGTCGGTCCTCCGGGTACGGGTAAAACCCTGCTGGCGAAAGCTATCGCTGGTGAAGCGAAGGTTCCATTCTTCACAATTTCCGGTTCTGATTTCGTGGAAATGTTCGTGGGTGTCGGTGCATCTCGTGTGCGTGACATGTTCGAACAAGCCAAAAAAGCGGCACCGTGCATCATCTTCATCGATGAAATCGACGCCGTAGGCCGCCAGCGTGGCGCAGGTCTGGGCGGTGGTCACGATGAACGTGAACAGACGCTGAACCAGATGCTGGTTGAGATGGACGGCTTCGAGGGTAACGAAGGTATTATCGTTATCGCAGCGACTAACCGTCCGGACGTTCTTGACCCTGCGCTGCTTCGTCCAGGCCGTTTCGACCGTCAGGTTGTGGTTGGTCTGCCGGACGTTCGCGGTCGTGAACAGATCCTGAAAGTGCATATGCGTCGCGTGCCGCTGTCTCCGGATATCGATGCGGCAATCATTGCACGTGGTACGCCTGGCTTCTCCGGTGCGGACCTCGCGAACCTGGTCAACGAAGCGGCACTGTTTGCTGCTCGTGGCAACAAGCGCGTAGTGTCGATGGTTGAGTTCGAAAAAGCGAAAGACAAAATCATGATGGGTGCGGAACGTCGCTCCATGGTGATGACGGAAGCGCAGAAAGAATCTACCGCGTATCACGAAGCAGGCCACGCGATTATCGGTCGCCTGGTGCCGGAACACGATCCGGTGCACAAAGTGACGATTATCCCGCGCGGTCGTGCGCTGGGTGTGACCTTCTTCCTGCCTGAAGGCGATGCAATCAGCGCCAGCCGTCAGAAACTGGAAAGTCAGATCTCCACATTGTACGGTGGCCGTCTCGCGGAAGAGATCATCTACGGTGCTGAACATGTTTCTACCGGTGCGTCGAACGACATTAAAGTCGCGACTAACCTGGCGCGTAACATGGTTACTCAGTGGGGCTTCTCCGATAAACTCGGTCCGTTGCTGTACGCTGAAGAAGAAGGCGAAGTGTTCCTGGGACGTTCTGTGGCGAAAGCGAAACACATGTCCGATGAAACCGCTCGCATTATCGATCAGGAAGTTAAACTGCTGATTGAGCGTAACTATGACCGTGCACGTCGTTTGCTGAACGAAAACATGGACATTCTGCACTCGATGAAAGATGCGCTCATGAAATATGAGACTATCGATGCGCCGCAGATTGACGATCTGATGGCTCGCCGCGATGTGCGTCCGCCTGCGGGTTGGGAAGAACCGGGTTCTTCTAACAACAACTCTGGCAGCACCGGCAAGCCGAGTGCACCGCGTCCGGTTGATGAACCGCGTGCGCCGGACTCTGGCACTATGTCAGAGCAGCTGGGCGACAAATAAGTTATCGTAGATGATGACCGTGTTTTAATTGAAAACCCTGGGGCTTGCTCCGGGGTTTTTCTTATCTGCATATTCAAGATTTTACCAGGGATAAAACTATGAAACTCTTTGCTCAGGGTTCTTCACTGGATCTCAGCCATCCGCACGTCATGGGGATTTTGAACGTCACGCCAGACTCATTTTCCGATGGTGGAGCGCACAACTCTTTGGTTGAGGCGGTAAAACACGCAAACCTGATGATTAACGCCGGGGCGACTATCATTGATGTGGGTGGTGAGTCCACGCGTCCGGGCGCGGCTGATGTGAGTGTGGAAGAAGAGTTGCAGCGAGTGATCCCTGTGGTGGAGGCGATTGCTCAGCGTTTTGAAGTGTGGATTTCGGTTGATACCTCAAAGCCCGAAGTGATCCGCGAATGCGCCAGAGTTGGCGCGCATATCATCAATGACATTCGCTCACTCTCGGAGCCTGGAGCGTTGGAAGCCGCAGCGGAGACCGGATTGCCGGTTTGCCTGATGCATATGCAGGGGCAGCCGAAAACCATGCAGGAAGCGCCAAAGTATGAGGATGTTTTTGCTGAGGTAGATCGTTACTTTGTTGAGCAAATAGCACGTTGCGAGCGGGCTGGAATCACAAAAGATAAATTGTTGCTCGACCCCGGGTTCGGATTCGGTAAAAATCTCACTCACAACTACACATTACTGGCACGTCTGGCGGAGTTTCATCATTTTAATCTGCCGCTGCTGGTTGGGATGTCACGAAAATCAATGGTCGGTCAGTTACTGAATGTGGGGCCATCTGAACGCCTGAGCGGTAGTCTTGCGTGCGCGGTGATTGCCGCAATGCAGGGGGCGCAGATCGTTCGTGTCCATGACGTCAAAGAAACCGTAGAAGCGATGCGTGTGGTGGAAGCCACATTGTCTGCAAAGGAAAAAAAACGCTATGAGTAATCGTAAATATTTTGGCACTGATGGGATCCGCGGTCGCGTAGGTGATGCCCCAATTACTCCTGACTTTGTGCTCAAGCTGGGCTGGGCTGCAGGGAAAGTGCTGGCTCGTCATGGTTCACGTAAAATTATTATCGGTAAAGATACGCGTATTTCCGGCTATATGCTGGAGTCCGCGCTGGAAGCGGGCCTGGCAGCCGCCGGACTCTCAGCCTCATTCACAGGGCCAATGCCAACACCTGCCGTTGCTTATTTGACGCGTGCTTTCCGTGCTGAGGCCGGGATTGTTATCTCCGCTTCGCACAACCCATTCTATGACAATGGGATTAAATTCTTCTCCATCGATGGGACCAAACTGCCGGATGCGGTTGAAGAAGCTATCGAAGCCGAAATGGAAAAAGCGATCACCTGCGTGGACTCGGCTGAACTGGGTAAAGCTACCCGTATCGTTGATGCCGCCGGTCGCTATATCGAGTTTTGCAAAGGCACCTTCCCGAACGAACTGAGTCTGAGTGAGCTTAAAATTGTGGTGGATTGCGCTAACGGTGCAACGTACCACATTGCACCAAATGTACTGCGTGAGCTGGGTGCAAACGTGATTGCCATTGGCTGTGAGCCAAACGGTGTGAACATCAATGAAGAAGTCGGCGCCACTGACGTCCGTGCCCTGCAGGCGCGCGTGATTGCGGAAAAAGCCGATCTGGGTATTGCACTGGACGGCGATGGCGACCGCGTCATTATGGTTGACCACGAAGGCAATAAGGTCGATGGCGATCAGATCATGTACATCATCGCCCGTGAAGCCCTGCGTCAGGGACAGCTGCGTGGTGGTGCGGTAGGTACGTTGATGAGCAACATGGGCCTCGAGCTGGCGCTGAAACAGCTGGGTATTCCTTTTGCTCGGGCGAAAGTTGGCGACCGCTATGTGCTGGAAAAAATGCAGGAAAAAGGCTGGCGTATCGGTGCCGAAAACTCTGGTCATGTGATCCTGCTGGACAAAACCACCACTGGTGACGGCATCGTGGCGGGCCTGCAGGTGCTGGCGGCGATGGTGCGCAACCATATGAGTTTGCACGACCTGTGCAGCGGCATGAAAATGTTCCCACAGCTGCTGGTTAACGTACGTTACACCGCAGGTAGCGGCGATCCGCTGGAACATGAAAATGTGAAAGCGGTGATGGCGGAAGTGGAAGCGGCGCTGGGTAACCGTGGACGCGTCCTGCTGCGTAAGTCTGGTACCGAACCGTTAATTCGTGTGATGGTTGAAGGTGAAGACGAAGCGCAGGTGACTGAATTCGCCCACCGTATTGCTGATGCTGTGAAAGCGGCGTAATCCCGAAGAAAGTGAGAGCCGGAGTCTGAGACTCCGGCTTTTTTTTTACTGTACGGCAAGCGGCTGTTTACGTCGGCGCTGCCAGAAATAACCACCGACCATCAGTAGTACAAGGGCTGCCAGCCACGGCAGAACCGCCAGCAAATGCCCAGACCGGGCAAAGGTTAGCGCAATCATCAGTAGCCAACCGCCCAGCATCGGAATCGCGGTGCGCTTAACAATATCCACAGGCGAGACGCCTGCAATCCCTGCGATAGCAATGATGACGCCGGCAATCGGCGATAACGTACGACCAATACCCGCCGATATCTGGATAGGCAACATCATGACTGCGATATCGCTACCGATATGACGGCTGATCTCCGGCACCATGGGTGCGAAGGAGAAAAATGCCGCATTCCCGGAGCCCATCAGCGCTGAAATAGCGAAGGTGATCAGGGTCATCAGCAGGATAATAGAGGCGGCGCTGAGGCCAAATTCGCCAGAAAGCGACAGCAGCGCGTCGACGGCGCCAATGGCTTTCAGCCCGGCGGAAAAAACTTCACCGGCGATAATCAGCGTCACGACGGTGGCAAAAACGCTGCCCATGCTGTCGAAAACCTTTTGTACGCCAGCCATCACCTCGCGCGCTTTGCGATGACGGTAGTACTCACAAACCAGCGTAATAGCGAGGCTTATCAGTACGGCGGTATCCAGCGTAATCTTAAGCGAGCTAAATACTAAATCGCTACACACCAACATCAATACCAGCGGCAGCATAGGCAGAAACAGCCAGGCGATAGGTGCGTCGGCTTCATCAGTTGCCGTTAATGTCTGCATCTGCTGAGCTGCATTGTCGCCACTTTCCCGACGGTCAAAAAAGCGTTGCACAACAATATGCAACAGGGCGATGAAAAGAATGACGGGCACAACGATCGGCAACTGATCCTGCACAAAATAGTTCACCACCTCAATACCTGCGGTTTTGGCGGCGAGAACCGAGTTGCCGGATCCTGGGCCAAACTCAACCGCACAGGTACTGGCGATAACTGCGGCAACTGCGGCGCGGCTACAGCCAAGACGGGTAAGCAATGGGTAAAGCGTCGCCATCAACAGCAGACCCAATCCGGTGGCGCTGCTGATAAACAGCGACAGGAATTGGCCTAATAGCAGTGCCAGTCCCAGCAGCAGATAAGGCGAGTTCAGCCGTTGTAAAGGACGAGATGTTACCCGAACCAGTACCTGGCTTGCGCCAATGGCTGACATGTACGTGGCGAAACCACCAATCAGCATAATTTGCAGCCCGAGGCCGCCGAGACGCACACTCAGGGTATCGCGGATAAACTCAAAGGCGTCAAAGGGGCCAAATCCGGTGCTCTTTTTCACCAGACCACTGAGTGAGGTCATTCCACTAAAATGCGCGATAAGCAACAGCACAATCCCGGTCAATAACAGTACCGACTGGGGGTGATATTTTTTGAGGATCAGACGTCCGGCAAAAATGATGGCGATTAGCGCCAGTAGTAATGACATTCTTGCCCCCTTACTCGAAGTTGCCGGTAACCAGGCACTCGCCATCCCGCAGCAACGGTTTACCCGCGGCAAACAGATGGGCCAGCGAGAGGTCATCATTGAGTACACAGATATCGGCACGTTCTCCGGCGCAGAGCACGCCCCCGGAAATACCCAGCGAGCGCGCAACGTTTGCCGTCAACATTGCGATGGCCTGCGGCACCGGAATACCGACATTAATCAGGCGAGGAAGTAGGTTAAGATTGCCTGCGACCGGTGCCGCGCTTAAACCTTCAACGATACCCTGAGCGTTAAAGCGCGGAACGCTGCCATTGCCGTCAGAACTGATCGTGATGCGCTCCGCCGGAACCTGTGCTTCGAGTGCGTGGAGAATCGCTTGCTCCTGAGGCATAAAACGACTGCCACCGGACGTAACATCGATATGGCCGCCGCGGTGGGCGAAAGCAATAGCCTGTTCGAACAAGGGCTCTGTTCTTGCAACATGGGTCGGTGAAATATGGTGAATCGGAATACCCGCATCACACAACTCAATAAGTTGCGACATCCCTTCCGGCAGATTCCCCAGGTGCACATGCAGCAAGCCCTTTTTCCCTGCCAGCAGGGAAGCGACGCGAATATCGCTCACTATCCTCAGCAACTCCTGGAAAGAGGGGTAAGAACCGCGGTGATCGGCGAGGGCGATTTTTACACCAAGAATTGCCGGAATAAAGGCCATATCATCGCGGATGGATCGCGTAATGGTTGGGCTGGGAACGGCGTAGGCTCCCGTATGCATAAACGCGCGTAATCCCTCAAGGTTGAGAGACTGCATTTTAGCGTAGAGGTCTTTGGGCGAACGAGAAATGGCATCGGTGCCTAACACGCCAACCACCGTGGTAATACCCGCTTGAATCAGATCGCGCAGCTTGACGGCGGGTGTCCGACTGGCAAATCCGGCTTCGCCACCGCCACCGGTAAGATGAACATGCTGATCGATGATGCCAGGGATAACCCATTTACCCCGACAATCGATGACCTCGTTGACGCCATCAAACAATGAAATATCTTTTTCTACCGCCACAATTCGGTCGGCATGAATGAGCAGGGAGCAGAGGCCTAAATCCTCAGGAGAAAAAACACGGGCATTGGTCAATAAAGTAAACATAGCGGTCCTGTCAAACGTCGAAGGTGAGAGTCGGCAGGTGAAACGGAATATTGTTGTTATGATGCCCACCATAAAGCCATTACTATAACTATGACTATTACCGATTTGTTATTGGAGGATGCGGTTATGGCATGGCGGAGAGCACAACGTGGATTGTAAGTGGCTGGAAGATTTTCTGGCCTTGAGCCAGCATGGAAACTACTCTCAGGCCGCGGCGCAGCGGCATATTACTCAACCTGCGCTGAGTCGGCGTATAAAAGCGCTGGAAGAGGTGCTGGCCGTGCCTTTGTTTGATCGGACAACGACCCCCGTCACGCTGACGCGCTATGGTGAACGCTTTGAACCTTATGCCCGGCACGTCCTCAGTACGTTAACAGAGGCACGCCATGAGCTGTCGGCGATGACGCCAGCAACGGATAACACGCTGGTGATGGTCAGCCTGCATACGCTGTCGGTGAATATCCTGCCGGATATGATCAACTACCTGCGACAGAGTGAGCCGCAGTTAAACTTTACGGTAAACGCCAGTATCCAGGGGATAGACAACCACTTCAATGCCCTGATAAACCGGCAAATTGATATGCTGGTGACTTACGATTTGCCCTCTTCACAACCAGGGCTGGAGATTGCCGGAGGGTTAAAACGTTCACTATGGCGGTATGAGCGATTTATTCCTGTGATTTCTGCACAGTTGGTGGATACGCTTGACGATCCGCATACCCCGATCCCCTGGCTATGTTACAGCGACTATACCTTTGTCAGACGTATTATTGATCTTGCAGAACAACGAGTGCGACCACGGTTGAAAAAAGTGTTTGAGAGTGGTTTAAGCGAAACGATACGAGAAATGGTGTTGCGCCATATGGGAATGGCCTGGTTACCTGAATCGATGGTGGCGGAAGAGTTGGTGAATCAGCAAATTATTCACTGCTGGCCACAAAATGCAGATCTGATTTGTGAAATCCCCGTTGTGGTATGGGCGAATCTTGACGATCAACGCGCCGTCATGCAGAGATGCTGGGAGAAGTTGCTGCGTTTTTGATTGATATGGCGATTTTTTCTGCAGTTGATACAATGCTAACAAATTGCCCTTGCGAAGGTTATTCGCTTTGGTTAGTATTCACACCCGCTTCAGTGGGAAACAGTAAATATTCCCGCTTTAATGGTCGAAGCATTGTACGCGGCAACTCCGCAAGGAACAGGTTGATTATGCACGAAGCTCTTTTAGTAGTTTTCCTTATTGTGGCAATTGGCCTGGTAGGCTTGATCATGCTGCAGCAAGGCAAAGGCGCTGATATGGGAGCCTCTTTTGGCGCAGGCGCTTCTGGTACTCTGTTTGGTTCAAGTGGTTCTGGTAACTTCATGACCCGTATGACAGCTGTATTGGGAACCTTGTTCTTCATTATCAGTCTGGTGCTGGGTAACATGAACAGCAACAAGACCAATAAAGGAAGTGAGTGGGAAAATCTGAGCGCACCGGCGAAAACCGAGCAAACTCAGCCAGCTGCTCCGGCTCAGCCGACCAGCGATATCCCACGCTAAGTATTCTGTACCGAGGTGGTGGAATTGGTAGACACGCTACCTTGAGGTGGTAGTGCCCTAACGGGCTTGTGGGTTCGAGTCCCATCCTCGGTACCAAATTCCAAAAAAAAGACGCTGCAAAGCGTCTTTTTTTTCGTCTGTTATTTGTGGCTGTCCTGTAGGTCGGATAAGGCGTTTACGCCGTCATCCGACATTATTACAACGCCTGATGGCGCTACGCTTATCAGGCCTACATTCCGCACATAAAAAAGGCCGCTTTCGCGGCCTTAAGATGGTGTATCTTTACTTCGCCTTATTTTCCAGATTCTCAACCTGCGGCAGGCCGGTTGTGGAAGAAGCGGTCAGCAGACCAGACTGCGCATAGCCGAACAGCTTCTCGCGGGTATCGGTGATATCCAGATTACGCATGGTCAACTGACCGATACGGTCGTCCGGAGAGAATACGGAATCGCCTTTTTCCATCGTCAGACGTTCTGGTTTATAAGTCAGATTGTCAGATACGGTGTTGAGGATCGAGTAGTCATTACCACGGCGCAGTTCCAGCGTCACTTCACCGGTAATCTGGCTGGCAACCCAACGCTGCAGACCGTCACGCAGCATCAGCGCCTGAGAGTCGAACCAGCGGCCCTGATACAGCAGACGACCAAGCTGGCGACCATGTGCGTGATACTGCTCGATGGTATCCTCGTTGTGAATACCGGTCAGCAGACGCTCGTATGCGATATGTAACAATGCCATCCCCGGGGCTTCGTAGATGCCACGGCTCTTCGCTTCAATGATGCGGTTTTCAATCTGATCGCTCATACCCAGACCGTGACGACCGCCGATACGGTTGGCTTCCAGCATCATCTCAACGTCGTCGCTGAAGGTTTTACCGTTCAGTGCAACCGGATGACCCTGTTCAAAACGCACAGTCACTTCTTCTGCCGGGATCTTCACGCTCTCATCCCAGAACTTCACGCCCATAATTGGGTTGACGATTTTGACGCTTGAGTTCAGGAATTCCAGATCTTTTGCTTCGTGGGTCGCCCCGAGCA
The DNA here is from genome assembly GCF_011064845.1 of Citrobacter freundii ATCC 8090 = MTCC 1658 = NBRC 12681. Classification (NCBI taxonomy): domain Bacteria; kingdom Pseudomonadati; phylum Pseudomonadota; class Gammaproteobacteria; order Enterobacterales; family Enterobacteriaceae; genus Citrobacter; species Citrobacter freundii. Next base: position 4,395,348 of record NZ_CP049015.1, on the reverse strand, counting down.
TATTGGAGTCTGTTGAGTACGCTTTCTCAACGGACATCTTGTAGTCGAAACCACAGGCAATCATAAATTCGGACATCTCATGGCGACCGCCGAGTTCATCGATAAAATCGGTATCCAGCCATGGTTTATATATCTGCAGTTCGGCGTTGGTCAGCAGACCGTAACGATAGAAACGTTCAATATCGTTACCTTTATAGGTGCTACCGTCACCCCAGATATTTACGCCATCTTCTTTCATGGCGGCAACCAGCATGGTGCCGGTTACGGCACGGCCCAGCGGGGTGGTATTGAAGTAGGTCAGTCCGCCAGTGGTGTTGTGGAATGCACCGCACTGAATGGCAGCGATCCCTTCGGCAACGAGCTGCTTACGGCAATCTACCAGGCGAGCATTCTCAGCACCATATTCCATTGCACGGCGAGGAATGGCGTCATAGTCATCCTCATCCGGCTGGCCCAAATTCGCAGTATATGCATATGGGACAGCCCCTTTTTGTCGCATCCACAGCAGTGCTGCACTGGTGTCCAGGCCGCCGGAAAAAGCGATACCAATACGTTGACCTACCGGGAGATGCTTGAGAATCGTCGTCATAAAATAAAACCCTGCTTGATAGACTGGTGAAGAGGTCGCTTATTATGCTAATTGCATTTTTATGCAAAATAAATGAGTTTTCATTTAATCATCTTTTCTGGATGACAGGAAGAGTTTAGTGATAATTTCGTTAAATAACGGCGTGGGTGGCATATTTATCTTGCTGGGCTGGCGCTGGGCAGCATTCATTGATTTGCATAGTCGTAACAAGGTTGACATAACGCATAGTGAATCAATATACTGTGCGCAGATTTTACGTCCCGTCCTCGGTACCAAATCCCAGCAGTATTTGCATTTTTTACCCAAAACGAGTAAAATTTGCCACGTTTCAGGCGCGGGGTGGAGCAGCCTGGTAGCTCGTCGGGCTCATAACCCGAAGGTCGTCGGTTCAAATCCGGCCCCCGCAACCACTTTCCCTTAGAGTTCTTTTTCAAATATACTGTGAAGACTTAGGCCTTCGTAGCTGGATTTGAAAAAAATTCTTTCGGAAGGTTCTCCGAACCGCAGGTGCGGTTATAGGGTTCAGTTATCTAAAGCCCCGATTTATCGGGGTTTTTTGTTATCTGACTACAGAATAACTGGGCTTTAGGCCCTTTTTTTATGTCTTGGGGGTGGGCTTGTCCACATTAGAGCAAAAATTAACAGAGATGATTACAGCGCCAGTTGAAGCCCTGGGCTACGAACTGGTCGGCATCGAATTTATTCGTGGTCGCACATCCACACTGCGCATCTATATTGATAGTGAAGATGGCATCAATGTTGATGATTGTGCTGATGTGAGCCATCAGGTAAGCGCCGTGATGGATGTCGAAGACCCAATCACCGTTGCCTATAACCTGGAAGTCTCCTCTCCGGGTCTCGACCGTCCTCTGTTCACAGCTGAACACTACGTGCGTTTCCTGGGTGAAGAAGTCACGCTGGTTCTTCGTATGGCGGTACAAAACCGTCGTAAATGGCAGGGCGTTATCAAAGCGGTGGACGGTGAGATGATCACGGTCACAGTCGAAGGCAAAGATGAAGTGTTCGCGCTGAGTAATATCCAGAAGGCGAACCTGGTTCCCCACTTTTAACAGTCTGGATTGAGGTGAAAAGCCCGCGATGAACAAAGAAATTTTGGCTGTTGTTGAAGCCGTATCCAACGAAAAAGCGCTGCCACGCGAGAAAATTTTTGAAGCACTGGAAAGTGCGCTGGCTACAGCAACAAAGAAAAAATATGAGCAAGAGATCGACGTTCGCGTAGAAATCGATCGTAAAAGCGGTGATTTCGATACCTTCCGTCGTTGGGTAATCGTAGAAGAAGTTACTCAGCCGACCAAAGAAATTACGCTGGAAGCGGCACGCTTCGAAGACGAAAGTCTGAACGTGGGCGAATATGTTGAAGATCAGATTGAATCTGTCACCTTTGACCGTATCACCACCCAGACCGCGAAACAGGTTATCGTACAGAAAGTACGTGAAGCTGAACGCGCAATGGTTGTCGATCAGTTCCGCGAACACGAAGGCGAAATCGTCACCGGTGTGGTAAAGAAAGTAAACCGCGACAACATTTCTCTGGATCTGGGCAGCAATGCTGAAGCTGTTATCCTGCGTGAAGACATGCTTCCGCGTGAAAACTTCCGCCCAGGTGACCGTATTCGTGGCGTTCTGTACTCTGTACGCCCGGAAGCGCGCGGTGCGCAGCTGTTTGTAACCCGTTCCAAACCGGAAATGCTGATTGAGCTGTTCCGCATTGAAGTACCGGAAATTGGCGAAGAAGTTATCGAAATTAAAGCGGCTGCCCGTGATCCGGGATCGCGTGCGAAAATCGCCGTTAAGACCAACGACAAGCGTATTGATCCGGTCGGCGCCTGTGTTGGTATGCGCGGTGCGCGCGTTCAGGCGGTTTCTACCGAACTGGGCGGCGAGCGTATCGATATCGTCCTGTGGGATGATAACCCGGCGCAGTTCGTGATTAACGCAATGGCGCCAGCAGACGTTGCTTCTATCGTGGTGGATGAAGACAAGCACACCATGGATATCGCGGTTGAAGCCGGTAACCTGGCTCAGGCGATTGGACGTAATGGTCAGAACGTCCGCCTGGCTTCACAACTGAGCGGTTGGGAACTCAACGTGATGACCGTTGATGACCTGCAGGCGAAGCATCAGGCTGAAGCACATGCAGCCATCGATACCTTCACCAAATATCTCGATATCGATGAAGATTTCGCGACCGTTCTGGTGGAAGAAGGTTTTGCGACGCTGGAAGAACTGGCCTACGTGCCAATGAAAGAGCTGCTGGAAATTGACGGCCTGGATGAACAGACCGTTGAAGCGCTGCGCGAGCGTGCTAAAAACGCACTGACCACTCTGGCACTGGCCCAGGAAGAAAGCCTCGGTGATAACAAACCGGCTGACGATCTGCTGAATCTGGAAGGATTGGATCGTGAGATGGCCTTCAAACTGGCGGCCCGTGGTGTTTGTACGCTGGAAGATCTCGCTGAACAGGGCATTGATGATCTGGCTGATATCGAAGGGTTGACCGACGAAAAAGCCGGTGAGCTGATTATGGCTGCCCGTAATATTTGCTGGTTCGGCGACGAAGCGTAATAAACTGTAGCAGGAAGGAACAGTATGACAGATGTAACCGTAAAAACGCTGGCTGCAGAGATACAGACTTCCGTGGATCGCCTGGTACAGCAATTTGCTGATGCCGGTATCCCGAAGTCTGCTGACGACTCTGTGTCCGCACAAGAGAAACAAACCTTACTGGCGCATTTGAACCGTGAAAACGGCTCAGCGCCGGATAAGTTGACATTGCAGCGTAAAACGCGCAGTACTCTCAATATTCCAGGTACCGGTGGAAAAAGCAAATCGGTACAAATCGAAGTCCGCAAGACACGCACCTTTGTGAAACGCGATCCGCAAGAGGCTGAACGCCTTGCCGCGGAAGAGCAGGCGCAGCGTGAAGCGGAAGAGCAAGCCCGTCGTGAGGCAGAAGAAGCTGCCAAACGCGAGGCGCAACAAAAAGCCGAACGTGAGGCCGCAGAACAAGCTAAGCGTGAAGCCGCTGATAAAGCGAAACGTGAAGCTGCGGAAAAAGACAAAGTGAGCAATCAACAGACCGACGATATGACTAAAACCGCCCAGGCCGAAAAAGCCCGCCGTGAAAATGAAGCCGCAGAACTGAAGCGTAAAGCGGAAGAAGAAGCACGTCGTAAGCTTGAAGAAGAAGCGCGCCGCGTAGCGGAAGAAGCTCGCCGTATGGCGGAAGAAAACGAGAAAAATGGTGTGAATAACGCTGAACCTGTTGAAGATACCAGCGATTATCACGTCACCACTTCCCAGCATGCTCGCCAGGCTGAAGACGAAAACGATCGTGAAGTCGAAGGCGGCCGTGGTCGTACTCGCAGCACGAAAGCCGCGCGTCCGGCGAAGAAAGGCAACAAACACGCTGAATCTAAAGCTGACCGTGAAGAAGCGCGTGCAGCGGTTCGCGGCGGCAAAGGCGGTAAGCAGCGTAAAGGTTCCGCTCTGCAGCAGGGCTTCCAGAAGCCAGCTCAGGCCGTTAACCGTGACGTTGTGATCGGCGAAACCATCACCGTTGGCGATCTGGCGAACAAAATGGCGGTCAAAGGCTCTCAGGTCATCAAAGCGATGATGAAGCTGGGCGCAATGGCTACCATTAACCAGGTCATCGACCAGGAAACCGCACAGCTGGTTGCCGAAGAGATGGGCCACAAAGTTATCCTGCGTCGTGAAAACGAGCTGGAAGAAGCGGTAATGAGCGACCGTGACACCGGTGCTGCGGCTGAACCGCGCGCACCAGTTGTGACCATCATGGGTCACGTTGACCACGGTAAAACCTCCCTGCTGGACTACATTCGTTCCACGAAAGTGGCTTCTGGTGAAGCGGGCGGCATTACTCAGCACATCGGTGCGTACCACGTTGAAACTGACAACGGTATGATCACCTTCCTGGATACCCCGGGTCACGCCGCGTTTACCTCCATGCGTGCTCGTGGTGCTCAGGCAACGGATATCGTTGTTCTGGTTGTTGCAGCAGACGACGGCGTGATGCCACAGACCATCGAAGCTATCCAGCACGCGAAAGCGGCGGGTGTGCCGGTGGTGGTTGCAGTCAACAAAATCGATAAGCCGGAAGCGGATCCGGATCGCGTTAAAAACGAACTGTCCCAGTACGGCATCATGCCGGAAGAGTGGGGCGGCGAGAGCCAATTCGTTCACGTTTCTGCGAAAGCGGGTACCGGTATCGACGAGCTGCTGGACGCTATCCTGCTGCAGGCCGAAGTACTGGAACTGAAAGCTGTGCGTAAAGGTATGGCGAGCGGTGCGGTTATCGAATCCTTCCTGGATAAAGGTCGTGGTCCGGTTGCTACCGTACTGGTGCGTGAAGGTACGCTGCACAAAGGCGACATCGTACTGTGTGGCTTCGAATACGGTCGCGTTCGTGCTATGCGTAACGAACTGGGTCAGGAAGTACTGGAAGCAGGTCCGTCCATTCCGGTGGAAATCCTCGGTCTGTCCGGTGTTCCGGCTGCAGGTGACGAAGTTACTGTCGTTCGTGACGAGAAGAAAGCCCGTGAAGTTGCACTGTATCGTCAGGGCAAATTCCGTGAAGTTAAACTGGCTCGTCAGCAGAAATCTAAACTCGAGAACATGTTCGCTAACATGACCGAAGGCGAAGTTCACGAAGTGAACGTCGTCCTGAAGGCTGACGTTCAGGGTTCTGTAGAAGCGATTTCCGACTCTTTACTGAAACTGTCTACCGACGAAGTCAAAGTGAAGATCATCGGTTCTGGCGTAGGTGGTATCACCGAAACCGACGCGACCCTGGCTGCGGCATCCAACGCGATTCTGGTTGGCTTCAACGTCCGTGCTGATGCCTCTGCACGTAAAGTTATCGAATCTGAAAGCCTGGATCTGCGTTACTACTCCGTCATCTATCATCTGATCGACGAAGTGAAAGCAGCGATGAGCGGCATGCTGTCTCCGGAGCTGAAACAGCAGATCATTGGTCTGGCTGAAGTTCGTGATGTGTTCAAATCACCGAAATTCGGCGCTATCGCAGGCTGTATGGTTACCGAAGGCACGATTAAACGTCACAACCCAATCCGCGTTCTGCGCGACAACGTGGTTATCTATGAAGGCGAGCTGGAATCCCTGCGTCGCTTCAAAGATGACGTTAACGAAGTCCGTAACGGCATGGAGTGTGGTATCGGCGTTAAGAACTACAACGACGTTCGCGTTGGCGATATGATCGAAGTGTTCGAGATTATCGAGATCCAACGTACTATCGCTTAATCTTCGTCGTCTTTTGGGCCGCAATTTGCAGCCCAAAATCCTTAGAAGATGATTAGGTGTAGGCCGGGTAAGCGAAGCGCCACCCGGCAAGAAATTTAAAAAGGGGCTGATAGCCCCTTTTTTGTCTTTATTCTGGAGAATTTATTATGGCGAAAGAATTTGGTCGCCCGCAGCGTGTCGCGCAAGAGATGCAGAAAGAGATCGCACTCATCCTGCAACGCGAAATCAAAGACCCGCGTGTTGGTATGATGACCACCGTATCGGGTGTTGAGATGTCTCGTGATCTGGCATATGCCAAAGTATTCGTGACTTTCCTCAACGATCAGGACGAAGCTGCTGTGAAAAACGGCATCAAGGCACTGCAGGAAGCCTCTGGTTTTATCCGCTCTCTGCTGGGTAAAGCCATGCGTCTGCGTATCGTGCCTGAGCTGACCTTCTTCTACGACAACTCGTTGGTTGAAGGGATGCGCATGTCCAATCTGGTGACCAGCGTGGTGAAACATGACGATGAGCGTCGTGTGAACCCAGCGGACGACAGCAAGGAGGACTGATGAGTCGTCCTCGTCGTCGTGGTCGCGATATTCACGGTGTCCTGCTGCTGGATAAGCCGCAGGGCATGTCCAGCAATGATGTACTGCAAAAAGTAAAGCGCATCTACAATGCCAACCGCGCGGGACATACCGGCGCACTGGATCCGCTGGCGACAGGCATGCTGCCAATCTGCCTCGGTGAAGCGACTAAGTTTTCACAGTATTTGCTGGATTCTGACAAACGCTATCGCGTGGTTGCCCGTCTGGGCCAGCGTACAGACACTTCCGATGCCGATGGGCAAATCGTGCAGGAACGTCCGGTAACCTTCACCGCAGAACAACTGGCGAGCGCGCTGGAAACTTTCCGCGGCGATATCGAGCAGATCCCGTCAATGTATTCGGCGCTGAAGTATCAGGGTAAGAAGCTGTACGAATATGCGCGTCAGGGTATTGAAGTGCCGCGTGAAGCGCGACCGATTACCGTCTATGAGCTGCTGTTTATCCGTCACGAAGGTAACGAACTGGAGCTGGAAGTTCACTGTTCCAAAGGCACCTATATTCGCACCATTGTTGACGATCTGGGTGAGAAGTTGGGCTGCGGCGCGCACGTCACGTATCTGCGTCGTTTGACGGTCAGCAAGTATCCGGTGGATCGAATGGTGACGCTGGAACATCTGCGTGAGCTGGTTGAACAGGCCGAGCAGCAGAACATTCCGGCGGCACAGCTGCTTGATCCTTTGCTGATGCCAATGGACAGTCCAGCATCGGACTATCCTGTTGTTAATTTGCCTTTAACATCCTCGGTTTACTTTAAAAATGGTAACCCGGTACGGACGTCAGGCGCGCCGCTGGAAGGGCTGGTCCGCGTGACGGAAGGCGATGACGGCAAGTTTATCGGCATGGGGGAGATGGACGATGAAGGTCGTGTCGCCCCCCGTCGCCTGGTGGTTGAGTATCCTGCATAGCGCTCTCTGTCTTGCGATAAAAGGGCGCTGCGAGTAGAATACTGCCGCTTAACGTCGCGTAAATTGTTTAACAATCTACGCGACGTATACACAAAATCATTCGAGCTGCATCAAGGCGGCAAGTCTGAGAATCCTCAGGAGCTTACTTAGGTAAGTGACTGAGGTGAGCGGACGCAGCCAACGCAGAGTCAGTTTGAAGGATAAAGTGTATACACTGGGATAGCTGAATTAGAGATCGGCATCCTTTCATTCTTAACACTTTGGAGTTTTAAAATGTCTCTAAGTACTGAAGCTACCGCTAAAATCGTTTCTGAGTTTGGTCGTGATGCAAACGACACCGGTTCTACCGATGTTCAGGTTGCACTGTTGACTGCACAGATTAACCACCTGCAGGGCCACTTTGCAGAGCACAAAAAAGATCACCACAGCCGTCGTGGTCTGCTGCGCATGGTTTCTCAGCGTCGTAAACTGCTCGACTACCTGAAACGTAAAGATGTTGCACGTTACACCGCGCTGATCGAGCGTCTGGGTCTGCGTCGCTAATTCTTTCGAGTTTCAGAAAGAGGGGGCCTTCATGGCCCCTTTTTTCCAGCAGATGGCAGCAATTCGCTGGAAACTAATGTATTGTTGCTATGAATGATCTTCCGTTGCAGAGGTTCGCGCGGCTAATGAGAGGCTTTACTCATGCTTATGGGTTAGGGTTGTCATTAGTCGCGAGGATGCGCAGAAGATCGGGTATTAACGATGGCGCAAAATGTGCCGTCAAAAAAATAGAGAAAGGATATTATTTTGCTTAATCCGATCGTTCGTAAATTCCAGTACGGTCAGCATACCGTTACGCTGGAAACCGGCATGATGGCGCGTCAGGCGACTGCCGCTGTTATGGTTAGCATGGATGACACCGCGGTATTCGTTACCGTTGTTGGCCAGAAAAAAGCGAAACCAGGCCAGGACTTTTTCCCGCTGACCGTTAACTATCAGGAGCGTACCTACGCTGCTGGCCGTATCCCGGGTAGCTTCTTCCGTCGTGAAGGCCGTCCGAGCGAAGGCGAAACCCTGATCGCGCGTCTGATTGACCGCCCAGTTCGCCCGCTGTTCCCGGAAGGCTTCGTTAACGAAGTTCAGGTTATCGCGACCGTTGTTTCCGTTAACCCGCAGGTTAACCCGGACATCGTGGCAATGATTGGTGCATCTGCTGCGCTGACTCTGTCTGGTATTCCATTCAACGGCCCGATCGGTGCTGCACGTGTTGGTTACATCAATGACCAGTACGTACTGAACCCGACTCAGGACGAACTGAAAGAAAGCAAGCTGGACCTGGTTGTTGCGGGTACTGAAGCAGCCGTACTGATGGTTGAATCCGAAGCAGAACTGCTGAGCGAAGATCAGATGCTGGGTGCTGTTGTGTTCGGTCACGAACAGCAGCAGGTTGTGATTCAGGCTATCAACGAGCTGGCGAAAGAAGCAGGCAAACCGCGTTGGGACTGGCAGCCAGAAGCCGTCAACGAAGCGCTGAACGCACGCGTTGCCGCACTGGCAGAAGCTCGCCTGAGCGATGCTTACCGCATCACCGACAAACAAGAGCGTTATGCTCAGGTTGACGTAATCAAATCTGAAACCATCGCGACTCTGGTGGCTGAAGACGAAACCCTGGACGCTAACGAACTGGGTGAAATTCTGCACGCTATCGAGAAAAACGTTGTTCGTAGCCGCGTACTGGCAGGCGAGCCGCGCATCGATGGCCGTGAAAAAGACATGATCCGTGGTCTGGACGTGCGTACTGGCGTTCTGCCGCGTACCCACGGCTCCGCACTGTTCACCCGTGGCGAAACTCAGGCGCTGGTTACTGCGACCCTGGGCACCACTCGTGATGCGCAGAACCTTGACGAACTGATGGGCGAGCGCACTGACAACTTCCTGTTCCACTACAACTTCCCTCCGTACTGCGTAGGTGAAACCGGTATGGTCGGTTCTCCGAAGCGTCGTGAGATTGGTCACGGCCGTCTGGCGAAACGTGGCGTACTGGCAGTAATGCCGGAACTGGATAAATTCCCGTACACCGTGCGTGTGGTTTCTGAAATCACCGAATCTAACGGTTCTTCTTCCATGGCTTCCGTATGTGGTGCTTCCCTGGCGCTGATGGACGCAGGCGTGCCGATCAAAGCCGCTGTTGCGGGTATCGCGATGGGTCTGGTGAAAGAAGGCGACAACTTTGTTGTTCTGTCTGACATCCTGGGCGACGAAGACCACCTGGGCGATATGGACTTCAAAGTGGCGGGTTCCCGCGACGGTATCTCTGCACTGCAGATGGATATCAAAATTGAAGGTATCACCAAAGAGATCATGCAGGTTGCTCTGAACCAGGCTAAAGGTGCGCGTCTGCACATCCTGGGTGTGATGGAACAAGCGATCAACGCACCGCGTGGCGATATCTCTGAATTTGCTCCGCGTATCCACACCATCAAGATCAGCCCGGACAAGATCAAAGACGTTATCGGTAAAGGCGGTTCTGTTATCCGTGCTCTGACCGAAGAAACCGGCACCACCATTGAAATCGAAGATGATGGTACCGTGAAGATTGCTGCGACCGACGGCGAAAAAGCGAAATATGCTATCCGTCGTATCGAAGAGATCACCGCAGAGATCGAAGTAGGCCGTATCTACAATGGTAAAGTGACCCGTATCGTTGACTTTGGCGCATTCGTTGCCATCGGTGGCGGTAAAGAAGGTCTGGTACACATCTCTCAGATCGCTGATAAGCGCGTTGAGAAAGTGACCGACTACCTGCAGATGGGCCAGGAAGTACCGGTCAAAGTTCTGGAAGTTGATCGCCAGGGCCGTGTACGTCTGAGCATTAAAGAAGCAACTGAGCAGTCTCAGCCTGCAGGCGAACCGGAAGCTCCGGCAAGCCAGGGCGAGTAAGGTTGCCATTGCCCTCCGTGAAAGCGGAGGGCCTTTAACCCGGCAGGATGCCTTGTTAGCAACCGGGGAACCTGGACGTTCATTCAATCGTTGTCTTCGGGAGTGGGAAATGAAGCCTTTTTTGCGCTGGTGTTTCGTTGCGACAGCACTCACGCTGGCTGGATGCAGTAATTCCGCCTGGCGAAAGAGTGAAGTCCTCGCAGTACCATTGCAACCGACTTTGCAGCAGGAAGTGATTCTGGCACGTATGGAACAAATTCTTGCCAGTCGGGCTTTAACCGATGACGAACGCGCACAGCTTTTATATGAGCGCGGAGTGTTGTATGATAGTCTCGGTCTGAGGGCACTGGCGCGAAATGATTTTTCACAAGCGCTGGCAATCCGACCAGATATGCCTGAAGTATTCAATTACTTAGGTATATATTTAACGCAGGCAGGCAATTTTGATGCTGCCTATGAAGCGTTTGATTCTGTACTTGAGCTTGATCCAACTTACAACTACGCGCACTTAAATCGCGGTATCGCATTGTATTACGGCGGTCGCGACAAGTTAGCGCAAGATGATCTGCTAGCGTTTTATCAAGACGATCCCAATGATCCTTTCCGTAGTCTGTGGCTTTATCTTGCCGAGCAGAAGCTCGATGAGAAGCAGGCTAAAGAAGCGTTGAAGCAACGCTTTGAGAAATCGGATAAAGAGCAATGGGGATGGAACATTGTCGAGTTCTACCTGGGCAACATTAGCGAAGCAACGCTGATGGAACGCCTGAAGGCGGACGCAACGGATAACACCTCGCTCGCTGAGCATCTCAGTGAAACCAACTTCTATTTAGGTAAGTACTACCTAAGTCTGGGGGATTTGGACAACGCTACGGCATTGTTCAAACTGGCGGTGGCTAACAACGTTCATAACTTTGTTGAGCACCGATACGCATTGTTGGAATTATCGCTCCTGGGCCAGGACCAAGATGACCTGGCAGAATCGGACCAGCAATAGCTGACGTACACATCAGCCCGTAATCTTTTTTGATTGCCATCACCTTCACGGGTGAGGGCGTTGTTGTTCGTTAATACACCTACTTTGAGCCGGTTCACACTTTTCAATGAAAATTGCAGATCAATTTCATGATGAGTTATGTAGACTGGCCGCCATTAATTTTGAGGCACACGTACTACATGGCTGAATTCGAAACCACTTTTGCAGATCTGGGCCTGAAGGCTCCTATCCTTGAAGCCCTTAACGATCTGGGTTACGAAAAACCATCTCCAATCCAGGCAGAGTGCATTCCGCATCTGCTGGGCGGCCGCGATGTTCTGGGTATGGCCCAGACAGGTAGCGGCAAAACTGCAGCGTTCTCTTTACCGCTGCTCAACAATCTTGATCCTGAGCTGAAGGCACCTCAGATTCTGGTGCTGGCACCGACCCGCGAACTGGCGGTTCAGGTAGCAGAAGCCATGACGGATTTCTCTAAACACATGCGCGGCGTGAATGTGGTTGCCCTGTACGGCGGCCAGCGTTATGACGTGCAATTACGTGCCCTGCGTCAGGGACCACAGATCGTCGTCGGTACGCCGGGCCGTCTGCTGGATCACCTGAAGCGCGGGACTCTGGACCTCTCCAAACTGAGCGGTCTGGTACTGGACGAAGCTGACGAAATGCTGCGTATGGGCTTCATCGAAGACGTTGAAACCATCATGGCGCAGATCCCGGAAGGTCATCAGACCGCTCTGTTCTCTGCAACCATGCCGGAAGCGATTCGTCGTATTACCCGTCGCTTTATGAAAGAGCCGCAGGAAGTACGCATTCAGTCCAGCGTTACCACCCGTCCTGACATCAGCCAGAGCTACTGGACTGTGTGGGGCATGCGTAAAAATGAAGCGCTGGTGCGTTTCCTGGAAGCAGAAGATTTTGATGCGGCGATTATCTTCGTTCGTACCAAAAATGCGACCCTGGAAGTGGCAGAAGCGCTGGAGCGTAGCGGTTATAGCAGCGCTGCACTGAACGGCGACATGAACCAGTCCCTGCGTGAGCAGACTCTGGAACGTCTGAAAGATGGCCGCCTGGATATCCTGATTGCTACCGACGTTGCGGCCCGTGGCCTGGACGTTGAGCGTATCAGCCTGGTTGTTAACTACGACATCCCGATGGATTCCGAGTCTTACGTTCACCGTATCGGCCGTACCGGTCGTGCGGGTCGTGCTGGCCGTGCGCTGCTGTTCGTTGAGAACCGTGAGCGTCGTCTGCTGCGTAACATCGAACGCACCATGAAGCTGACGATTCCGGAAGTAGAACTGCCGAACGCAGAACTGCTGGGCAAACGCCGTCTGGAAAAATTCGCCGCTAAAGTACAGCAGCAGTTGGAAAGCAGCGATCTGGATCAGTACCGTGCTCTGCTGGCGAAAATGCAGCCGGAAGAAGAGCTGGATATCGAAACGCTGGCAGCCGCACTGCTGAAAATGGCTCAGGGCGAACGTCCGCTGATCCTGCCGCCAGATGCACCAATGCGTCCGAAACGCGAATTCCGCGATCGTGATGACCGTGGTCCGCGCGATCGTAACGATCGTGGCCCTCGTGACCGTAATGACCGTGGTGGTGAAGATCGTCCGCGTCGTGAACGTCGTGACGTTGGTGACATGCAGCTGTACCGCATTGAAGTGGGCCGTGATGACGGTGTTGAAGTTCGTCATATCGTTGGCGCGATTGCTAACGAAGGCGATATCAGCAGCCGTTACATCGGTAACATCAAGCTGTTTGCTTCCCACTCCACCATCGAGCTGCCGAAAGGTATGCCGGGCGACGTGCTGCAGCACTTTACCCGTACTCGCATCCTGAACAAGCCGATGAACATGCAGTTGGTTGGCGATGCAGTTCCGCACACCGGTGGTGAGCGTCGTGGCGGTGGCCGTTTCAGCGGTGAGCGTCGTGAAGGCGGTCGCGGTGAAGGTCGTGGCTTTAGCGGTGAGCGTCGTGAAGGCGGTCGTGGCGATGGTCGTCGTTTTAGCGGCGAACGTCGTGAAGGCAACCGTGGTCCGCGTCGTGACGATTCTTCTGCACCGCGTCGTGATGACTCCGCTGGTCGTCGTCGTTTCGGCGGTGACGCATAAGTTTCGCTGCGTAAAGTAATATATACAGCCCCGATCTCAACAATCGGGGCTTTTTTTATTTCATTTGTACTCATGTACTGGTACAGTGCAGCACATTGAGATGTAGTCACAATATAAATGACTGGAGAGATGGCTAAATGGCAACACTAACCACCACCCAAACGTCACCTTCGCTGCTCGGCGGCGTGGTGATTATCGGCGGCACCATTATTGGCGCGGGGATGTTTTCTCTGCCAGTGGTCATGTCCGGGGCGTGGTTTTTCTGGTCAATGGCGGCGCTGATCTTCACCTGGTTCTGTATGCTGCATTCCGGGCTGATGATCCTCGAAGCTAACCTCAATTACCGCATTGGCTCCAGTTTTGACACCATCACGAAAGATCTGCTGGGTAAAGGCTGGAACGTAGTGAACGGCATCTCGATCGCCTTCGTTCTCTATATCCTGACTTACGCCTATATCTCAGCGAGCGGGTCGATTCTGCATCACACCTTCTCCGAGATGTCGCTGAATGTTCCGGCGCGTGCGGCAGGTCTTGGCTTTGCGCTGCTGGTGGCATTTGTGGTGTGGTTAAGCACCAAAGCGGTTAGCCGCATGACGGCGATTGTGCTGGGCGCAAAGGTGATTACCTTTTTCCTGACCTTCGGCAGTCTGCTGGGACATGTTACGCCCACTACGCTGTTTAACGTGGCACAAAGCAATGCTTCGTATACACCGTATCTGCTGATGACGCTGCCGTTTTGCCTGGCCTCATTCGGCTATCACGGTAACGTCCCGAGCCTGATGAAGTACTACGGCAAAGATCCGAAGACCATCGTTAAGTGTCTGGTGTACGGCACGCTGCTGGCGCTGGTGCTGTATACCGTATGGTTGCTGGGAACGATGGGCAACATTCCGCGTCCAGAGTTTATCGGTATTGCGCAACAGGGCGGTAACATTGATGTGCTGGTACAGGCGCTGAGCGGCGTACTAAACAGCCGCAGTCTGGATCTGCTGCTGGTGGTGTTCTCCAACTTTGCGGTGGCGAGTTCATTCCTCGGCGTTACGCTCGGTCTGTTTGACTATCTAGCGGATCTGTTTGGCTTTGATGACTCGGCAATGGGACGTTTCAAAACGGCATTGCTGACGTTTGTCCCGCCAATTATCGGTGGCCTGCTATGGCCGAACGGTTTCCTGTACGCCATTGGCTATGCAGGACTCGCAGCAACCATCTGGGCTGCCATTGTTCCGGCGCTGCTGGCACGTAAATCCCGCGAGCGTTTCGGTAGCCCGAAATTCCGTGTCTGGGGCGGTAAGCCGATGATTGCGCTGATCCTGGTGTTCGGTATCGGCAACGCGGTCATCCATATTCTGTCGAGCGTGGATCTGTTACCGGTCTATCAGTAAAACCGTTGCCCGGTGGCGCTGCGCTTACCGGGCCTATGGTATCGTGTAGGCCGGATAAGGCGTAGCCGCCATCCGGCACAAAGCGCGCTACCCCAACAATTCCTGCTTCACATCCATCGCCAAATCAAACGAATGAAGACGTGCCTGATGATCAAAAATCTGGCCGTTAACCATAATTTCATCGGCCTGGGTTTCACGCAAAATGGCATCAAGACCGTGACGCACTTTTGCCTTATCACCAACCAGCGACATGCTCAGCGCCTGTTGTACGCCGTACTGTTCAGAAGCGGACCACAGCTGATGCATATTCTCTACCGGCGGTGGTAGCTGGCCGGTTTCGCCACGACGCAGTTTCATAAACGCCTGCTGCATCGAGGTGAAAAGAAACTCGGCGTCGCGATTGCTGTCAGCGGCAATGATGTTGATGCACACCATCGCATACGGCTTTGCCAGCCGCGCTGAGGGTTTGAACTGGGTGCGATACAGATGCAGCGCCTGATGCAGCATATCCGGAGCAAAATGCGAGGCGAAGGCAAACGGCAGGCCGAGCTGGGCCGCCAGCTGTGTGCTGTACAGGCTGGAGCCTAATAACCAGACCGGGATCTGTTCGCCGTAGCCGGGAACCGGGCGTACATGGGGGTTAGGATCGCGGGCGTCGAACCAGTCCACCAGTTCAGCGACGTCGCGAGGGAAGTTATCGATATCACCGCTCATATGGCGGCGCAGCGCACGCATCGTTGGCTGATCGCTCCCCGGCGCGCGGCCAAGCCCAAGATCGATGCGTCCCGGATACAGCGTATTCAGGGTACCGAACTGCTCGGCGATCACCAGCGGCGAATGGTTGGGCAGCATCACGCCGCCAGACCCGAGATGCAGCGTGGTGGTATTGGCAGCCAGATAGCCAATCAGCACAGAAGTTGCGGCGCTGGCGATGCCGGTCATGTTGTGATGTTCAGCCAGCCAGTAGCGGTGGTAGCCGCGCTTTTCGGCCAGTCGGGCGAGATCAAGCGAGTGCGTGAAGGCCTCTTTTGCCGAAGAACCTTCAGGGATCGGCGCCAGATCCAGCACCGAGAACGGAATAGTTTTGTCAGTCATAACGGCTCACTTTGTTACCGGTTAATCTTTTAATACTGCATTAAAATTTGATTACCGTTGTTAACAAAGTGAGCTTTATGAGACTGACGGCAAAAACAATGCCCGATGGCGCTGCGCTTATCGGGCCTACGGGATCGCTATTTGTAGGCCGGATAAGGCAATTTGCCGCCATCCGGCTAGGCCTGCAGCTCCAGACCAGCCAGTCGCTTCCAGTAGCCGTTGCAGTCACTGTGGGCGGCAAGCGGTAATGGAGCACTGCCATTTTCATTGGCACGGAAGGCGTCAAGCATGGCGAATGTCTCTGTCCCCAGCGGGGAAAGGCGCACAATATCAACCAGCCCCTGCATGGATGTCAGCTCGTTACCGAGGTTGTAGACATAGCCGCTCATGGTCTGGATCCCGTTGAGCACAAAGACCTGCTGATTCTCCTGCGACAGCACATCGCGTCCGTTCGGGTATTTGATGCAGCAGGTTTCACATTCGTCTTTTGGACGATCTTCGGAACGCGCGGTAAAGCAGCGGGCAGAGTAGGCCAGCGGTAAATGCCCATAACTCAGCACTTCGGTTTCAAACTGGTCGCGAATACCCAGTTCGTCGCACTGGTTGAGCAGGTTCACCAGCCAGTCGCGCGACAGCTCAACCGGCATACACCAGCGCACCATGCCCTGCTTGAGCAGAATACGCAGCGTGACGGCGTTGTAGCAGTTGAGCGCGTGCCCGGCGACAAACGGCAGCTTACGCTCGGCGCACATATTCACCACGCCGAGATCGCTGGCTTCCAACAGGAAGTCGCCGTTTTCGACATAGCGCTTCAGCTCTCCCAGTTCAGAGGAAGCCTGCACCAGCGCCAGCGTCGACAGCACCACCTGCTTACCGCTACCGGCGAGAGACTTCGCCATATCCAACCAGTCGCCCACTTTGGTCGCACGGCGTTTGCTGCATACTGCTTCGCCAAGATAGATAACGTCAGCATGACTGGCGGCGGCCTGCTGGTAAAAATCTTCCAGCGTTTCTTTCGACCAGTAGTAGAGCACGGGTCCTAATGAATATTTCATTGCTTTTCTCACTGCCATTTACGGTGATACGCGCCAAGCGTGGTCTGCGTGCCTTCGGACATTGAACCGAGCGTTTCCATCCACGCGGCCTGCGGGACGTAGTTTTGCGGGTCGGCCATACAGCGGTCGATTGCCTGACGCCACACTTTCGCCACCTGGCTAACGTAAGCCGGGCTGCGCTGGCGACCTTCGATTTTCACCGAGGCAATATTGGCAGCCAGCAGTTCCGGCAGCAGTTCGAGCGTGTTGAGGCTGGTGGGTTCTTCCAGCGCATGGTAGCGCTCGCCATCCACCAGGTAGCGCCCTTTACACAGCGTTGGATACCCGGCGTTTTCGCCATCCTGGTAGCGATCAATCAGCACTTCGTTCAGGCGAGATTCCAGACCCTGTGGGGTCTGCTGCCAGCGCACAAAACGGGCAGGGGAGCAGGCACCGACGGTATTAGGAGATTCGCCCGTCAGGTAAGACGAAAGATAGCAACGGCCTTCCGCCATAATGCACAAGCTGCCAAAGGCGAACACTTCCAGGGGAACTGGTGTGACGCGAGCAAGCTGCTTCACCTGATGAATAGACAGCACGCGCGGCAGAACCACGCGGGCGACGTCAAAGTTGCGATGGTAGAAATTAATCGCCTCTTCATTGGTTGCAGATGCCTGAACAGAGACATGGCGCTCAATATGCGGGTAGCGCTCTGCGGCATACTCAAGCATGGCGAGGTCGGCGAGGATCAGCGCGTCTGCACCCAGTTGCGCTGCCATATCAACGGCACGCTGCCAGCGTGCGTAACCATCCGGGTGCGCAAAGGTGTTAATCGCAATGTGCAGCTTACGGCGATGTTGATGAACGAAACTCACCGCTTCCTGCAATTTTTTCTCGGTAAAATTAAGGCCGGCGAAATGACGGGCGTTGGTATCATCTTTCAGCCCGATGTAGACAGCATCAGCGCCGTTCTCGATGGCCGCCTTAAGCGCCGGGAGGTTTCCGGCAGGGCAGAGCAGCTCCATAATTTATCCTGAACGTTGCGCCATGTAGGGCGCAGAAATGTTAACGAAGAGGGATTTTAGTTAACCTTGCTGAGACAATTTTTGATTTGAGGCAGTTAAAGTCGTATTGGTGACACCAATAAAGAGGTAACAATTTCGTAGCGAATTGTTGATTTATGCCGCTATGTCGTTTATTTGATATGGCAAAATAGCAGGACTATTGAAACAGGGAGTAAAGCTCGTGTTGGATAAACTGCGTTCACGCTTAGTACATTTAGGTCCTTCTCTGATGAGTGTACCGGTTAAACTGACGCCCTTTGCGCTGAAGCGCCAGGTTCTGGAGCAGGTCCTGAGCTGGCAGTTTAGTCAGGCGCTGGCCGATGGGGAGCTGGAGTTTCTCGAAGGTCGCTGGCTGAGCATTCATGTGCGTGACATTGACCTCAAATGGTATACCTCTGTTGAAAACGATAAACTTATCGTCAGCCAGAATGCAGATGCGGATGTGAGTTTTAGCGCCGATGCCAGCGATCTCCTGATGATCGTGGCCCGCAAGCAGGATCCGGATACGCTTTTCTTCCAGCGTCGCCTGGTGATTGAAGGTGATACAGAATTAGGGCTATACGTAAAAAATCTGATGGATGCCATCGAACTGGAGCAGATGCCTAAAGCGTTGCGCGTCATGCTGATGCAGTTGGCGGATTTTGTTGAGGCGGGGATGAAAACGTCGCCAGAAACCAAACAGACCTCGGTAGGTGAGCCATGCTGATTCGAGTTGAGATTCCCATTGATGCCCCTGGTATTGATGCGTTGCTGCGCCGTTCATTTGAGAGCGATGCGGAAGCAAAATTAGTCCACGACCTGCGTGAAGATGGTTTCTTAACGTTGGGTTTGGTTGCTACCGATGATGAAGGTCAGGTAGTGGGTTACGTCGCGTTCAGCCCTGTCGATGTTCAGGGTGAAGATCTGCAATGGGTCGGCATGGCGCCGCTTGCGGTGGATGAAAACTACCGGGGGCAGGGCCTGGCGCGTCAACTGGTCTATGAAGGACTCGATTCCCTGAACGAGTTTGGCTACGCCGCGGTGGTTACGCTGGGCGATCCGGCACTGTATAGCCGCTTTGGCTTTGAGCTGGCGGCGCATCATGACCTGCGTTGCCGCTGGCCGGGCACCGAAAGCGCGTTCCAGGTTCATCGCCTGGCGGACGATGCGCTGGAGGGCGTGACGGGCCTGGTGGAATACCACGACCACTTCAATCGTTTTTAACATCCGGGGCTTGCAGGCTGCTCAGTAGAGCCTCAAGCCCTTCGCCTTCTACAAGGCGCTCTTTCTGACGCTTTGTGAGCTGTTTGACGCGATACTCTATGCGCAGGGCCAGCGAACGGTCGCCAATCTGCGCCGCAAATGCCAACGTGAGTTCCCCCTTTCCACGTAGCGCCTTCGCGCCTTTCCCACTTTGATGCTGCTTATAGCGGCGCTGCACATCGGTGGTTATTCCGGTGTATAAGGCGTTGTCAGCGGTACGGATCAGGTACAGATACCAGGGTGTCATTGTCACCATCGACATGATAATTTTCAGGCCTACAGTATAAAAGAGAACAGAAATGGAAACACTGACTGCAGTGTCTCGCTGGCTGGCAAAACAGCACGTCGTGACCTGGTGCGTACACCACGAAGGTGAATTGTGGTGCGCCAATGCGTTTTACCTGTTTGATGCGCAGAAGATGGCATTCTATGTGCTGACCGAAGATAAAACGCGCCATGCGCAGATGTCGGGACCGTGTGCACCGATTGCCGGCACGGTAAATGGTCAGCCCAAAACGGTCGCCCTGATTCGTGGCGTGCAGTTTAAGGGGGAGATTCGCCGTCTTGAAGGGCAGGAGAGTGAAGCCGCGCGTAACGCCTACAACCGCCGTTTCCCCGTCGCCAGAATGTTGCCAGCGCCCGTGTGGGAGATTCGACTGGATGAAGTCAAATTCACGGACAACACGCTGGGCTTCGGTAAAAAGATGCACTGGCTACGTGATCTATAGTTAAAAGAGTGATTGAAGCGTCAGGGGAAAATAAACGATGAGTCAGGTGTTAATAACCGGTGCAACGGGTCTTGTGGGTGGACATTTATTGCGGATGCTACTGAATGAACCCCGGATCAATGCCATTACGGCGCCGACGCGTCGACCGCTGGCTGATACGGTTGGCATCTATAATCCCCACGATCCGCAGCTAACCGATGCTCTGGCGCAGGTTACCGATCCGGTCGATATTGTCTTTTGTTGTCTGGGAACGACCCGACGTGAAGCGGGCAGCAAAGAAGCATTTATCCACGCTGACTATACGCTGGTAGTGGATACAGCTCTGACGGGGCGTCGGCTGGGGGCACAGCATATGCTGGTGGTGAGTTCGATGGGCGCTAATGCCAATTCACCGTTTTTTTATAACCGGGTGAAAGGTGAAATGGAGCAGGCGCTGATCGCGCAGAATTGGCCTCGGCTGACCATTGCCCGGCCTTCAATGCTACTGGGTGATAGGGACAAACAGCGGGCGAATGAGATGTTTTTAGCGCCGTTGTTCAGGCTGCTGCCGGGTAACTGGAAGTCGATTGAAGCGCGCGATGTTGCACGGGCAATGTTGGCAGAAGCGCTGGCGCCTGGGCATGAAGGGGTTTCGATCCTGACCTCTTCCGAGTTACGCGAAAGGGCTAAATAAAATGCCGGATGGCGCTGACGCTTATCCGACCTACAAACGATAACGTCCTGTAGGCCGGATGAGACGCTCAGGCGTCGCTATCCGGCATCAGTATTACTTAATAAACGTAAAGGCCGTCGTGACGCGTTTCACGCCGCTTACCCGGCTGGCGATGTCTGCCGCCGCCTTCGCTTCGCGTTCGGTCACCAGACCTAACAGGAACACTTCTCCATTCTCGGTCGTGACTTTCACGTTAGAGGATTTCACCTGATCGCTGGTCAGTAACTGGGAACGTACTTTGGTGGTTATCCAGGTATCGTTGGACGCATCGCCCAGACCGATTGGCTGGCCCTGACGGATCTCATTAAAGACCTCAGTCGTACCTTCTACGCCCATCGCAATCTGTTTTGCTCGTGCAGACAGTTCGCTATTTGGCGACTGACCGACCAGCAGCACTTTACCCTGATATGCGCTCACGTTGATTCGCGCTTCTTTCTTGATCTGGGCATCTTTCGACAACGCCGTATTGACGCGTAATTCCAGGGTTCCATCATCTACCTGGGTGCCGACGCTGCGAGGATCCGTCGCGGCTTTGGTGCCGACAGCAGCAGTTCCGACAACGGCAGCAGCGACACAGCCTTGCAGCAGCAGTGCAGCGATAATCACAGCAAGCGGCGAAAATGCCTTCATGTGTACTCCTTAATCATCCTGGTGAGGGAAAAGCGTGTTATCGATGAGATCGCAAAGGCAGTTGACCGTCAGCATGTGCATTTCCTGAACGCGGGCGCTGTGGTGTGAGGGGATACGGATTTCAACATCCTGCGGCCCCAGTAATCCGGCCAGTTCCCCTCCGTCATACCCGGTCAGCGCGACGATTGTCATGTCGCGTGTCACTGCGGCTTCAACGGCTTTTACGATATCGCGGCTATTACCACGCGTAGAGATTGCCAGCAGAACATCTCCTGCATGTCCCAGCGCACGGACTTGTTTTGCATAAACTTCGTCGTGCAGGCGATCGTTGGCAATCGCAGTTAAGACCACATTATCAGTGTTTAGTGCAATCGCAGGTAAACTTGGGCGTTCTGTTTCAAAACGATTGATCATGCTGGCAGCAAAATGCTGTGCGTTGGCAGCGGACGTCCCATTACCACAACAGAGAATTTTGTTGCCATTGAGCAGGGACTGAACCAGCGTCATGGCGGCACGGGAGATCGCATCCGGAAGTGCTTCAGCCGCAGCTATCTGAGTTTGAATGCTTTCTGTAAAGCAGACTTTAATTCTATCTAACACGCTAATCCTTAAGAACCAGGCTCTGAATCTTCAACTATGAGCGGTCGTTGAACGCGTCCTTAAACCACTCAACATCATTTCCGGTGAAGGCTAACACATCGAACCGGCAATCCACAGTATCAAAACTCCCATTGTGGCGCGCAAGCCACAAGCGGGCGGTCTGTAATAATTTGTGTTGTTTGCTCCGGGTCACACTCGCCGCTGCGCCGCCAAACTGGGCCGAGCGCCGATAGCGGACTTCAACAAAGACGGTGGTGCTGCCTTCACGCATTATCAGGTCGATTTCGCCGCCACGTTCACGCACGTTGGCGGCGATAAAATGCAGTCCCTTGCTTTGCAGCCAGTCACGCGCGGTGGATTCCCACGCGTCACCGGTCTGTTTACTCGTTAACTGGCGGGGACGACTTGTCCTTGCTGGTATTTGAGCCATGATAACTTCCTGTTAATCACACAATCCGGCGTTGCGGTTAAGGCCCCGGTGTTGCCGTTAATTTCGAAACCCTGTACCTGACGCATTTGCGAGAAGTGGTTGGCAAGTGACCAGGCATCGACGCCCATCGCATACATACGTGCCAGTGAGTAGTCGTTACGAACCGCGCCAAGCGCCTGCTGCATGAGAGGAGCGTTAGCACCTGCAAGCATCGGTATTTCGCTGTACTGCAAGCCTTCCATCTCCAGACGGAAATCCGGGCCAGCAGTTCCCTGCGCGCTACGGGAGCTGGCGTACAGCGTCGCTCCGCTCTGGCTGCCGTTACGCATAGCGATCATCGGCTTAATAAAGGCAATTTCTTCCGGCGTCGCCAGAATATACACGGCATCAACACGGCCGCTGCCGCCGGTGATCTGCGCATCGGTGGGCGCAGCCGGAATCGTCAGGCCGCCAATCGTCACGCCAGGTTGCGCAGGTACAGAGGAGGCTACCGGGCTGCCCGTCAGGGAAATTCCCGAGCCGCCGTTTACGCCCATTTTCAGCTCGACGGTGGAGCCAAACTTCTGCTGCAACACTACGCCGCCGCCCAGCTTTTGCCATTCCTGTGCAAAGGCGTTGGCAACGCGATCGCCTAATGAACTCCGAGGGATCAACAACAGCGGCGTCTGTTTTCCTTGATCGCGGATGTGACGCGCGGCGTCGCGCGCTTCATCTTCTGGCGACAAAGCGAAGTAGCAGACGTTCGGCAGGTTTTTCACCGACTCCGGCTGATTAAGTGCCAGCACGTTTAATGGCGTATTGCTTTTCATCAGCTCTTCAACATTGTTCTTCAGCAGTGGGCCAACCACGATGCTGGCGCCATCCTGTTGAACCTGAGTCAGAATTTGGTTCAGAGGCTGTGATGAAGTGTCGTAGATTTTCAGCTCTGCTGATGGATTCGCCGGTGCGCTGGCGGTTGTTGGCTGAGCGGGTGCTGCGGGCTGCGCAGCAGGTGTTTCTGGCTGTGCTGGCGTCTCGTTGGTCAGATCGCTTACTGACGCCTGAGAAGGGCTGGCAACGCCGTCAGTCGTTTGCGGCTGTTCTGTGGTCGTCGCAGATGTTGTATCCACCGCAGGCGCAGCTACAGCAGGGGCCGCTACGGGTTCAGTACCCATATTTTTTGCCGCTTCAAAGCCTTGCTGAATAGTCCGGCCAAATACAGCGGCCTGACCGTTCAGCGGCAGCAGCAGCGCAATTTTGCTGGTGGAGGCGGGCTTAAAGCTCTGGACGTTAACCAACTGCGTTGGCAGTATTTTTGCGCCCGGGTTTTGCGGATAACGTTTCTGCCAGTCCGCAATACCGGCTTTCATCATGTCTGGATCGTTACGGTTATCGAACCAGACGCGCTGGAGATCCAACCAGCCTTGCAGCACGTTTTCATCCGCATTGATGACCAGTGCCTGTGCTTGCTCCTGGGTCATGGATGACAGCGCCTGCCAGGTGGCATCGATGTTTTTCTGCTTAGCATTCGCGGACAGCAGCGGTTCCTGAGCGATCAGGGCGCGCAGTAGTGTCAACGATGGGCGACCCTGGTTGACGTCGATTTGCGCCTGCCAGTATCTGGCCTGCTGGTTTTGATCGAAATCGGCAGGAGTGAGTTTATCCAGCAGGGCCTGAGCGCCAGCGATATCTTTCTGTGCGAGCTTGATCTCGACGGCCAGCAGAGACTGCTCACGACGCTGAGTGTCGTTTAGTTTCTGCGGCAGCTGGTTGAACAGCTCGCTAGCCTGCTGGCTCTTGCCTTCTTTCAGCAGTGCACGAATGGCGAGTAATTGCCAGTTGGTCTTGCTATCATCTGAGCTTTGCTGCATTTGTTGCAGATAAAAGCCGGAATCAGCCTGTGCAGTGCCCTGCATATGGGCTGCACTCTGGTCTGGCGCCTGGGTGCCACAGCCTGCGAAAATCAGTGCTGCCAGAATGACTGGTAGCGCGCGCGCGGCTTTCAAACGAGAAAATGTTGAGGGTACCATACTGTATCCAGTGATATTTTTTTACTCAATGCTCAATATTAAATCGGCAATACGGACGACACAATGAAACAACACGAATCGGCGGATAATTCTCAAGGCCAACTCTTTATTGTACCTACTCCTATAGGAAATTTGGCTGATATTACCCAACGAGCGCTCGAAGTTTTACAAGCCGTTGATTTGATTGCCGCTGAAGACACTCGTCATACAGGATTATTGTTACAACATTTCGCGATTAACGCCCGTTTGTTCGCGTTACACGATCACAATGAGCAACAAAAAGCGGAAACGCTGGTGGCGAAACTCAAAGAAGGGCAAAACATTGCGCTGGTTTCCGATGCCGGAACGCCGCTGATTAACGATCCTGGCTACCATCTGGTGCGCACCTGTCGCGAAGCGGGGATCCGCGTTGTTCCTCTGCCGGGCCCTTGCGCGGCGATTGCTGCCCTGAGCGCTGCTGGTTTGCCTTCAGACCGCTTTTGCTATGAAGGTTTTCTGCCTGCCAAATCGAAAGGGCGTCGTGATGCGATGAAAGCCATTGAGGCAGAGCCGCGTACGCTTATTTTTTATGAATCTACCCACCGCTTGCTGGATAGCCTGGAAGACATGGTTGCCGTCTGGGGCGAATCCCGTTACGTGGTGCTGGCGCGCGAGCTGACCAAAACCTGGGAAACCATTCACGGCGCACCGGTCGGCGAACTGCTTGCGTGGGTCAAGGAAGATGAAAACCGTCGTAAAGGTGAAATGGTGCTGATTGTCGAAGGGCATAAAGCGCAGGAAGACGATCTCCCTGCCGATGCGCTGCGTACGTTGGCTTTATTACAGGCAGAACTGCCGCTGAAAAAGGCCGCCGCGCTGGCCGCTGAAATCCACGGCGTGAAAAAGAATGCGCTGTATAAGCACGCACTGGAACAACAGGGAGAGTAAGCCCGATTGTTGATGGCCAAACCGACAAGGGTATGGCCATAAGCTAACACAGAGCTTAAGACTGAGCGGCAGTTTCACTGATTAATAAGCGGTTTGCTGACCCGCATACAGTGATTTTACTTCGCACGACTTCTTTCATCGCATCCATACCGACCCGCATGTAATAGCGAGGATCGTTGCCCTGCGGATTTTCCGCAAACCACGCTTTGACCGCATCGGCAAAAGCGATTTTCAGTTCAGTAGCGACGTTAACTTTGCACACGCCAAGCTCGATCGTGCGGCGGACGTATTCGTCAGGAACATCGCTTGCGCCATGTAGTACCAGCGGAATATCCACCACTTCACGAATTTCACCCAGCCGTTGGAAATCGATTTTGGGCGTTTTGGTATATAAACCGTGTGCTGTGCCGATGGCAACAGCAAGGCTATCTACGCCAGTACGCTCAACAAACCGTTTAGCTTCTTGGGGATCGGTGAGGAAGGCGCTTTCTGCATCCACGCTCATATCATCTTCTACGCCACCGAGGCGACCCAGCTCAGCTTCCACGCTGCAATCTTTGGCATGGCAAAAATCCACAACGGATTTCACCAGCTTCACGTTTTCTTCAAATGGAAAGTGGCTGCCGTCAATCATTGCGCTGCGCACTCCTGCATTCACTTTACGACGGATATCGTCCAGCGACTCATGGTGATCGAGGTGCAGCGCCAGCGGTATACCGTAGCTGGTGGAATAAGCGCTGCACAGCGCGTAGATCTCTTCCAGCGCGATATGCTTAAAGGTGCCTGGTGTTCCGGCAAGGATCACTGGCGATTGCATTTCATAGCACACCTCAAGGATCGCCTGGATCGTCTCGGCGTTATGAATGTTAAAGGCGGGTACGGCATAGCCCTTTTTTTGGGCATCCAGCAGGAGGTATTTCGTGGAAATAATGCTCATAAAACGATCCTTTTAGGCGTTCCAGGGATGAATAACAACGCCCTGTACAACGCGGTTCACAGTGCCGCTGGCAGAAGGCGTATCCGGTGTATTGCCGATATTGATGGATTGCGTCAAAGCAAAGACCTGGGCGTAGATCAGGAAGCAGAATGCCAATTCCATATCGATGAAAGAGCGTGCTGGTGGCAGCAGAATATGTGGGCCAGCTTCAATCGCCTCATGGGTTTGTGCTGCAATCGCGACAACCCGCAATGCCTGCCGATCGCGGCGTAACTCTGCCAGCAGATCGAGATCGTATTGACGTGTATAGGGATGGCTGGAAACAAAGACCACTACCAGCGTTTCATTATCAACCAGCGACTTTGGACCGTGACGAAAGCCTGTAGGGGAGTCATAGAATGCGGCCAGTTTGCCTGCTGTCAGTTCCAGGACTTTCAGTGCCGATTCCCGCGCAGCTCCCTGTAATCCACCGCTACCGAGGTAAACGATCCGTTTCCAGGGTTCATTGCCAAATACGCCGTCGCTGAAATCACCCAGTGAAGTCAGAATCGCCTGGCACCGATCGGCCACGTCGCGGAAGGTCTGACTGTTGATTTTTTCCGGGGCGAATACTGCCAGGCAGCTGGCCATCATGGTGGTAATGCTGCTGGTCATGGCGAAACCACGGTCATGTGTCTCTGCGGGCATCAACAGAGCAAAGGCATTGTCGCTTGCGACTGCGTTTTGATAGAGGCTACCTGCTTCGTTGCAGGTGATTGGCAGGTGATAGCACTCAGGTACAAACTGATTAGCCAGTTCCACTGCCGCAACACTTTCAGGGCTGTTTCCTGAGCGAGCGAAAGAAATGAGCAGCAGCGGATGTGCGGGATTCAGGTAATCCATCGGATTAGTGACCAGATCGGTGGTTGGCACAGCGCTGATGTTTTTACCGGTATAGCTTGCCAGCCAGGGGGCGATGATGTCGCCAATGAATGCTGATGTTCCGGCCCCAGTCAGTATGATCCGCAGATCGTTTTTGCGCAGTAATGGTGCGAGAAAGCTGTCAATGGCAGAGCGAATGTTGTCGATATTCGTAAGGGAACGGATCCAACTGGCAGGTTGTTGACGGATCTCTTCTTCGGTCCAGGTGCCCGTTACCGCGGTAACAGGGGTATAGGTTTCTGGCATAACTTAAGTCCTTAGTCTTGTAAATTCCACATAAGACGCTGGCGAGAATGTCGCTATCTTTCGTTTCGTTTCACTTGTTCATCTTGTCGATTGATTAAAATCTATAGGAAAGAAATCGAAAGAGCAATGATCCAAAATGAAATAAAACGAAATTTGTGATCGTGAGAACGAAAGGGGCGATTATCTTATTGATCTATAAGAAGTACGCTTGTTGAATGATGGTTAGGTATTTACTCAAGCGAAAGGAAAAGAAAGGCCTTGCGATCGAAGATCGCAGGCCAACACGAGACAAAATGAAAGGTCAAAGGGGGAGAGCCTGACCCTGAATCCAGATCTGTTGTAAATGCAGCCCGCTATTAAGCGCGATCGCGTCGGCACGTTTTCCCACTGCTAACGATCCCAGGTGGCGATCGATACCCAACAGACGTGCGGGGTGGAGAGAGGCCATATGAATTGCCTCTTCTGCCGTTATCCCGGTGAGCTCGACCATATTACGTACGGCGGCATCAACCGAGAGCGTGCTACCAGCCAGACCACCGGAAGCGGTACGCACAATACCACTGTGCATTTCCACTTCCTCACCGCAGAGCGTATAGCGCCCGTCTGGCATTCCTGCAGCCTGCATGGCATCGGTGATCAGCACCAGCCTGTCTTTGGCGCAACAGCAGCAGAGCTTCATGGCCGCTGGGTGGACATGGTGTCCGTCAGCGATAAGTTCCAGCCAGGCGCGAGGGTCGGTTAACCCTGCGCCAACCATTCCTGGATCCCGATGATGTAAGCCGGTCATACCGTTATAGCAGTGCACCAGTCCGTCAGCACCGGCGTCAAAGGCCGCGCGGGTTTGTTCCCAGGTAGCAGCGCTGTGTCCCAGCATCACCCGTACGTTGCGCTGCTTCAGATGTTCGATGGCCTGTAATGCACCGGGTTTTTCTGGTGCCAGCGCAACGACGCGCAATGTTTGCTGGGAAATCGCAATCAGTTCATCCAGTTCACTGAGTTCCAGTTCTCTGAAAAGCTCAGGCGGGTGCGCCCCTTTGTTCTGCGGCGTAAAATACGGGCCTTCAAGATAACTGCCCAGCACCTGTGCGCCGGGCCCTCCGGAATGGTAACGATGGGCGATACGCTCAAGCGCCTTGCGAATATCTGGTAGTGGAGCGGTGACGGTAGTGGGTAGCCAGTTGGCTACCCCTTCACGTGCTTTGTGCATCGCCAGTTTGTCGAGCGTATCCGGTGCTTCATCCATCACATCGACGCCCGCACCGCCGTGCACGTGGATATCAATGTAAGCCGGACAAAGCAGCTCTGCATCGTGGACCATAACGCCAGAGGGGATTGGCTCTATTTCTGCAATGATGCCGTCTTCAATGTGTATTTGATGATCGTCCAGCCAGCCCCGTTCGGTCAGTAGACGTCTGGCGCGAAGTAGCTGTCTCATATCCCTTCCTCAACGGGCTTTTCCTCACGACAGCGTCCCAGTTCGTCCACCAGGCTAGTTAAACCACGGTGCCCGCACTCCAGCGCCTGCAAGCGAAATGCTTCGCTGGTCAGGCCATCGCGCTCCAGCACCATTTCCAGCAGTAGTTGCAGATTGGTGCCGGTGATCACCTCGGTGCCTTGCCTTTGCATGGCCAGGGTGGAAGCGACGCGAAATGGTGTCCCGCCTAACAGGTCTGTCAGAAACACGATGTCTTGCTGCGCATCCAGTTCACTCACCGCCTGTTCAAGCTGCGATGTGAGTAAGGCGGTGGTTGAGGTTTCCGGAAAGTCGATGGCGATGAACTGTGATTGTTCACCCAGAATCTGTTTCATCGCTTTTTCCATTCCGCTGGCAAACCCGCCATGACCCGTCAAAATAATACCTAACATCTACAACCCCTTATGTTTACAGGAAGTGACAGAACTTACCTACGACGCCGAGCACCACGGTAATGGCGATAAGGCGCAGAGGACTCCAGCCACGGCGGACCAGCCAGAACATGGTTAATGTGTAGACCAGCGGTAAAAAAGCAGGCATCAGCTTGTCTATCACATCTGTTTGCAGTTTCACCACTGCATCGCCAGCAGTGATTTCCAGCGTAGTGCTCAGGCGAACATAGGTCGCTACCAGCGCGCCGATCACCGTCATCCCAACGATGGATGCCGCATGTCCAACCTTTTTGGTGTTAGCTTTAATCAGCGGGATGGCAGCAACGCCCATTCGATAAGCATAGTGTGCCAGCCCAAAGCGCAGACCAAGATGAACCACGTTGAACATAACAATAAAGACAACAGCGCCAAGAATAGAGCCTTGCAGCGCCAGGCTGGCCCCGATACCGCCGCAAATAGGCAGTAACGTTAACCAGAACATGGCATCACCGATACCGCCAAGTGGCGCACCCACGGCAATCTTGGTGCTTTGAATACTGTTCACATCCTGCTTGGAGCGTTCCATCGCCAGGATAATCCCGATAACAAACGTGACCAGGAATGGGTGCGTGTTGAAGAAGCCCATATGGCCTTTCATCGAACGCGCCAAATCGCGCTTATTGGTGTGGATCTTTTTCAGAGCAGGTAACAGGCCGTACAGCCATCCTGATGCCTGCATACGTTCGTAGTTAAAAGAGGCCTGCAACAGCATTGAACGCCAGGCAACACGGTTGATATCTTTTTTCGTCAGCTCGGCACCGATATTCTGGTCTTCGTAGACGTTTTCATTGGTGCCGGACAGCAGCGTTTCTTCGGTTTCGGAAACGTTCGGCAGAGCCGTTTGATTAGATGCCATCTTCGAATTCCTCTTTTTGTGCTGCGGGAGCTGTAGGTTCAGGTGATTTACGCAGAAAATCGATCAGCGCCATGGCTAGTGCAGCTGCGGCAATCGCTAGCACCGGGAGTTTGAGCCAGGCTGCTGCCACAAAACCCAGGATGAAGTAGGGGATATAGACGTTTTTCATCATGATTTTCAGCAGTACAGCGAAGCCGATAGCTGGCATGATGCCGCCTGCCACGCCGAGGCCGTCAATCAGACGCGTCGGCAGAACATCTATCGCGGTTTTGGCATGTTCCGCGCCAAAGTAAATTGGCAGGAACGCGCATAAAAAGTAGAAGGTCCCCAGCGCGAGCAACGCCAGATAGTTGACCCGCTCAATCCCGGCTGTATCGGCATTTGCTGCCATGCGATCGCAGCGAGCCATCACCCCGGACATCACAGAGAACAGGAAGGTAATCCCCATTTGTACTGCTACGGCGAACGGTACCGCCACACCTACGGCAACTTCGGGTTTCACTCCGGTCGTTATGGCAAACGTGGTTCCCACGATAGTGCCGATAATCACGTTTGGCGGCTGAGCTCCAGCCAGCGGGGCCAGACCCATCCACACCAGTTCCAGCGTACCACCTGTTAAAATACCGGTATGCAGATCGCCCAGAATCAGGCCGACCAGCGGCCCGAGAACAACCGGGCGGTGCATGTGCGTTAACCCGTTGAACATATCCAGGCCTGCAATAAAGGCGAGAATACCCAACGCAAAAGCCTGCAACAGACTGATTTCCATTGTGAATCCCTCAGAGAAGTTTATAGAGGTCCTGGGCGGGTTCTGTTGGAACGCCCTGAACGAAGCATTCCACTCCAGCGGCTTTGAGCCCGTTGAACGCCGTAATATCGGCAGCGTCTACAGAAACCGTTTTGGCGATTTGTTGTTTGCCGTTGGCGTAGTGCATATTGCCAACGTTGATACGGTTAACAGGAACACCGCCTTCGACCAGACGGAAGAAATCCGCAGGCGATTTGCAGACCAGCAGAATTTTCTGGCGATCGGCGGCACGGTGAATATTGTCGATCACTTTTTGTAGTGACCAGAAGCGTACGGCGATCCCTTCTGCCAGTACCATTTCCATCAGGTTTTGCTGCACTGGATCTTCAGCCACCTCATCATTAGCGACCAGCACCAGGTTTGCCCCCGCAAACCCGACCCATTGCACACCAACCTGACCGTGAATCAGACGTTCATCAATGCGACTTAATACAATGTTTGGCATGGTATTTTTCTCTTTTTTGTTATGCGTTACGAGCTGGAGCACCCAGGCAGGCGCAGTGATATTGCTGCAGTATGTCCTGAATATGGTTAATGATGAGTTCTCGCGGCGTGGCGCTGAGATCTCCCTCGCGCACTTTTACGTACTGCAAGGGTAAATACTGGCTAATCAGCGGCAGTGGAATGGGGTCATCCGCCAGGTTACGTACCAGACGTTCGAATGCTTCATCAATCTGGCTGTCCGGCCAGTAGTAACGAACCCGATCGGAGTAGCTGTATCCGCGAGCCAGACGGCGTGCGTTGCCATCACCGTGATAGTGGCTCTGCCAGTACTCTGGGCGATCAAGCATCACGCTTTCCAGCACATGTCGTAGGCCTGAACAAGCTTTTGCAGGCAGTAATTCTTCTTCAATGGCGGCTAATGAAAACAGCGCTTCGCGCAGAGCGAAGGTCAGCGCAGGTCCCACTTTCAGGATAGCGAAGTGATCTATCACCAGTTGGCGCAAGGACTGTGGCGTTTGGTAATCGGTAGAATGCGCTTCAAACACGAGTGTGTCGTAGTCTTCCACCATTTTGCTGAGTGCCACAGCTTTCTGTGGTTGATAATCAATGATGTGTGTGTGGTCGAATTCAACGCCAGGTTGCACCACCAGGGCGATAATACGCGGCCAGATACCTTCCAGACCGTGCTTTTCAAAGGCGTGATAGTGAGCCTGAAGCGTTGCGCGTGCGGCATCGGGCGTTGTTACCGCCAGGTCGGTTAACGTTTCGTGAGCGCCACCTGGAACCGGCACTTCTGTGCCAATCACATAGACCAGGTCAGACTCGCCAAAATGTGCCATACAGGTTTCTTCGGCGACTTTTGCCAGACGTGCGGCGCGCTCAGCGACAATTTCATCCGTCAGTGGAACCGGGTCGTTAGCACAAGACATGCTGCAATCGAGGTGGATTTTTTTAAAGCCTGCGGCGACATAGCTCTTGATCAGATCGTCTGCATTGGCCATTGCCTGTTCCGCAGGCAGATTTTGCCAACGGTTTGGCCCGAGATGGTCTCCGCCGAGAATCAGCATATCCTGAGAAAAATCAAGCGAGTCGGCTAAACGGCAGACAAAACTGCGAAAATCGGCTGGTGTCATACCCGTATAGCCGCCAAACTGGTCAACCTGATTAGAGGTTGCTTCGATCAACAGCGGTGTATGGTATGCATGGGCGTAGCGTATTGCGGCTTCCAATACGATTGGATGCGCGGAACAAACGGCATAAATCCCGTTTGCCTTCCCCCGTTTATGCTGCTCGACCATTTTAGTTAGATGTTTCACTTTCCTCTCCAGGTCAGATTACTGCGACATCAATCTTTCGTTTTGTTTCATTTAATACTGCATCATGGTGTTATAAAAATAAAACGAAAGATAATAGTTTTCCGATCTGTTTCACAAAAGAAACACAATGAAAGGTTTCAGCGTAAGTTCGTCCGGCTCTTCCCTGCTTGCGGGGCTTGCATTCGCGCAAAAGAAAGGCGTTAATAGACAAAACGAAATAAAACGAAAGGTTTAACTAAAGGATTTCTTATGAGTAACACCGAGTCCTCTGCAGACAAGCGCGTTATTGGCACCAGCGAAAGACGTGAGCAGATCATCCAGCGGTTACGGCAGCAGGGAAGCGTTCAGGTTAACGATCTTTCCTTATTTTTTGGCGTCTCCACGGTCACTATTCGCAACGACCTCGCCTTTCTGGAAAAGCAGGGGATTGCTGTACGTGCCTATGGCGGAGCGCTAATATGCGAGAGCAATGCGCCTGTTGTGGAGCCTTCTGTAGAAGATAAGAGTTCACTTAATACGGCAGTAAAACGCAGTATTGCCAGAGCCGCCGCAGAGTTAATTCAACCGGGACACCGCGTGATTCTTGACTCCGGCACCACGACCTATGAAATTGCCCGCCTAATGCGCCAGCATACCAATGTCATTGCTATGACCAACGGCATGAATGTCGCCAATGCGCTACTGGAAGCCGAAGGGGTTGAGCTGCTGATGACCGGCGGTCATTTGCGTCGTCAGTCACAATCGTTTTATGGCGATCAGGCTGAGCAGTCGCTACAAAATTATCACTTCGACATGCTGTTTCTTGGCGTTGATGCTATCGATTTAGAGCGTGGTGTTAGCACGCACAACGAAGATGAGGCGCGTCTCAACCGCCGGATGTGTGAAGTGGCTGAACGTATCATTGTCGTTACCGACTCGACGAAGTTTAACCGCTCCAGCCTGCATAAGATTATTGATACCCAGAGGATCCACACCATCATTGTTGATGAAGGCATCCCAGAGGAGAGCTTGCAGGAACTACGCCGCAGCGGTGTTGAAGTGATCATTGTTGAGTAGTCCCGCTCTAAAATTCAAAAATGTGATCCCATTCAATTAAACAAAAACAAACCATAAGCGAGCTTTTTTAGTAGCTCGCTTTCGTTTTTTTGCATGCTTCCCGTCTCTTTCTCGCATCTTACTCGCTTTTGACCTTTTCATTTTTTCGGTTTTCTTCGTTTCGATTTGCTAAAACGAAAGAAAATAGTCAATTTTTGTTAAATTCAACGCTGGGCCAGTGCGCACAAATTCACCTTATTGCTTCTGATGTAATATATTCAAAAGAAAACGAAAGTGCTAAAGCGCTAAAACAAAACAACATGAATATTTGATGGAGCAATAGAAATGCTGGATAACTTAAGACGTCGCGAGCAAATAATTGATCTGCTATGCGATCAGGGTAGCGTTCGTGTCGAGCCACTGAGCGTCCATTTTGGTGTGTCATCGGTTACGATCCGCAACGACTTACGTTATCTGGAACAGAAGGGATGTGTCATGCGCTCCTACGGCGGGGCGGTTCTCAATCAGCACTTTGCCCTTGACCGGCCTTTGCAGGATAAGGACCGACTGAATCGCGATGTGAAAACGCGTATTGCCGAAAAAGCGGCCAGCTTTGTGAAAGATGGTGACACGTTAATCCTCGATTCCGGTTCGACCACCACGCTCATTCCTCCCATGTTAAAAAATCGCCGCGATCTGGTGGTGATGACCAATGCGCTCAACATTGCATGGGAACTGGCGAATTTTGAGCGCGTAGACGTCATGATTCTGGGAGGGAATGTCAGGCAAAGCGTCTATTCATTGTATGGCCCTTCAGCAGAACACCAGCTTAGGCAATACCGGTTTGATAAGCTTTTCTTAGGCGTTGACGGATTCTGCCTGGAAGCGGGAATTACCACGCCACATCCGGGAGAAGCACATCTGAATCAGGTAATGTGTGAAGTTGCGCAGGAGGTCACGGTAGTCGCTGACTCCAGCAAGTTTGGCCGCAAAAGTTTCTGTATGATTAGCGAAATCAGCGGGATTGACCGGGTGATTACCGACAGCGGGATCCCAGAAAATTACCACCGGACGTTAATCCAGCTTGGGGTGGATGTGGTGATTGCGGATGAATAACTGAAACTGCTGGCGAGTTTCCCCCGCCAGCAGTTTTTTAGTGGGTCTGCGTACCCTGTTCAACCAGCAGCAATGCGGCACCGCGAACCCCGCTGGATGCGCCATGGATGGCCGGGAATACGCGGGCAGGTTCTAATCCCGGGAACAAATAACGTGACATGGCCTGCGGCAGCAACGTATAAATTTCTTCGATGTTGGAAACCCCACCGCCGAGAACAAAAGCATCGACATCCAGAATCAACTGCAATTGCGCCAGCGTACAACCCAACATATCAATCCATGCTTCTATGGTAGTAACGGCGCTGGCATTGCCATGACGATAATGCTCCAGCAGGGTCTCCATTTTGAGTTGTTCTCCGCTGAAGTGTTTGTGGAGCCACAGTAAACCGGGGCCGGATTGATAGCGTTCCAGACACCCTTGTAAGCCACAACCGCACTTCAGTTCCGGTAAATGATAACGACGCATAAACGTTGCCGGAAGCGGTAAATGGCCAAACTCACTGGCCATTCGGTTGCGACCCCGATACAGCTGACCGTCAATGACTAACCCTCCACCCATGCCGGTGCCAATAATGGCACCAAAAATTCTGGAGAACTGGCGAGCCTGCTGGGTATGGGCTTCCGAGAGTGCAAAACAGCAGCAATCATTGTCCAGTTCAACCGAACGATTGAGGCGGTGGGCCAGATCGTTCATCACCTGGCGTCCAGTAAGGCAAGGCACGTTAGATGACAGTAATTTTCCGGTATGTCTGTCCATAAGACCGGGCATGCCGATGCCAATTTTTCCTTGCGTTCCAGTCGCCCAGTCGGCGGTATCAATAAGTGAAGTAAAGGTCGAAAGAAAGAGTTCATAATCCTGGACTGGCGTGGCGACGCGCTTGCGCCAGCAAACCTGCATTTCCTTATCAAAAGCGACAATTTCAGTTTTGGTTCCACCAATATCAACACCGTAAAACATGCCTCATCTCCTCCGGCTTCACAGCGTAACCAGACTGTTTTCCTTGCGAGCGCGTTCTGCGGCAAAGACCATTAAGTGACTTTCCAGTGACTCATCCGGGCCAGAAAGGATCATATTTTGATCGTTGGCCATCACTGCATGGATAAAGCGATCCATCAGGTAGTAATCGCCACCACCATGTCCCCCCATCTGGGTTTGTGTTCCAGCGGCGATCTCCTCGATCTGATGCACAGTTTCTTTGTCTGTCAGGAAATCAAACACCCGGATCTGCTCGCCATCACCTTCCAGATAACCTCTGGTGCCAAACAGGCGCGTTTTTCGATCTTCCATTTTGGTAAACGCGGTCATGGTAAAGGTCACTGTCTGCTGGTGGGCAAAACGTAAGTTAACAACCTGATGATCCACCACATCATTATCACAACGATAAACGCAGCGACCATAAGGCCCATCGCGCAGCGCCTGGCGGACATTTTCTTCGCTGGGATCTGCAGTCAGCACCCGACGGAAGTGGGGAGTGCATTTGTGGTTTTCACCCAGATAAATTTTGCAGGCAGACCAGGGGCAGGTTGCTTCAACCTGACAATCAAGGCAGCGGTCGGCGGCGCCAGCAGGCTGATTCTCTTTCACAAAGTGGCTCAGGCTGCCAAATGATCCTACGTCCTTGCAGTTGTCGCCCATGATGTAGCGGATCCAGTCCAAATCATGACAGGATTTCTGTAATAACATAAATGACGATTCTGCTTCATTGCGCCAGTTACCACGTACAAACGAGTGCGCCTGATGCCAGTAACCTACGGGTTCGAGATGCTGCATGCTGACAATATCGCCAATTACGCCATCATCAAGCAGTGATTTCAGCTTTTGCGTATAGCGGGTGTACCGCAGGACGTGCGCGACGGCCAGTAATACGTTGTTGCGTTTAACCGCATCAATAATGATCCGGCAATCTTCTGGCGTAGGGGCGAGCGGTTTTTCCAGCAGAATGTGATAGCCGAGATTGGCAAACGCCACGGCAGGATCTTTGTGCATATTATCCTGCGTGCAAATAAGTACTACGTCGGCCATTTTGGGTTGGGCCGCAGCCTCTTGCCAGTCGCAAAATACGTTATTTGGAGCAATCTTATGCTGTGCGACAAACTGCTGGCGATACGCCTCTCTGGGCTCAGCAACGCCTACTACCTGCATTCTGTCTGGATGTTCAAGCGCATAGCGAGCATATATTTCTCCGCGCGCACCAGCCCCTACCACTAATACGGTCACTTTATTCGCACACATATAAACCTCTCATTTTTCACTTAGCCTGAATAACGGTCAGGCCAAATTTTCTTCATGTTTTTTATCAAACAAAAAGGCGGCTTCCAGATTAAATTTCACTTTGATAGATTCGCCGGGAAGAGGGGCCCAGTCGGGTGAAGAGTTAATACGTAAGATCATATGTTGCTCACCAATATCAAAATGCAGAAGGTCTTCGTTGCCCATCCTTTCTACGTTGGTAATGTGCGCATCGAACGCAGAGACGTCATGCTGCGAGGCTAACTGAATGGCCTCTGACCGGATGCCGAACCAGACGCTGGAGTGCGGGTATTGCTCCAGTAGGTTACTCAAGCGTGTATTTAATGGCAGGATTAAATTTTCAGCCAGGCGCAGACCACGAGTGCCGGGTTCAATATCAAGCAGCATAATATTCATTGCCGGATTACCAATAAAACCAGCAACAAATTTATTCCTGGGGTGATGGTAGATATTTCCTGGGGTATCCACCTGCATAATACGACCGCCATTAAGGACGCAAATCCTGTCTCCCATCGTCATTGCTTCAATCTGATCGTGCGTGACGTACACCATGGTTGCGCTCACGCCTTCTTGACGCAGTTGTCGATGCAGTTCTGTCAGCCGCACGCGCATTGAAACACGCAGCTTTGCATCCAGGTTGGAAAGCGGCTCATCAAACAAAAAAACGTCTGGCTTACGCACGATGGCCCTGCCAACGGCAACGCGCTGACATTGACCGCCCGAAAGTTGGCCGGGCTTTTTATCGAGTAATGTCTCTATTTCCAGCTTGTGTGCAGCTTCCCGTACGCGGATATCAATCTCTTCTTTGCTCATTTTCCCTAACAGACTGAATGCCATATTTTTATAAATCGTCATGTGGGGATAGAGGGCATAATTCTGGAAGACCATGGCAACGCCTCGCTCCTTTGGTAGCAGGTCGTTGACGCACTTCTCTCCGATTGCGATATGACCATGAGTGATATCTTCCAGACCTGCAATCATGCGCAGCAGCGTTGATTTGGCGCAGCCTGATGGCCCGACAAACACCATGAATTCGCCATCGTGGATTTCAAGATCAACGCCATGGATCGCCTGAAAGCCATTGGGATAGACTTTGCTTACTGCCTGTAATTGAATACCTGACATAACACTGCCCCTTATCCTTTAATTCCGGCACCAGCGATGCCGCGAATAAAATAGCGCTGGAAGAAGATATAAAGTAACAACATCGGGATAATCGCCAGCAATGCGCCCGCCATTAACATCGGATATTCCACGCCTGAGCGTCCGGAAAGTGAGGCTAACCCCACCGGTAATGTCATTTTATCCATGGAGGTGTTGACGATCAGCGGCCACATTAAGTTATTCCAGCTCCACAATCCGTTAATAATGACGCAGGCAATCAGCCCTGGTTTAATTAATGGCAGCATAATTTTGAAGAAAATAGTCAGATGGTTATACCCATCCATAATGGCTGCCTCTTCCAGTTCTTTAGGTACTGACAGAAAAAACTGACGCAATAAAAAGGCGCTATATATGCTGAATAAACCCGGTAGCACCAGCCCAGGAATTGAGTTCAGCAAACCGATTTTTTCAACGGTTAAAAACTGTGGGATTAAAAAGATCTGACCGGGCACCATCAGAATTGAAATACACAGCATAAACAGGACATCTCGCCCTTTAAAACGCAGTCGGGAGAAACCGTACGCTGCCATTGCCGCAATCAGCGTCTGCAAAATGACGATGACCAACGTGGAGACGATCGAGTTAAAGTAAAAGCTGCCAAAAGGCATTTCATGCAAGATTTTACCGTAAGCCTGAAACCCTGGGTTGGCAGGTAGCAGGATCGGCGGAAAGGCGATGCTTTCTGCCTGGGTTTTAAAAGAGGTGATGATCATCCAGATGAAGGGAACCACAGTTACCAGCGTCGCGAGGATCATCAAGCCGTAAATTAGCCATTTTTCACGTTTAGTCATGAACATCGTGGTTGCCTCACTGTGCTTTAAGTCGTTTACCAATCCATATTTGCAGCAGCGTCAGGACCATCGTGATAACGAAAATCACCACGGCGATCGCTGAGGCATACCCTTTTTCATGGTAGATAAAGGCGTATTTATAGAAGAGATAGGCGATAGTCATCGTCTGATCGTCCACCATGGATGAACTGCCAAACAGCAGATAAACCACATCGAAAATTTGCAGCGTTTCGATAAAAGAGATCACCAGTACGAAAAACAGCGTGGGGATCATTAGCGGTAAGGTAATAGACCAGAACCCACGCAATTTGCTGATGCCATCCAGTGACATCGCTTCATAAATTTGTTTGGGGATCCCCTGTAATCCAGCGAGCAGAATGATCATCTTCAGCGCAATAGCCGACCAGATGATAACCAACGAGGCGCTCAGGCGGACGACATCGGGATCGGATAACCAACCGATGGCCGGAAGATCGAAAAAGGCCAGGATCTGATTAATTAAGCCGAAGTTTCGGTTCATCAACCACTGCCAGACCATAGCAATGGCCGCAGGCATAGTGACAGCGGGCAGAAATAATAGCGTGCGAAACAACCACTGACCGCGAATCGCCTGATTCAGGCCAATTGCGAGCAGTAATGACAAAACGGTGATTATCGGTACGCAAATAAAAACATAGGCCAAGGTGTTATATATTGCTGAACGAAACTCATCATCGCTGAATAAATTAATATAGTTATCTAAGCTGATCGTCGTCCAGATCTGAAACTCGCCCAGGTCGGTGAAACTATAAAAAACGTTCTGGAAGAATGGAGTAAAGTAAAAAACAATTAACCCCGCCAGTAACGGCATAATCATTATCCATCCCCAGAAGCGTTCTTCTTTTTCCAGCTTGGTCAGGGATTTTTTTTGCGCCTCTCTGGCCGGTAATTGTGGGGATGCAGCTTCATCTGAATAGCTCATACAGACTCCGGGATGCTCACTGTGCAACCAAAATATATTGCGCGGGCGAAAGCGAGAGGGAGCATGGCTCCCTCAGGATTATTTCTGCATTTCTCGTTCAACGCGTTTAGCAACACCAGGCATGACTTTCTCTGGGTCAGTACCCGTCCACACTTTTTTCAAGCCATCATTCAGGATGCTATTCCACTTAGCGGTATTGGAGCCTGCGGTTGGATATTTATGTGAGAAAGCCAACGAATCGATATAGGCTGAAACATCAATATCCTTAAAGCCTTCAGCCCACTCTTTGGCCACTTTTTGGTTAGCCGGGATCACGACTTTTCCCGTCGCCAGAGTCTGCTGCGCATGCTCAGAGCTCATGAATTCAATGAACTTCCACGCCGCATCTTTATGCTGACTTTTGGCTGACATAGCAAATGCCAGACTATGGGATACACCTGCCTGCTCTGCCATTTTTGGCATTGGCACTACGCCGATGTGATCCTTAATCAGCTCATTTTGAGAGAAGGGTAATGCCCACCATGAGCCTGCGTAGACCATGGCTACCCGGTTTGACTGGAAGACGTCTGAGGCTTCCATCTCGCCTGGCGGTTGGATTAGTCCCGCGTTCAGCATGCCTTGAACATCGCGATAGACGGCGATAGCTTTGTCATTGGCAACATCCGTTTTGCCCTCAGGTAGTACAATCTTATCCCCGGCCTGTAATAGCAGGTTAAAGTAACTATCCTGTCCGCTGCTGAATTCCATTGCCAGTGGATAAGACTGTTTATCCAGCCCTTTACGCAACTGCTCTGATTTTTGTTTTAAATCGTCCCATGTCCAGTTGTTATCGGGATAGCTCACACCAGCCTGATCGAACATTTTTTTATTGTACCAGACGGCAATTGCATCAATATCCCTTGGGATGGCATATTGTTGCGACTGGTATTGGTAGGCATCGACTGAGCTTTTAACAAAATCATCCAGTTTCGGCGCTGATTTATCTTTCAGATAATTACTCAGTGGTTCCAGCATGCCATTTTTCACATATTGCTGGAAATTAGGCATGTTCATCCAGAATACATCCGGTGCTACATTTCCACCGACTGCTGAACTGAGTTTGATAAAATACTGGTCATAAGGAGTTAGTTCAATTTCGACCTTAATTCCGGGGTTGTCTTTTTCAAATTCATTAACGAGCTGTTGTTCGCCAGGGAGTTGATTGCGGTCCCATAACGTGTAGCGTAATTTAACAGGCTTTGCGTCCGACTGGCCTTCAGCACTCGCGAAGACAGGAGTTGCCAGTAAACAGGAAATAAGACAAGCCAATGCGACATTATTTTTATTCAGGGTATACATAACTTCCCTCTTTATTCAGGTCAGAATGCTTATGAGGTAAATTACAGCAGCCTATGAATAATCTGTTTTACACCGGAGAAAGTCAAAGCAGTAAAAAAGAGGGGATTATCGCATTAAAACAAGGTCGTCTTTCGGTAGGTTTCTCTTTTATCAAAACGAAAATATAACGTAAAACAATGGTGGTATTATTTCTTTTAATTTCATATCGTTAGGTTCATTTGGCAGGTTTGAATCGAAAAAAACAGATGTTTAAAAAAACCTCTTAAAATGCGAACGTTATCACTTTATTTGTTAAAGCATCGACATTAAAAACGGGGACAAATCCCCGTTTTTTCGTTGGCTTTCGTTTCGATAATCAGGTCACTGGCGCCGGGTTAAACACCGCCAGTTGGTTATGCAGTCCCCACTGATCTGAGAAGGTTTTCTTACGTCCGCTGGCGACGTCGAGAATAAACTCGAACAGTTTCAGACCCACGTCTTCAATGGTTTCTTCTCCGGTAGCGATGGTACCGGCGTTGATGTCCATCAGGTCAAACCAACGATTGGCCAACTCCGTGCGTGTCGCCATTTTAATCACCGGCACGGCCATCAGGCCATACGGCGTACCGCGACCGGTGGTAAAGACTTGTACTGTGATCCCGGAAGCAACCTGTTGCGTACCGCAGACAAAATCGCTGGCGGGGGTGGCAGCGTAAATCAGGCCACGTTTGGTTGGACGCTGTCCCGGCGACAAGACTTCGACAATCGCGCTCTTGCCCGACTTCGCAATAGAACCCAGTGCTTTTTCCACCACGTTTGCCAGACCGCCTTTCTTGTTGCCCGGTGATGGGTTGGCGCTCCGGTCAGTCTTGCCCA
Organism: Citrobacter freundii ATCC 8090 = MTCC 1658 = NBRC 12681; assembly: GCF_011064845.1. Taxonomy (NCBI): domain Bacteria; kingdom Pseudomonadati; phylum Pseudomonadota; class Gammaproteobacteria; order Enterobacterales; family Enterobacteriaceae; genus Citrobacter; species Citrobacter freundii. The sequence goes on along the minus strand of NZ_CP049015.1, from coordinate 4,353,142 downwards.
TATCCAGGTAGTTGTCGTACCAGGCCATCTCCTCGAGCAGGCGTTTACCAACCTCTTCGTTAATCGCGCGCGGGGTCAGAAGGTGGATGGCATCGCGTACTTCGGTGACTTCGGAGAACATCACTGTCGCGCCACAGCGTACTAACAGGTCGGAGGCATAACCTACCGCTGGATTGGCCGTCACGCCGGAAAACGCATCGCTGCCGCCGCACTGCATGCCGACCACCAGTTCTGATGCCGGGCAGGTTTCACGCTGGCGCTGATTGAGCTTTGCCAGATGGTGTTCGGCCACCTGCAAAATATCGGCAACCATTGATTGAAAGCCGACGTGTTTTTCATCCTGCAGGCTGACGATGCTGGCGCTGTCGACCGGAATGCTTTTTACATCGTGCGTACCTTCCAGCAGGCGCTCTGGCTGCAGTTTTTCACAGCCGAGGCCAATGACCATTACCTCACCGCCAAAGTTAGGGTTCAGCGCAATATTATGAATAGTTCGAATGGGCACGATGGCGGCTGGAGCGTTAATCGCCACGCCGCAACCGTACAGATGATTGAGCCCCACCACACCGTCAACATTCGGGTATTTGGGCAGCAGGTCGCGTTCAATGATTTTCACTACATAGTCCACCACGCCCGCCACGCAGTGCACGCTGGTGGAGATGCCGAGCAGATTCTTGGTGCCAACGCTACCGTCAACATTGCGGTAACCTTCGAAGGTATAACCCTCGAGAGGCGGCAGCGGCTCAGGCACTTTAGTTGCCAGCGGCAGCGTCTCCAGCGGCGGAGCCTTGGGCAGCTCAACCATTGATTCATCAATCCAGCTGCCGCGTGGGATGTCGCGAACGGCATAGCCTATCACTTCGCCATAACGCACGATTTCGCCATGAACAGGAATATCCACGAGCGCCACTTTATGACCCTGGGGAATATGTTCAATGAGTTCCAGTCCGTCCGGAAAACGCGTTCCGGCTTTCAGGCCATTGTCATTGACAATTATCGCCACATTATCTGTTTCGTGAACTTTAATATAAAACGCCGTTGGCGATTCTTGTCTAATTTCGATGTCGGCCATTGTCCAGTATTCTCCAACAAGTGGTGATAATAGTGTGGATATTTATATTTTGAATCTCATTTTCAGTAATAAAGATTCGGTATCGTGAAATAAGAATGTCAGGAGTTTATCGTGAAGAATGTGACAATGATCACTTAAACTCAGCAAGACCGCACCAGCAGGGGTAGCAATACGTAAATGTGTGGATTAGCGCCCATGTATGTGTGCATATGCCCAAAACATTATTTTCATAACGCATATTTAATGAGCGCTTGCACAATGATTAACGTTGCACTGCTGATTATACTAAATCACGGTTTCATTGCGTCTGATAAATTATTATACGTTTTTATTATCGGTAATTTATCACCAGGGATATCTGCCAAATAATAATAAAAACTTTTATGTACCCGAGGTAATTAGAATGATACTGGATACAGTTGTCGAGAAAAAGAAAGGTACGCACACCCGTTACTTAATATTGCTAATAATATTTATTGTTACCGCCGTTAACTATGCGGACCGTGCCACGCTATCTATTGCCGGCACGGAAGTGGCGAAAGAGTTGCAGCTCAGTGCCATTTCAATGGGTTACATTTTCTCCGCCTTCGGTTGGGCTTACCTGTTGATGCAAATCCCTGGCGGCTGGCTGCTGGATAAGTTCGGTTCGAAGAAAGTCTACACTTACAGTCTGTTCTTCTGGTCGCTGTTCACCTTTCTGCAGGGTTTTGTCGATATGTTCCCGCTGGCCTGGGCGGGTATTTCAATGTTCATCATGCGTTTCATGCTGGGCTTCTCGGAAGCGCCGTCCTTCCCGGCGAACGCCCGTATTGTGGCCGCCTGGTTCCCGACGAAAGAGCGCGGTACGGCATCTGCGATTTTTAACTCCGCACAATATTTCTCCCTGGCGCTGTTTTCGCCGCTGCTGGGCTGGCTGACCTTTGCCTGGGGCTGGGAGCACGTCTTTACCGTGATGGGCGTTATCGGTTTTGTGCTCACCGGCCTGTGGGTAAAGTTTATTCATAACCCAACCGATCACCCGCGTATGTCGCAGGAAGAGCTGAAGTTTATCTCTGAAAACGGCGCGGTCGTGGATATGGACCATAAAAAGCCCGGCGATGTGAAATCAGGTGGTCCTAAACTGCATTATATCAAGCAGTTGCTGACAAACCGCATGATGCTTGGCGTGTTCTTCGGACAGTATTTTATCAACACTATCACCTGGTTTTTCCTTACCTGGTTCCCGATTTACCTGGTACAGGAAAAAGGCATGTCGATCCTGAAAGTCGGTCTGGTGGCGTCGATTCCTGCGCTGTGCGGATTTGCCGGTGGCGTGCTCGGCGGTGTGTTCTCTGATTATCTGATTAAACGTGGCTTCAGCATCACCCTGGCACGTAAGCTGCCGATTGTGCTCGGAATGTTGCTCGCGTCGACCATTATTCTGTGTAACTACACCGATAACACCACTCTGGTGGTTGCGCTGATGGCGCTGGCGTTCTTCGGCAAAGGCTTCGGCGCGCTGGGTTGGCCGGTGATTTCCGATACCGCGCCGAAAGAAATCGTTGGTCTGTGCGGTGGGGTATTTAACGTATTTGGCAACGTAGCCTCTATCGTCACCCCGCTGGTGATTGGTTATCTGGTGAGCGAGCTGCACTCATTTAATGCTGCGCTGATGTTTGTAGGGTGTTCGGCGCTGATGGCAATGGTTTGCTACCTGTTTATTGTCGGTGACATTAAACGTATGGAATTGCAGAAATAAACAAAGGTATAGGCGATGAATAACACGATTTTCCCGAATAAGTTTAAAGCGGCCCTCGCGGCGCAACAGATTCAGATTGGCTGCTGGTCTGCATTGGCCAGCCCAATCAGTACCGAAGTTTTAGGCCTGGCGGGTTTTGACTGGCTGGTACTGGATGGCGAACACGCGCCGAACGATATCTCGACGTTTATCCCGCAATTGATGGCGCTGAAAGGCAGCGCCAGCGCGCCGGTCGTACGCGTGCCGACCAACGAGCCGGTGATTATCAAGCGCCTGCTGGATATTGGGTTTTACAACTTCCTGATCCCGTTCGTTGAGACACAAGAAGAGGCGGTGAACGCCGTGGCGTCGACCCGCTATCCGCCGGAAGGTATTCGCGGCGTGTCCGTCTCCCATCGCGCCAATATGTTTGGCACCGTACCGGACTACTTTGCGCAATCGAATAAGAACATCACCATCATCGTGCAGATCGAAAGTCAGCAGGGCGTTGATAACGTTGACGCCATCGCGGCGACCGAAGGTGTAGACGGTGTCTTCGTCGGCCCAAGCGATCTGGCTGCGGCGCTAGGCCATCTCGGCAATGCGTCACATCCTGATGTGCAGAAAGCTATCCAGCACATTTTTGCCCGCGCGAAAGCACATGGCAAACCAAGCGGAATTCTGGCGCCGGTAGAGGCGGATGCGCGTCGTTATCTGGAATGGGGCGCGACCTTTGTTGCTGTTGGCAGCGACCTTGGCGTGTTCCGTTCAGCCACGCAGAAACTGGCTGATTCTTTTAAGAAATAACCACCATCGACAGTAGAGAGAGATAAAGACATGACAATGAAAGTTGGTTTTATTGGCCTCGGTATTATGGGTAAACCAATGAGTAAAAACCTCCTCAAGGCAGGTTACTCGTTGGTGGTTGCTGACCGTAACCCGGAATCCATTGCGGAAGTCATTGCCGCTGGTGCAGAAACCGCCGCCACGGCGAAAGATATTGCTGAGCAGTGCGACGTGATCATCACCATGCTGCCGAACTCGCCGCATGTTAAGGAAGTGGCGCTGGGTGAAGGCGGTATTATTGAAGGGGCGAAACCGGGCACAGTGCTTATCGACATGAGCTCCATTGCACCGTTGGCCAGCCGTGAAATTAGCGACGCGCTGAAAGCGAAAGGCGTGGATATGCTGGATGCGCCGGTCAGCGGCGGCGAGCCAAAAGCGATTGATGGTACGTTGTCGGTAATGGTCGGCGGCGATAAAGCGATTTTCGACAAGTATTACGATCTGCTGAAAGCGATGGCTGGCTCAGTGGTACATACCGGCGACATTGGCGCGGGTAACGTCACTAAGCTGGCGAACCAGGTGATTGTAGCGCTGAACATTGCGGCGATGTCTGAAGCGCTGACGCTGGCGACCAAGGCGGGTGTGAACCCGGATCTGGTGTATCAGGCGATCCGTGGCGGACTGGCCGGAAGCACCGTGCTGGACGCGAAAGCGCCGATGGTCATGGACCGCAACTTTAAGCCAGGTTTCCGTATTGACCTGCATATCAAAGATTTGGCGAATGCGCTGGACACTTCTCATGGGGTCGGCGCGCAGTTGCCGCTGACTGCTGCAGTCATGGAGATGATGCAGGCGCTTCGCGCAGATGGGCTGGGCACCGCCGATCACAGCGCGCTCGCATGCTACTACGAAAAACTGGCGAAAGTGGAAGTCACACGCTAACAAGAAGGGCGCGGATGTGCGCCCTGTATTTCTTGCCTTGCGCGGCACAGTCAGGCTACATAACTATGAAAATCGTAATTGCCCCAGACTCTTATAAAGAAAGTCTATCTGCCACTGAGGTCGCTCAGGCAATAGAAAAAGGATTTCGGGAAATATTTCCCGATGCGCAATATGTTTCAGTTCCGGTGGCCGACGGCGGCGAAGGAACGGTCGAAGCCATGATTGCCGCCACGCAAGGGAGTGAATATTCCGCGTGGGTAACGGGGCCGCTGGGCGAAAAAGTGAATGCCTGCTGGGGCATGTCCGGAGATGGTAAAACTGCGTTTATCGAAATGGCGGCAGCCAGTGGTCTGGCGTTAGTACCTCCTGATAAGCGTAACCCGTTAGTCACCACGTCACGTGGTACCGGGGAATTGATTTTGCAGGCGCTGGATAGCGGGGCGCAGAGCATTATTATCGGCATTGGCGGTAGTGCAACCAACGACGGCGGCGCGGGTATGGTGCAGGCTCTGGGCGCGAAACTTTGCGACGCTAACGGGACAGAGATTGGCTACGGGGGCGGCAGTCTGATGAGCCTCAACAGCATCGACATTTCCGGTTTGGATCCGCGATTAAAAACCTGCTCCATTCGCGTGGCCTGCGATGTGACCAATCCGCTCACAGGTGATACTGGCGCTTCGCGCATCTTCGGCCCGCAGAAAGGGGCGACGGAAGAACGCATTCTCGAACTGGACCGAAATTTGTCTCACTACGCCGACATCATTAAAAAATCGCTGCGGGTAGACGTGAAGGATGTTCCCGGGGCGGGGGCTGCCGGTGGTATGGGCGCCGCGTTAATGGCATTTTTAGGCGCGGAGCTGCGCAGTGGGATAGAGATTGTGACTCAGGCCCTCAATCTGGAAGAGCATATTCACGACTGTACGCTGGTGGTGACCGGCGAAGGACGCATCGACAGCCAGAGTATTCACGGCAAAGTGCCGGTTGGCGTGGCGAATGTCGCGAAGAAATACCACAAACCGGTAATTGGTATTGGCGGCAGCCTGACGCGCGATGTGGAAGTGGTGCATCAATATGGTATCGATGCGGTGTTTAGCGTATTGACCAGCATCAGCACGCTGGAAGAGGCCTTCCGTGGGGCATTTGATAATATTTATCGCGCCTCAAGAAACATCGCCGCCACGTTAGCGATAGGAATGCGCAGTGCGGGGTGACATTACCCCGCAAACCCTCTATACTGCGCGCCGAAGCTGACCAGACAGTCGCCGCTTCGTCGTCGTCCTCTTCGGGGGAGACGGGCGGAGGGGAGGAAAGTCCGGGCTCCATAGGGCAGGGTGCCAGGTAACGCCTGGGGGGGAAACCCACGACCAGTGCAACAGAGAGCAAACCGCCGATGGCCCACGTAAGTGGGATCAGGTAAGGGTGAAAGGGTGCGGTAAGAGCGCACCGCGCGGCTGGTAACAGTCCGTGGCACGGTAAACTCCACCCGGAGCAAGGCCAAATAGGGGTTCACAAGGTACGGCCCGTACTGAACCCGGGTAGGCTGCTTGAGCCAGTGAGCGATTGCTGGCCTAGATGAATGACTGTCCACGACAGAACCCGGCTTATCGGTCAGCTTCAACTCATTCAAAAACAATACGTTGGTGTGTCTCAGGCCTTAATAGGTGAAAATGTGACACAGACTGTGATACAGACGAGGCACACCAACGGCTGTTCCATCCCGAATATCCTAAAGCGTGGCAACCGTTACAGCCTTCATTTTAGACTGCCTTCAGGCGGTTTCTTTCGTGTGTCGCTGGGCTGCGATTCAGCCAGTAGAGCAAGATTTATATCTTCCCGTCTCTCGATGTTCATTTCTTTTGTAAAATCGTCCAAGATGGATCCAGCCCAACTATTGGACATAGTGCAGAAAATGAAAAAGTTAGAACAAGACGATATTGATCGTTATTTGCTTAAAATTCAGGCAGGTTTTTACGCCGCAGCAAAAAAAATTCCCACAACTGTACGTAGTACCCTGCGAGAATCCGGTTCATTGGCTCGTGAAAAACGTAATGCGTGTGATTTTGGATTACTACTTGATGGAACCTTTAAACAAGATGTTGAACCGCTGTCGACAGATTCAGTCATAGAGCAACTTGGTAGCCAGTTTGATCTTACGGGCATGGAGGATGAAATCGATTATTTGGCCTCAGAGTACGACCTTCTCTTGAGACATTACTGCGATGCACATATAGCCTTTATGGAGCAACGGCATTCTGATTATCGCCAGATCGTTAACTCTATGCGACTGTAGTGGTCAACTAAAACTGGCCACGGCTTTAGAGTTTTTCCAGTATCGGTTTTCCGATTCGTTTGGGGGCAACCCACCGTTATAGTCATGCGGCCTTAGCGAGCTGTAATACCCGACGATATAGTCTGTGATCGCATGAGCAGCATCGCTAAAGTTTATATAACCTGTCACTGGCACCCACTCGTTTTTCAGACTACGGAAGAAGCGTTCCATCGGGCTGTTGTCCCAACAGTTTCCACGTCGGCTCATACTCTGCCTGATCTGGCAACGCCACAGTAACTGCCGGAACTGCCTGCTTGTATAGTGGCTACCCTGGTCACTGTGGAACATCACTCCGACTGGTTTACCGCGAGCTTCCCACGCCATTTCCAGCGCTCTGATGGTCAGCTTGCTATCCGGCGAGAATGACATTGCCCAGCCCACTGGTTTCCTTGCGAACAGATCGAGAACAACTGCAAGGTAAGCCCAACGCTTGCCTGTCCAGATGTACGTCACATCGCCGCACCACACCTGGTTAGGTTCTGTCACTGCGAACTGTCGCTCAAGGCGATTCGGGATAGCGATGTGTTCATGACCAACACGTTTATACCGGTGGGTAGGCTGCTGACAACTCACCAGCCCCAGTTCTTTCATGAGCCTGCCAGCAAGCCAGCGTCCCATTCTGAAGCCTCTCAGGGTTGCCATAATGGCGATACTTCTTGCGCCAGCAGAGCCATGGCTGATGTTATGCAGCTCCCGAACCTGGCTGCGTAACACAGCTCGCCAGCCGTCTGGCTTTTCGGCGCTTTTCTCCCAGTATTTGTAGCTACTGCGATGAACCCCGAACACGTGGCAGAGTGTGACCACAGGATACTGCGCTCTGAGTTTCCCGATTAACGAGAATTGTTCAGGGAGTCTGACATCAAGAGCGCGGTAGCCTTTTTTAATATGTCGTTTTCCATTTCAATGCGTTGTAGCTTTTTCTTCAGCTCACGTATTTCAATCTGTTCCGGGGTTATAGGGGAGGCTTTAGGTATTTTGCCCTGTCGTTCATCCCGCAACTGCTTTACCCATCGCGTCATGGTAGAAAGACCCACATCCATAGCACTGGCCGCAGCTGCAACGGTGTAGTTCTGATCAAGGACCAGTTGAGCGGATTCACGTTTAAACTCTGCGCTGAAATTTCTTTTTTTCATTGAGGCACCTGTAATGTTCTGAGGTGAGCATATCACCTCTGTTCAGGTGGCCAAATTCAGTAAACCACTACAAGGCGTAAAGGCTGTGGGTGGTGATATCGAGACGTGTTGCAACGCTGGCAACAGAATAACCGCGATCAACAACCTGTTTGACTGCTTCAGTTTTAAACTCTTCGGGATAACGCTTACCGCTCATGGGCACCTCTCTTTAAGCCATCTTAAATGACTCTGAGGTGTCTGTTAAACCCGTGGCGATTCAGTCCTTACACCAAGACTTTCGATACGAGCGATAGTAAGTAAATTTCAGGGCTATCGTTGTGATACAAACTGCGATACAGTCTGCGACACAAGACAACTCCAGCGCCGCAGATGCCTGACGTATGGTTGAACGAAGCCGCCTTATCGGTCAGCTTCACTCTTTATAAAACCCCGCTTCGGTAGTTTTTTATTTTGTATAATAGTAATTTGGTATGACAATAAATAATTTCCCTTTTCTAACTTTATTTTTCATACTTAATTAAGTGTGATGTGTCAAATTTTATTATATCGTTTCTTAGTTTCCGTAATGCTATAAAATAATCTTTACCATCATCATGATTAACCAGACACTCATTGAGTTTCGCTGAAATCCATGATAAAGATGCTTGCTCAACTTTTTCATTATTCAGATATTTCAAAAAGAATAATATATCAGCACATTCTATAAAACCATAGCTTCTGACAATATCCATAATGTATTGTTTAAGCATTAAATAACCTCTTCTGTTTTTAGCTATACTACAGGGATAAAATAATCACAAGATATTGTACCTGGACATGCTGTATCTATATATTTTAAAATCTCAATGTCTGATCCCTCTCGTCTTTTCAATCTAAGTTTAGGAAGTAAATAATAATAAACGCTCCTTGGGAAATATATATATTCATTGAGGCTGCCATTAAATGAAAATTTTATATACTTACCATCTTCAGATGTGAATTCCTCATCTGTTGATATCAAAAGATCATTTTTAGCGTGAAAACCTAAGAATGAGTTAACGATCAAATGGCGATCTTTCTGAGCGTGAGGAGAAAAAGTGCTGCTTATAAATAAATCTGAATGATATTTCCTCATGATATCAATGATCTTTTGATATCTGATGATGGTTTCATTTTCTCTAATGAAATACATTTTCTGCTCAAAGCTAAAGCGGTATCCATGATATTTTTTTGATTCTAAAATGCAATACTCGAATTTTATTTCAGGTACATTTTCTGGCTGAATTGGAAGTTGTAAAGATTTAAAATCCCACTCTCTGGATTTTCGATACTGGCGAGGTGAATATCCGAATAATTTACTGAACTCTCTGCTGAAGGATTGCTGGGAATCGAATTTCAATTGATATGCGATATCCATTATCTTGAGGTTTGTTAATCGTAGTAAAAAAGCAGCGCGACAAAGTTTTCGTTGTCTAATATATTTTGCTGGAGTTAGGTTTGTATACTGCATAAATATGTTTGATAAGTGTCTAATAGTATATCCACTAATATTCTCAAGTGTTGAGCTACAGATCTTTTCGTCGATGTTATCCTCGATCCAATGGATGATATCAGCAAGAAATTTCTTTTTCATAGGCTCCTGGCTAAACAAATTTTAATTTAAATAATGCCAAAAATAAATTTTTTTCATGAAATTTATTTAGTAATAAATGACGGGTGTGAGTATTGATTAGATTTTTCCAATTATTGATGCTCATAGTATTAGATACCATTATTAACGCACTTTCGTCCAGTATGATTTTTTCCTTGCTGTTTTACGCAATGTAAAGTGTGATATAAATAATACAGCCATGAGCTCGCCTGCTAATTTATTCATTGTTAATTGATGATTGATTAATATAAATTCGAGATTTTATGGTTATTATAATACATGCAAAATTAAGGGGATTTAAGTTTGAGCTATAGAATTAGTTATAAGAGCTATAATATTATAGCTTCGGTGTGGTCATGAATTTTTCTCTTTCGACTAATACAGTTTTGTTGCAGATTGATCAGGGTTAGCAAAAAGATACAACATAGAATTGCGAATCTGTCGTATCTTTTGTTATCACTATTCTTTGCCCAAAAGCAAAGCCTTCACGATTTGAGCAACGGTAGCGCCATACTTATCTGGAGACGTTTCTCCTGTCCCATTGTTATTTAAAATGTATTTACCATTAACATAGAATGATGGTGTTCCTTGAACCTCAAAACTTTGGGCGGCGTGTATCTGTTTTTGTGTTAGCGCTTTAACCACAAAACTGTGTTTTGCTGCATCGTATTCTGTGGCTGAAATTCCTGCGTCAATAAATACCTGGCGAATATCTTCTTCATTGCGCAAAGATTTTTTATCCTGTACGGCAATAAATAGAGGATGCTCAACCTTATCTGTTACTCCTAATGCCATTGCAACCGACCACGCTGTTGTCAGATTTTGTCCCAGACTACCCATTGCGCCAACATGGTACTTTTCAACTTTTGTCCCTTCAGGTAGTACCTGGTTTATGGCCTCACTCACTTTATATTCACGAGAAAATGCCATGCAGGGTGGACAATAGAACGAAAAAAACTCGACTACCATAGGTGCTTCTTTAACTGGTCTTCCCATTCGTGAATATTGTTGACCTTCCGCTACAGGAAAAGCGCTAACGCTAAAGGTACAGAATGCCAGAACAACAAAGGATAATATTTTTTGTATCATGTTTGCTCTCATATCGTTAGTATAAATGTGTGAAAATAATAGATTTTGCATTAGAACGAACAGCATATTTCTATTGAGACGGCACTAAGATGTGGTGTATTCATATGCGTAGTAATTTGCATCTTCCCGTGTGATACCATTAAGAATAACGCCTTTCACGTTTATTCCATTTTGCTCAAATTTTCGCAGGCATCGGTTCACCTGTTGCAAGCTATCCTGATTTGCGCGCGTAACTACCAGACAAGTTCCTGCCTCGTACCCAGCGATGATTGCATCCGCAACCGCGAGAACTGGAGGGCTGTCGACGATCACCATGTCATATTCATTGTTTGCCCATTTCAATAGCTGCTTAAATCGCTCGTTCGCCAGAAGATCCACAGGACTAGAAAGTAATGTTCCACGGGTAAGTATGTCGAATTGGCCTTTCAGGCAATATTGAATACTTTCCGTTAATGTTGTGTTTCCACTTAGAAAATCAGAGAGGCCATTTTTGTTCTCAACGTTGAATAAAATATGGGTGTATCCACGCCGCATATCGGCATCAATAAAAAGTACGCGCTGGCCGGACTGAGCAATAACAGCCGCAAGGCTGCTGCTGATAAATGTTTTACCACATCCCATTGTTGCGCCAGAAATCATCAGCACTCTGTTCGGTGTCTCCTTCATGATAAAATGCAGTGTGGTACGCAATCCGCGAACAGCTTCTATGGAAATATCAGCTGGTTCTTCAAATGCCAGACAAAATCGTGGCGACGTATCTCGTCGGAAGAAGTTAACGATTGAAGACCTTTGCTGATGCCGATATTTTTTTTCCAGAGATTTAGACACCGGCACAGTTGCCAGCACATGAACTCCCGCATTTTCTAATGTTTCTGATGATTCGATCCCACGACGCAGGGCTACGCGAGCAATAGCCAGACCCGATGAACTGATCAGACCAAGCATCGTCCCAAGCATGATAATCAATGCTTTTTTAGGTTTGACAGGTGAAGGCCAGGTCACTGCGGGATCGATAATGCGTACATTCCCCACGTTGCTGGAGCGGGAGATGTTGAGTTCCTGCTGACGGCTTAGAAGCTGTAAATAGATCTCTCTTCCTGTTTCAACATCACGGCTCAACTTCAGAACTTCTTGTTGAGTGGATGGCATTGCAGATATACGCTGGTTAAGTTTGTCCTTTTCCTGCACCAACGTTTGGCGTTTATCGAGTAATGCGCGGTAGGCTGGGTGGCTTTTCTTATAAAGTTGCGAGATCTCTGCTTCCCGGAAGGTTAACGCGTTGAGTTGGTTCTCTACGTTCACCATCTGTTCAAGTACCGTTTTTGCTTCCAAATTGAGATCAACAGAATCCTGTTGCTGTCGGTAAACGTTAAGTTTGCTTTCAGCATCATCCAGTTCAGACTGCACTTTCGGCAACTGGCGTTGTAAAAAAGCCAGGCTGTTGGCGTCGCGGGCCGCCTGACGATTGATATTCTGCTGAACGTAGTTGTTCATTACCGTATCGAGAATGCGTGCGATTTCATTTGGGTTATGTCCCGTGATACGAAGTGCGATCATTCCGCTCTCTTTACCCTGTTGGGACACGTCAATTTGCAGTTGCAAATTGCTAATAGCTTCCAGTTTACTTATTTTACGGAGCTTGAATCGAGAGCCAGGGACAGCATGTATGTTGCTAACTTCAATGATGATATTCTCTTTCTTCAGTCGCTCTCCAACCTTACCTTCTAAAGAAAAGTTTGTTCCTTGTAGATGAAATAATCCCTTCTCTTGCACTGTAAGAATAACCTCCGAGTTTTGATCGTTAGTCTGCGGCAAACTGAGATCTTGTATTGTAATTTCTGCTGATGATTCTCCCTTCAGCTTAGCCCAGAGGTATCCTGTGACAGGAAAATAAATTTGTTCCGATTGTATTCTTAGATTAAGGCCATCAACTGTTTTTCCCAGAATCATTCGTGATTTAAGCAACTCAATTTCAGCTGATACAGCAGATGTGTCGGTTGGTAAAATATTCTTCAAGCGGTTCAAAATTGCCTGATTTTGCTTTTGCTCAACCTGAATTAGGGCATCTGCTTGATACACCGTGGGAGATAAAAAAGTGTATAGTGATGCAGCCAGGGTAAAGGCGATGGTTATGCAGAGGATTATTTTCCATTGCAAAAATAAAATATGCAGTAGCTGGATAAGATCCAATTCTTTTTCCGCCGAGGAAGTGCACGGATATTTCGAATTCTCATTCAAGATTAAACTGTCCTTTTTTACACCAGATGCTGGGCCCATCTTTGTGCACCCAGTTCCAGTTGTTGAAACACATACTCATAAACATCATGACTTTTTCGATAAGGGTCGGGGATTGCTTGTTTACTGGACCAATAGCTGAATAATAATGTTTTGCCTCTGGCTTCTGGCGCCATTGATGTAACAAACGCAATATGCTTTGGTTCCATCGCCAGGATAAGCCCGGAGTCACGTAGCATTTCCAGGGTGACATTTCTCGCGATGTGTCCGCTCAGTGACACGCCATGTTCGAACGCCACTGCCGCGCTCATGTTTTCCGCCGGATGCCCATGATGGGCATGGATCCCGGCAGAGGTGACAGAAATTGTTGGTGGCAAAAATTGGCATAGTAAGCGTTCTGCAATGACCGAACGGCAAATGTTCCCAGTACACAGCACCAATATCGATGTGAAATTTATCGGGCCCATGTTCTGATATACCGCGTGGTTTCAGTCAAATCGCGCACACCAACAATGGTGGGCAGTAACTGTGATATAACCCGATTCCAGCGTGCCAGAGGCGCTGTCGTTACGTAGACGATATCGTATGGTTCCAACTGGAATTCGGTACTGAGTACCATTGCGGAAGCATCCTGAGCATCCAGTTGATAAATGTTGGCTATTTTGCCATCGGGCTTTCCTTTTAACGCCCGAATCACGAAAATACCGGTTGCATCTGAGCTCTCTTGCTTCATGCCTTCGGCATTTCCCAGCGCTTCTGCCAGCGTCATTCCACTTCTGTCCATTTTGAGGGTGGCTTGTCTGCCGACCTCACCCATGACAAAAACTTTCAAATCATCATTACGGGGTATAAATAAAATGTCACCAGGATGAAGCAGACGGTTTTGCGTCAGATCACCGCGCTGTAATAGTGCATATAAAGAAAGGTGAGATTTCTGTCCATTATGGGTGAGAGTGACATTTCGCCAGTCGGCGTCTGCAGTCAGACCACCTGCAGCGTTGACTGCATCCATTACTGTAAGTGGAATATTGGTAACAGGTAGCACACCTGAACGCATCACTTCGCCTGTAACGTATATTTTCTGTGAGCGGAAGGCGGCAATACTGACATCTACCTGTGGGTTCTCTATAAATGCATTCAGGCGGGTAGATATGGCGTCGCGAACTTCATTTAAGGTTTTACCTGCCACATGCAGGCGCCCGACGTAAGGATAAAAAATAGTGCCGTCAGCACTGACCCAGTTGCCAGTATCACTGGCACTACGATATTGGCCCGCTGGCGTAGTCAGCTCCGGATGATCCCAGACGGTAACCATTAAGACATCACCCACACCGATACGATAGTTATAAGACAGCAACTGTTTTTCTAATTGAGGGTTTGGACGAGAAACGATATTAGCCGGACGCAGTGTGTCGACAAGTCCGGGAGTCAGCATAATAATATTGATCCTGTCATTCAGTGCATCACGATTGTGCGGCAAACCAGTGCCATTTTTCCCCTGAACAGGGAGCCCTTGTCCTGGCAATATCGTACATCCGGAAAGCAGTATCATTGTGCCAAAAAGAATAGGGCACATAAAATGTTGTCTGTTCATATTATCTCAAGTCGAACGGTTTCAGACTTTCGTTAAAATTCATAGCCTAATAATATATAGTTAGTCATCGCGTTAATGTGCACCATTCATTATAATTTAACTCTATTGCACTAATAAATCTGAGCATCTGCTGGCTAATGTTGTTAATAGTATATAGTTTCCTCGATGTTGGTGATAAAATATCCATGGGATTAGGTGCGTGAGTTGATAATACCCGCGCCATGATTTTTTGCATGTTACTTTCAAGGATAAGAAGATATTCTCCCTCATCAACACACACTGATTCAATGACTCGCCATTCCTTGTTGATTTCTTTATTTAATAGTTTGTCCATTTTATGGATATAACTGTCAATTGAATCATTGCTATGAAATGACATTTGCATTTAGTTCCCCGTAAACAGAACAATGTTTAGTAATAGGTGATGTTAATTGTCAAATCAGCCTGGTAGCGGCCCGGAGTTAATGATGCAGAAGCAGTATTGATAACAGTTGGATATACTTTAAACGAGCTATCATATATGCTGGGTTGAATCTCAGCATCTTTAACTGACAATATATCTGT